>JAHWJX010000032.1 GCA_019348195.1 Pseudomonadota bacterium | reverse complement strand
CAAGGCGAACATCGACGCGGAGGTCGCGGCCGGCCGCTTCGACCGAACCAGCCTGATCAAGGGGCCGAATGCGGGCTGCCGGATGACACCCGTCACGCGTCTGACCTCGGACCTGACCAAGGTGAAAACCGCGATCAACGCCATGACCACCGGGGGCGGAACCAACATCCCGATGGGCCTGATGTGGGGCTGGCACACGCTGTCGCCCAACGCTCCCTTCGCCGACGGCGCGGCCTACGGGACCAGGGGAACGACCAAGATCATCATCCTGATGACCGACGGCGCCAACGACACCGGCAGCATCTATTCGGCCGTAGGTTTCCCCTGGCAGAAGCGGCTGGGAGACACCGCCGACGGCGCGGCGGTCAGCTCCGCGCTGAACGGCCGGCTGACGGCTCTTTGCGACAACGTCAAAGCCCAGAAGATCGTGCTCTACACGATCCGGGTGGAGATGACGGGGGACAACACCCTGCTCCAGACCTGCGCCACCGACGCCACCAAGGCCTACGACGTCACGCAGGCCTCTGATCTCGACAGCACCTTCAAGGAGATCGCGCGCTCCATCCAGAGGCTCAGGATCGAAGTCTGACCAGGGGCCGGTCTCGGGCGAGCTGACCATCCAGGCGCAGCTCCGCACCGTCGGGAGCCGTCAGCGGCTCTCTTGATCGAAGGACCAGGCCGGGCCGAAACCTTCGGCCGTTGCGGCTCGTCCCGTTCGGGTCGAAGCCGCGGGCGGCGCACTCCATGCTTCCATGAAGCTTGATCGTGCCCTGCAGCTTAGAGCGCCGGCTCGCAACCCCTTCCCGGAGTTGCAGGATAGACCTGATGTGACTTTTGTTAACCTTCTCCAGCTGCTCAGGTCGGCGCGGAGGGTAGCTCGCCGCCTCAGGCCAGCTTGATTTCGCGCAGCCGCTCCTTGAGGAAGTCTTCGGCCATGATGGGCGGCTCGCCGCCTTCCGGACGGCCCGGGCCCACGCGGCCCGGCAGAGCTTCGATCATGAATTCCGGCTCGAAGTGCAGGAAAAAGGGCGTGGAATAGCGACTCACCCCCATCCGCTCCGGCGCGGGATTGACCACGCGGTGGCTGGTGGACGGGAGCACGCCGTTGGTCAGCCGCTGCAGCATGTCGCCGATATTGACCACCAGAGCCCCGGGCGGGGGTGCGATCGGCAGCCACCGGCTGCTTCCGTCGTCGGTCCTGGCCAGGATTTCCAGCCCGGCTTCCTCGGCGCCTAGCAGCAGAGTGATGACATTGATGTCTTCGTGCGCGCCCGCCCGCACATGGCTGGCGGCCGCTTCGCCCGTCACCGGCGGGTAGTGAAGCAGGCGCAGGATGCTGTTGCCCAGCCGAACCTTGTCGTCGAACCAGGCGGGCGGGAGATCCAGACGCCGAGCAATCGCCGACAGTAGCTGAGCTCCCAAGGAGTCCAGGGCGGCGTAGAGCTCGCTCAAGCTCTCGCGGAAGCTCGTCACCTCGTCCGGCCAGACGTTGGGCGGCATATAGCGGGCATAGGGGTGCCCGGGCGGCAACTCCCGGCCGACGTGCCAGAACTCCTTCAGGTCATGCGACGCGGCGCCCTTGGCCGTCTCCACGCCGAAGGGCGTGTAGCCGCGCGCGCCGCCCCGGCCCGCCAGATGGTAGCGCCGCTTGGTCTCGTCCGGGAGCGCGAAGAAGGCCTTGGTGTCGGCCAGGGCGCGATCGACCAGCTGCGGATCCAGCCCGTGATCGGCCACCACGGCGAAGCCGTAGCGCTCGAAGGAGCCGCCCAGCTCGCGTGCGAAGCCGTCAGGATCGCTCATGGACAAGGCCAAGGAGATGGGGGGAACAGCTGAGGTCATGGAGTGGCCTTATCCCCTCTCCTCCCGCTCCGAACAACCGGCGCCCCGGATGAACGCCCGCTGACCGGCGCCTTCAGGCCGGGTGAACAGCGGATGGGGGAACATCGATGCTACCGTCACGTTTGTGGCGGCGAAGTCATCCCCTTGGAGAACAACATGCTGAAGCAGACCGCGCTTCTCACGGCGGCCGCCATCGCGGTCACCGCCTGCGCCACCGGCCCGTACGGCGCGCCGCCTCCCGGCGGCGATCCGTATAACCAGGGCTATGGCGTGCAGGGCCGGGTCGGCACGCGTACAGCCACGGGCGCCATCGCGGGCGGCCTGGTCGGCGGCGCGCTCGGCTACCTCACCAACACCAACAAGAGCGAGGAAGGCCGCACCAACGCGCTGATCGGCGCGGGCATCGGCGCGCTGGCAGGGGCGGGCGTGGGCCGCTACATGGACCAGCAGGCCGCGCGCTTGCAGCAGCAAACGGCCGGCACGGGCGTGGAGGTCATCCGCCAGGGCGACAACATCATCCTGCAGATGCCGGGCGACGTGACCTTCGCTTATGACCGGGCCGACATCCAGCCGCAGTTCTACGGCGTGCTGGACAATGTGGCCCAGACCCTGGCCCAGTTCCCGGCCACCTATGTCGACGTGGTGGGCCACGCCGACGCGACAGGCTCGGACGAGTACAACCTGGGCCTCTCCCAACGCCGGGCCAGCTCGGTCGCCGGCTATCTGGTGAGCCGCAATGTTCTTGCCGACCGCCTGTTCGTGGCCGGCCAGGGCGAGCGGTCGCCGCGCGCCAGCAACGCCACCGAGCAGGGCCGCGCGCAAAACCGTCGGGTGGAGATCGTCCTGCGTCCGCACACCGCCCAGGGCTGACCCGGCCGAACGAAAACGAGGGCGGCGGGAGCGATCCCGCCGCCCTCTCGCGTCAGAGGCTCGACCGAAGCCCCACGAACCCGCCCAGCTCCGGCGTTCCGTACGGTCGGACTTCCCCTTGATCCTAGTCGATGCGGCGAAGGCCGGCGGTCGGGATCAGCCCGGGCGCAAGCCGCGCCGAACCCTGGGCATAGAGGCTGTCCAGCCGCACATCCCGGTCCAGGCCTCGACCGAAGGCCGTGGCGTCCTTTCACGGGGGGCGGACTAGCCCCGCCGCGCCGGCGGATCAACACCCAGCAGGACGGCCAGCCGTTTCGCGTACCCGCCGGCCTGAGTGCGCGCGCGCGCCGCCTCCTCCGGCCAGCCCGCCTGGGCGTCGGCCGCCATCGTCCAAAGCCCGAGCTGAAAGGCGAGGTAGGCGGGGCGTAGAAAGGCCAGGACCTCCGGTTCCACGCTGAGGCGAGCCCGCAGATCCTCCGTCTGCTCAGCCGAGAGACCCAGCTCGGCCTCGGCGCCCGCGACGTCCCAGGCGATGTCCTGGGCGCCGATCAGGTCGTGCGCTTCCGAATGGTCGACCCCGTCGGCCTTGAGGAGTCGGCCGGCCGGCAAGGCCAGCCACTCCCACGCGTGCAGGCGGCCGTCCACGTGCACGCGCCCCATTCCGCTTTGCAGGGCGATCAGGTCCGGCGCACCGCGAAGCACCGCCTCGCCCGCCGTCGGGCCCAGGGCCTCCTCCACATTGGCCCGCGTCATCTCCAAGAGGTCCGGAGCCCCTGCGCCGCTCCCCTCGCGCGCCGGAAAGGTTTCAGCCCGGAAACCGAGGTAGCCGCCCAACCGGTCCAGAAAGGCCGCGTCCTCTACGGGAGTTCGCGCCGCCTCCTCCCAGCGCTGCAGGATGAAGCCGCAGGCCAGACCCGCCGGCTCCGGACCGTAGCCCGCCTCGTGCAGCGCTCGCGCGCGGTCCAGCTTGGCTCGCCCGATCCGGCCCAGCCCCGCGAACTTGAGCAGCCAGGCGCCCTGGGCTGTGCGATGCAGGAACTTGCGCCGTTCCTGCCCGGCGTTCACGGGGGGCGGCTCGGGCCAGGTCCTCAGCCTACGCCACGCCCCGCCCGAGATGTCCTGCAGAGGCGCCGCGGCCGGCCCGAGTCGGGCCGCGGCTTCCGCCGCAAGCTGCGGCAGGACCACCTCGTCGAAGGCCGCCGCGGGCCGAAGCGCGCCGACCCATCGCGCCCGATTGCGGGCGGAGGCCTGCGGTCCGAGGTCGCCGTCGTGTCCAGGGAGAAAGGCGATCCGCGCCCGCGCCACGCCCAGCCGCTCGAGCGCGTCCGCCACCGCCCCGAAGGAGCTGCCCGAAAGCCCCGGGCCTTCGTCAACGATTGCGAACGGGCCTGGGTGGGCCGCCCACTCCGCTTCCAGTTCCGGGCACAGCGCCAGCCCCCGATCGAACGGATGGCCGGTCGGACGAACGGTCAAAGGGGACGGAGCCCCCAAGGCGGCCGCGACCACGGCCGCCAGGCTGGTTCCGATGCTGCGGATTCCGATCACGCGCCAGTCGCCTGCCGGCAGCCGCCGCGCCGCGGCGGCGTAGAGGGCCGGGTGGAGGGCGTAAAAGGCGTACCCCTCAGGAACACGAGCCTCGATGGGCTCCAGGGCTTCCAGCCAGGCTCCGGCCAGCCCGACGAAAGGCGCGGCCCGGGCCTGCTCGCCGGGCGAAGCGGTCCCTAGAAGCAAACCCGCCACCTCCACGAGGGCCGTCATCAGCCCGTCCACCGTCGCGGAGCGTCGGTCGCAGCCCACGGCGGCGAACTCCGCGTCCGCCAGCCCTTGCACGAGTTGTCCCAAACCGATGAGGGCGGAGGTCCAGAGTCCGCGGGCGAGGTCGGCCTCGACCTCGGCCAGCAGCTCGGCCGGGCGGACCCGGCGGGTGATGTCGCCATAGACCCACATCAGCGCAGATGGCGGTAGGCGATTGCGGCGAAGGCGTCGAAGCCCGGCGGCTCCACTCCGCGTGCCTGCAGCCACGCCTGCCAGGCCTCGTATTGCGCGGGGCTGGGAGAGACCAGCGCGCGGCGATCCTTGGCCAGCTCCAGGGCGGTCAGGGGCTGGATCCCCCGGTCCACCAGGACGCAGAGCGCCAGCAGGGCCGAACGACCGATCCCATGCTCGCAGTGGATCAAGAGCCGCCGCCCCGCCTCGAGCTGCGCCGCGGCGAACGCCACGCCCTCACCCAGCATGTCCGGACTGACCGCATGGTGGTCCAGGGTGGGCAGGTGCAGAAAGGCGATCCCCTGCCGGCTCAGCGCCGCTTGGTCGTCACACGCCTCCGCCCGGAGATCGACGACCGCCCCGACGCCCATCTCGAGCGCCAGCCGCTCGGCCCGCTCGATCGGGAAGCTGCCCCCTACGGCCAGCTCCGGCGTGATCCAGTCGAGGTCCGGGCTCCAATCGGCGTTCATGGGGCCAGGAACCCCGCGCTCCGGCCCCGCGTTCGATGCCCGAACGGAGTGAAAGCATGGCTGACCCTCAAGTGGGCGAACCGGTGGGCAAGCGCGGGGTGGCCATCGTCACCATCGTCGTGCTGGCGTGCGTGGTCGGGGCCGTGTGGCTGACCTTCGCGCGTGACGACATGCGGTCCACACCCGTGGAGGACGTGTTCGCCGGACGGCCCGCCACCGCCAGCGTCACCGATCCTACCGATTCGGACCCTGGGCTCACGGCCGAGGACGCTCGTCCGCAGGGCCGCCTCGCTCCCGACAGCCAGGAAGGCGTCAGCGGGGCTGGCAGCTCGGCGCTGACCCGCGACACCCCCGCGCTGAACCCGGGCGTCGGGCCGGACAGGCAAGCCACCGTGGCCCCCGACACCGGCCGCAACCTGCCCCCGTCTCCCGGCGCCAATCCTCAGGAGGCGCCGAGGAACGATCTGGAGAACGGCGCCAACGCCAACGCCGAGCGGTCCCGCGAGCTGAGGTAGCGCTCCGTCATCTCCGCGCAGAAGTCCGCGAAGCGCCGGGGGTCCTGAGGCGCGCTGGTGTGATGCGGCTGGATCCCCTCGTGCTCCGGGGTGAAGCAAAAGGTCACGGTGACGTTGAACTCGGCCAGGGCCTCCATCTGGCGATCGAACCAATCCCGGGCGTCGGGCCGAAAGCTGTCGGCCCAGCTCAGGCCGGTGCGCAGGTAGCGTACGCCCAACCGTTTCATCCAGGCCACCGCGTCGTCCAGCCTGTGGTCGTGGTAATGGAACCACTGGCACAGCCCGATTTCGCTCGCGACCTTCTCATATTCGGCCAGGGCCAGCTTGGGCGTCCCGTCCTCGCGTAGCAGCCCCATGTGGAAGTGTCGGTAATAGCTGGACCCCTCGGCCTCCTTGTGGCGCGTGGTGGCCTCCCAAGCCTGGGGAAGGTCGTAGAGGCTGTACCAATGGATTCGCGGGGCCTTGCCGATCAGCAGCTCGGCGGTCCGCTTCAGCCCGAACACCTGCACCTCCTCGGCTCCAAAGGTGCTGACGCCGACCTCCGACACCCAGACGGGCTTGTCCGTGACCGCCTGGATCTCCTCCAGCTTGGCGGGCCAGTCGTGAATGGACCACAGGTTCCAATCGAGTGGGAAGCCGTGCACGGCCACGACGTCGATACCGTCCAGCGCGCCATAGCCGCTCAGGCGGTTGATGAAGTGCGGATCGATCGGGCTCATCCCGCCCAGCACGCGCGGCAGGGTGGGATCGACGTCGGCGATGGCGGCGGTGGCCAGCTTCACCATCTCGCCGAACCTGGACCAGTCGGGATCGACCTCCGGGTCCCAATGGGACTTGTTGTTGGGCTCGTTCCAGATCATCGCCGCCTCGATCATCGGGCGGCTCCTTTGGCGGGGTAGACAGGGCCGGACCAGTCGGGACGGGCGGTCTTGCGGCACAGAAAGACCTCGGGCTCGGGATGGGCCGTGATCTCGAAGCCGGCGCTCCGCAGCACAGCCGCCGACCCCGCGGCGTTGGGCGCCCACCAATTGGTCGGGTCGTGGGAATATTCGCGCTCGATGAAGTGCATCTTCGGGTAGCCGGGACTGTGGAAATGGTCCTGTTCGAAGAAGTCGTAGTCGGGCTTGACCTCGTCGATCTGGTCGGAGCCGCGCTGCATGGTCTGGAACACGAGCAGGTCGCGTGCGGCGTGCTCGTGGATCAGGTCGAGCGCCAGCAGCGGGTGGCGCAGGTGGTACAGCACGCCGAGGAACAGGACTACGTCGAAGCGCTCGCCGAGGCTGCCCACGTCGTAGACGGAAAGCTTGCGGAACTCGATGTCGAGGCCCGTCACCTCGGCCGCGAAGCGGGCCTGTGCCAAGTAGTCCTCGTCCCAGTCCACGCCGAGCACCCGCGCCGCGCCGCGCTTCTTCATCTCCATGGAGTAGAAGCCGCCGTTGCAGCCGATGTCGAGCACGCTCTTGCCGTCCAGGCGCTCGGGCAGGACATGGGCGAAGCCTGCGAACTTCACCGCGGGATAGTCCCCCAGGAAGTGGTCGGGCGCAGTTCGCACCCCATGGAGGTCGAGGTTGTGGAACCAGGGGCCGAGCGCGTCGGCGCGCGTCCGGATGGTCTCCGGGGACAGGTCGGTCATTCGGCAGCGATCTCGGAGGAGGGTTCGTTGAGGCGGATCAGCTTGGCGCCCCAGGGGTCCAGCACGCCGCCGACCACCACGGTGGAGATGGAGGCCGGCTCCACCTCTATGCGGCCATAGGCGTCCAGCGGCAGGCCCAACAGGTACAGGAGGATCGACTTGATCGGGTCGCCGTGACTGACCGCCGCCACCGTCTGGTCCGGGTGATCGCTGCGGACCATCTCCAGCCAGCGCAGCATCCGCACCTGCACCTCCAGCATGGATTCGCCGCCGGGGCAGCGGGCGAGGCCGCGGGAGCTGTTCCAGTGCTGGTAGGTGAGGTCGTCCGCGAGGTCTTCAAAGGTGCGGCCGGTCCATTCGCCCACATCGATCTCGTTCAGGTCCTCGCGCGTCTGAACCGACACGCCGGCGGGATCGGCGATCGCGTGTGCGGTTTGCTGCGTCCGGTCTATGGGACTGGCGTAGACCGCCGCCAGGCTTTCTCGCTTGAACCGGCGGCCGAGCGCCTTGAACCGTGCGGGAGAGCCTTCGGCCACCGCCACGCCGCCCATGCGGCCGACCTGGATGCGCCCCTGATGCTCGTGCGGAACGTGGCGGACGAGGTGAACGGTGGTGGTCACGCGGCCTAGATCTCTCGACCGTCGATAAAGGCCAGGGTGCGCGCGCGGGCCTCCTCGTCGGTGAACTGCTCCGGCGGAGACTTCATGAACCAGCTGGATGGGCCGACCAGCGCCCCGCCCACGCCGCGGTCCATGGCCAGCTTGGCGCAGCGCACGGCGTCGATCACCACGCCCGCGCTGTTGGGGCTGTCCCATACCTCGAGCTTGACCTCCATGTTCAGCGGCACGCCTCCGAAGGTGGTCCCTTCCAGGCGGATGTAGGCCCACTTCCGATCGGTCAGCCAGGGCACGAAATCGGACGGCCCGATGTGGATGTCGCCGGGCGCCAAGGGCACGTCCAGCTGGCTGGCAACAGCCTGGGTCTTGCTGATCTTCTTGGACTCGAGCCGCTCACGCTCCAGCATGTTCTGGAAGTCGGAGTTGCCGCCGAAGTTCAGCTGGTAGGTCCGGTCCAGCCGCACGCCGCGCTCGCGCATCAGATTGGCCAGCACGCGATGCACGATGGTGGCGCCCACCTGGCTCTTGATGTCGTCGCCCACGATGGGCAGCCGCGCCTCGGAGAATCGGCGGCTCCAGGCGGGGTTGGAGGCGATGAACACCGGCACGCAGTTCACGAAGGCGCAGCCGGCTTTCAACGCCGCCTCGGCGTAGAACTCCGTGGCCTGCTGCGAGCCCACCGGCAGGTAGGACACCAGCACGTCCGTGCGCGTGTCGGCCAGCACCTCGGCCACGTCCACGGGCGCCTTCTCGGACTCCGGAACCTCGTCGCGCGTGTAGCGGCCGATGCCGTCCAGGGTCGGGCCCCGCTCCACATTGACCTTGGTGGCGGCCACCGGGGCGAAACGGTGCGTGTTGTTGGGCGCGGTCAGGATGGCGTCGGCCACGTCCCGGCCGACCTTGCCGGCATGGACGTCGAAGGCCGAGGCGATCTCGAGGTCCGCAACGCCATAGCCGCCCAGGTCTACGTTCATCAGCCCGGGCACGGGCTCATTGGCGGCCGCGTCACGGTAGTAGGTCAGGCCTTGCACGAGCGAGGACGCGCAATTTCCGACGCCGACGACCCCCAAGCGCAACGATCTCGAGCTCAAAGGCCTCGTCCCCCGGTTCCGGCGCCGTCCTGAACCAGAGTTGCAGGGTCCGGCGCGAAGCTTTGTTCCCTAGCAGCGGCCGTGCCAGCAAGGCAATCAACCCAGCAGGATGACCGCCGCCAGCGCCAGGTAGCCGCCATAGCCGCCCGTGAAGCCCCCACCTTGGCCGCCCCATCTTCTCGCCCAGCACCGGCCGCCCTCGAAGGGCGTCCAGCACGCCCGGGGCCCGGCTCGCCCCCCAATGCATGGCCTAAACGCCCGCCAGCAGCATCGCGACCCAGAGGAGCATCCAGAGTAGATTCACGCCGCCCTAACGCGCGGGCCCGTCCTTGCTCCGTCGGGGTCCAGACTTGAGGAACTTGCCCCGTCAGCTTAAACGGGAACGAAGAAGATGGCTTGGCCGTTCGGTCCGACCCAACCAGCGACAAGGAAACTCGACTGGCGATGATCTTGCACGAGCAGACGGCCGACGCGAAAGCGAGCCGCTTCAAAAGGCTGATCGGCCGTGAGCTCGCCGGGCACGGCGGATCGCGCCACCTGGACCAGGGCGGGACGTGAGCGAAACGGTACTGATCACGGGCGGCGCCGGCTTTCTGGGCCGCTACGTCGCCCACGCCCTGCTCGCGCGCGGCGACAAGGTGCGTGTCCTCGACAGCCTGATCGAGCAGGTTCACGGCGACCGCGGCCGGCCCGCGGAGCTGAGCCGCGACGTGGAGCTGCAGGTTGGCGACGTCCGGGACGAGACGGCCGTCAAGCGCGCTTTGGAGGGGGTGGACAGCGTGGTCCACCTGGCTGCCGAAGTGGGCGTGGGCCAGTCGATGTATGAGATCGACCGCTATACCAGCGTCAACGAACTCGGCACGGCCGTGCTCTTCCAAAAGCTCATCGAAACGCCGGTCCGCCGCGTGGTGGTCGCGAGTTCCATGAGCATCTACGGCGAAGGTCTCTACCGGAACCTCGACGGCCACCCCGACGAGAGCATCGAGCGCGAGCCCGAGCGGGTCGGCCGCGGCGAGTGGGATCCAGTGGACGCACAGGGCCGTCCGGTGACCCCGCTTCCCACGCCGGAGTCCAAGCGCGGTGCGCTGGCCTCGGTCTACGCGATCGGCAAGTTCGTGCAGGAACGGATGACGCTCACCGTCACCCACGCCTACGGCATGGAAGGCGCCGCCCTGCGGTTGTGGAACGCCTACGGTCCGGGCCAGGCGCTGTCCAACCCTTACACGGGCGTGCTGGCCATCTTCGCCGCCCGCATCGCCAACGGGCAATCGCCGATGATCTTCGAGGACGGCCAGCAGCGCCGCGACTTCGTCCACGCCGAGGATGTCGCCCGCGCCTTTCTGCTCGCGCTCGACCGCCCCGAAGCCGTGGGCCGCACCTACAACATCGGCTCGGGCGTGGACCGCACCGTCACCGAGGTGGCCAGCAGCCTGGCCCGCGCCATGGGCCGCGAGGACATCCAACCGGTGATCGCCGGCGGCATGCGCAAGGGCGACATCCGCCATTGCTTCCCTGACCTGTCGGCCGCCGAGCGCGACCTGGGCTACCGCGCCCAGACCAACTACGACGCCGGTTTGGCCGAACTGGCCGAATGGGTGGCCCGCCAGCAGGTCGACCAGGACCGCGTGGTCGAGGCCCGCAAGGAGCTGGAACGCCGGGGACTTGTCGCTTGAGGCCGATCCTCGTCACCGGCGGCGCGGGCTTTATCGGCTCGAACCTGGTCGACCGTCTGGCCGGTCAGGGCCACCCCGTGCTGATCTATGACGCGCTCGCGCGCGACGGCGTGCAGCGCAACCTCGACTGGTTGAAATTGCGCCATCCCCAGCGCGTCTCGTCGGTGATCGCCGATGTGCGCGATGCGGACGCCTTGGCCCAGGCCGCCGGAGACGCTTCCGCGGTGTTCCACCTCGCGGCCCAGGTCGCGGTCACCACGTCCATGGTGGAGCCTGTCGGGGACTTCGACATCAACATGCGGGCCACGCTCACGCTGCTGGAGACGCTCCGCAAACGAAACGACCGCACGCCGCTCCTGTTCGCCAGCACCAACAAGGTCTACGGCGGCCTGGAGGACCTGGAGTTCGACCTGGAAGGCGACGCCTACGTCCCCCGCGACCCCACGATCCGCGCCCGGGGCGTGGGCGAGGATCGCAGTCTCGATTTCCACACCCCCTACGGTTGTTCCAAGGGCGCGGCCGACCAGTATGTGCTCGACTACGCCCGCTCCTTCGGCGTGCCCACGGCCGTGATGCGCATGAGCTGCATCTACGGCCCGCGCCAGATGGGGACGGAGGACCAGGGCTGGGTGGCCCACTTCCTCATCCGCGCCCTCCAAGGCCGGCCCATCTCCATCTTCGGCGACGGCTATCAGGTGCGCGACATCCTGGACGTCTCCGACGCCGTGGACGCCTGGACCGCCGCCTTCGCCCGCATCGACCAGGTCGCCGGCCGCGCCTTCAACCTGGGCGGCGGGCCGGACAACGCCGTCAGCCTGCGTCAGGTCCTGGCCGAGATCGAGCGGCTGGCCGGCCGCAAGCTCCAGCTCGACTTCTCCGACTGGCGGCCCGGTGACCAGCGCTACTACGTCTCCGATACCCGCCGCGCCCGCGCCGACCTGGGTCTGGGCCCAGCGCGTCCCTGGCGCGAGGGCGTGGCCGCACTGGCGAGCTGGCTTAAATCCGAACACGCCGCCCCGCCGCATCGGACGGCGGCCGTCGCATGAAACCGGCCCACGTCTTCATGACCGCGGACGCGGTGGGCGGCGTCTGGCCCTATGCGCTGGACCTCGCCCGCGGCCTGTCCGGCCACGGCGTACGAACCACCCTGGCCGTGCTGGGCCCCGGCCCCGACCCCCAGCAACGGCAGGCGGCCAACGCCGTCCCTGGCCTGCACCTCATTCACGCCGACCTGCCGCTAGAGTGGCTGGCCCTTTCCGGCGCCGTGGTTGAAGCCGCAGGCGCGGTCGTCTCCGCCATGGCCAACAACAGCGGCGCGGACGTGGTTCATCTGAACACCCCCGCGCTGGGCTCCGAAGGCGGCTTCCTGGCCCCCGTGGTCGCGGCGGCCCACTCCGACGTCGCCACATGGTGGCGCGCGGTCAAGCAAGGTCCCATGCCCGGCGACTTCGCCTGGCGCACCGCCCTGGTCCAGCGCGGCTACGCCCACGCCCAGGCGATCATCGCCCCCACGGCGGCCTTTGCAGCGGCCACCCGCGACGCCTACGACCTCGTCGCCGAGCCGATCGTCGTCCACAACGGCCGCAGCGCGATCGACGGTCCGCCCGGGCCGGAGCTTACGGACCGCGTCTTCACCGCCGGCCGCCTCTGGGACGAGGGCAAGGGCATGGAGGTGCTGGACCGCGCCGCCGGCCGCATCGCCACCCTGGTGGTCGCCGCCGGGCCCTTGTCCGGTCCGCACGGCCAGGGCGTCCGCCTGAACCACATTCGCGCGCTCGGCCGCGTGGACGAAGCTGAGATCGGCCGTCGTCTCCACGCCCGCCCTGTGTTCGTCTCCCCCTCCCTCTACGAGCCCTTCGGTTTGGCCGTACTGGAGGCCGCCCATTCCGCCTGCCCGCTGGTGTTGTCCGACATCCCCAGCTTCCGCGAGCTTTGGGGCGGCGCCGCGGTCTTCACCCCGCCCGGGGACGACGCGGCCCTGGCCGACACCCTGCAATCGCTCATGCTGGACCCGCAGCTCCGCCGGGAACTGGGCGCCGCCGCTTTTGAGCGGTCGCAGCGCTACACGGTGGAGGCCACCGTGGACCGCATGCTGGCCATCTACGCCGATCTCCTCGCGGGCGGCCAAGGCTCCGCAGCCCAAGAACGCGCCGCTTGAAGCTCGTCTACTTCACCCACTCCCTCCAGTCCTGCTGGAACCACGGCAACGCCCACTTTCTCCGCGGGGTGCTGCGGGAGCTGATGGCGCTCGGCCACGAGGTCGTAGCCTATGAACCCCAGGACGCCTGGTCCCTGCTCAACCTCATGAAGGACCACGGCGAGGTCGGGCTGGAGTGTTTCGGCGACGCCTATCCGGAACTCCGCTCGCAGATCGTCTCGGACGAGGCGGCCGTTGAACGCGCCGCGGCCGGAGCCGAGGTGGTCATCGTGCACGAATGGAACGAGCCCGCCCTGGTGGCCCAGCTCGGCCGCCTGCGTGCCCAGGGCGGTCGCTTCACCCTGCTCTTCCACGACACTCACCACCGCGCGGTCAGCGAGCCGGAGGCCATGCGCGCCTACGACCTGTCCGCCTACGACGGGGTGCTGGCCTTTGGCGAGACCCTGTCGGAGGTCTACCGCGGGTGGGGCTGGGCGGACCGCGTCTGGACCTGGCACGAAGCCGCCGACATCCGCCTGTTTCACCCGCCCGCCGGGGACGGCGAGCGCCAGGGGGCCGTCTGGATCGGCAACTGGGGCGACGGGGAGCGCACGGAGGAGTTGGAGCGTTTCCTGTTCCGCCCTGCCCAGGACGCCGGCCTTTCCCTCGACATCTACGGGGTCCGCTACCCCGAGCCGGCCTTGGCCACCCTGGCGCGCTACGGCGTGCGCTATCACGGCTGGCTGGCCAATCCGAAGGTTCCCGGCGTCTTCGCGCAACATCAGCTCACCGTGCACGTCCCACGCCGGTTCTACGTCGAGCACCTTCCCGGGATTCCCACCATCCGTGTTTTCGAGGCCCTGGCCTGCGGCGTTCCCCTGCTCTCCGCGCCATGGAGCGACAGCGAGGAACTGTTCCGTCCCGGCCAGGACTTCCTTTTCGCCCGGAACGGCGCGGAGATGACCCGCCACATGCGCGCGATCGTGGAGGACCCAGAGCTCCGCGCCGCCCTGGTGGCCAGCGGCCTGGAGACGGTCCGCGCCCGCCACACCTGCGCCCACCGCGCCCGGGAGCTGCTGCAGGTGATCGCCAGGCTGCGCACCGACCCTCCCCCGACTGCGCGGGAGAGGGACCCCGGAGGGGTGGAAGGGGCGTCTGCACACGCTCAGGCCGGGGGGAGGGGGAAGGCCGCGGGCTCCGCGTTCGCGGCCCCTTCCGTCAGCTTCGCTGACAGCTCGCCGGCAAGCGGGGGAGCATCGCCGCCATGAAGATCGCCTTTTACGGCTCCAGCCTGTTGTCCTCATATTGGAACGGCGCGGCCACCTACTACCGCGGGATCTTGCGCCAGCTGGCCCATCGCGGCTGGGACGTCCACTTCTATGAACCCGACGCCTTTGGGCGGCAGCAGCACCGGGACATGGACCCGCCCGACTGGGCGCAGGTCACCGTCTGGGACGCCACCCCCGATGACGCCCGTCGCGTGATGGCCCAGGCCGCCTACGCCGACGTCGTGGTCAAGGCCTCGGGCGTGGGCGTGTTCGACGAGGAGCTGCTGAACGGCCTGCTCGACACCGCGGCGCCGGAAGCGGTGCGCATGTTCTGCGACGTGGACGCCGCCGCCACCCTGGAGGAGATGCGCGGCTCCGAGACCCACCCGCTTCGCCGCCGGATCGGAGACCTCGACCTGGTCACCACCTACGGCGGGGGCCCCCCCGTAGTGGCCGCCTACACCGGCTTCGGCGCCCGGCGTTGCGAGCCGATCTACAATGCGCTTGACCCCGAGACGCACCATCCTGTCGATCCCGACCCGCGCTTCGCCGCCGACTTGAATTTTTTGGCCAACCGCCTCCCCGACCGGGAGGCCCGGGTCGAAGAGTTCTTCCTGCGCGCCGCCGCGGCCCTGCCCGACAAGCGGTTCCTGCTGGGCGGCAACGGCTGGCACGACAAACCGATGAGCGACAATGTTCAGCGAGTGGGCCACGTCGGCACCGGCGACCACAACGCCTTCAACACCTCCAGCACCGCGGTCCTGAACGTCGCTCGCGACAGCATGGCCGCCATGGGCTTCTCGCCCGCCACCCGCGTGTTCGAGGCCGCCGGCGCCGGCGCCTGCCTGATCACCGACGCCTGGGAGGGGATCGAGATGTTCCTTCAGCCGGATGTGGAGGTCCTGGTGGCCCGCGACGGCCGGGACGTGGCCGATCACGTCCGCGAGCTCACGCCCGAGCGCGCGGCCCGCATCGGCCTTGCCGGTCGCGCCCGCATCCTGGCCGAACACACCTATGAGAAGCGCGGCGCCCAGCTGGACGCGATCCTGCGCGAAGAGGTGGGGCGCAAACGGGCCGGTTCGCGCACGCTCGGCGGCTCCGCGGCAGGGTCCGCCTCCTACACCGAGGGACGTTTCGCTTGAGGCTGGTCGTTCTCGGCCTGTCGCTCTCGTCCAGCTGGGGGAACGGCCACGCCACCACCTTCCGCGCTCTGCTCAAGGCCTTCCAGGCCCGGGGGCACGAGGTGCTCTTCCTTGAGCGCGACACCCCCTGGTACGCGGCCCACCGCGATCCGGTGGACCCCGCCTGGCCCCGGTTGGAGTTCTACCCCGACCTTTCCAGCCTGGACCGCTGGCGCCCGGAGATCGCCGCCGCTGATGCGGTGATCGTGGGCTCCTATGTGCCCGACGGGGTGGAGGTCGGCCGGCGCGTCCAGCAATGGGCTGGAGGCGTTACCGCCTTTTACGACATCGACACCCCGGTCACCCTGGCCAAGCTCGAGCGCGGCGACTTCGAATACCTCACCCCCGAGCTGATCAGGGGCTACGACCTTTATTTCTCCTTCACCGGGGGGCCCACCCTGGAACGCCTTGAGAAGCAGTACGGCTCGCCCGGCGCCCGCGCGCTCTACTGCTCCGTCGATCCGGAGCTGTACCAGCCCGGCGAGCCGGGCATTCGCTGGGATCTCAGCTATCTGGGCACCTACAGCCCCGACCGGCAGCCCACCCTGGAGGGCCTTTTGCTTGAGCCCGCCCGCCGCGCGCCGGAACTCCGCTTCGTGGTCGCCGGCGCACAGTACCCAAAGGACATCCGCTGGCCGGCCAACGTCGAGCGCTTCGAGCACGTCGGCCCGCACGACCACGCGCTGTTCTACAACTCCAGCCGCTGGACCCTGAACGTCACCCGTGCGGACATGATCGCCGCCGGCTGGAGCCCCAGCGTGCGCCTGTTCGAAGCCGCCGCGACCCGCACTCCCGTCCTATCCGACCGTTGGCCGGGCCTGGACCAGCTGTTCCGCCCAGGGGCTGAGATCATCACCGCCGAGACGCCGGACGAGGTCCTCCTCCGCCTCAGGGCGCCTGACGAGGAGGGCGAACGCATCGGAGCCGCCGCCCGCGAGCGCGTCCTGGCCGAGCACACCAGCGCCCATCGCGCGGCTCAGTTGGAGCGAAACTTGCTTGAGACGGGAGACTCAGCTTCCAAGAAGAAGCTTGGCTCGGTGCATCTATGATGCAAGACAAGGGATTAGGGCCGCTTCGCCCGAAGGGGACAGGATGAAAAACGGCGCACGTCAGACGGTGCTGGTGGCTGGCGGGGCGGGGTTCCTCGGCTCGCATTTGTGCGACGCGCTGCTGGCCGACGGCGCCCATGTGATCTGCCTGGACAACCTCTTGACCGGCCGCCGCGTCAACCTCGACCACCTCCAGCGCGAGCCCCGGTTCGACTTCGTCGAGGCGGACGTCATCCACCCGCTCCCGCCCAAGCTAAAGGCCGCCAAGCTCCAGGGCATCTTCAACCTGGCCTGCGCGGCCTCGCCGCCGACCTATCAGGCCGACCCTGAGCACACCATGCTGACCAGCGTGGTCGGCACGCACTCCCTGCTGAAGCTGGCCGAGAAGACGGGCGCGCGCTTCATGCAGGCCTCCACCAGCGAGGTCTACGGCGACCCCGAGGTCCATCCTCAGAAGGAGAGCTACTGGGGCCATGTGAATCCGACCGGTCCCCGCGCCTGCTACGATGAAGGCAAGCGAGCGGCCGAAACCCTGTGCTTCGACTTCGAACGCATGGGTCGGGCCGACGTCCGCGTGGCGCGCATCTTCAACACCTACGGCCCGCGCCTTCCGGCTGAGGACGGCCGTGTGGTCTCCAACGTCGTGAACCAGGCGCTCGCCGGCGATCCCGTCACCGTCTATGGCGACGGCTCGCAGACCCGCTCCTTTTGCTACGTCGACGACCTGATCCAGGGCTTCCTCAAGCTGGTGGCCTATGAGGGCGCCCCCATCGGCCCCGTGAACCTGGGCAACCCCACCGAGCTCACCATCAACGAGTTGGTGGCCCGCGTGATGGACATGACCGGCTCGCGCTCCGACGTGATCCGCATGCCGCTGCCCAAGGACGATCCCCAGCGCCGCCGCCCCGACATCACCTTGGCCGGGGAGAAACTCGGCTGGGCGCCCAGGACCACCGTCGAAGCCGGGCTTCGCGCCACGATCGCGTGGTACGCGGCCGAACTGAAGCAGGCCGAACCCGCCCCGCGCCAACGCACCGCCGGCGCCGCCCTCTCCGCCTGAACCGTTCACGCCTCCGGCGGCGTGACGAGGCCCCTCCGACAGTGCGGATTCGACCGATCTATTCGATGTCCTCGCCCGGCCGGAGCCCGTGCTCAAGCAGCCGGTCCCACACGCCCTCCGCGTCTTCGGCGAAGCTGAACAGGTCCAGGTCCTCCGCCTTGACCATGCCGTGCTCGACCAGGGTCTGAAAGTTCACCACCGCCCGCCAGTAGGCCTCGTCGAACAGCACGATAGGGATGGGCGGGGCCTTACCCGACTGGCGCAGCGTCAGGATTTCGAACAGCTCGTCCAGCGTGCCGAAGCCGCCCGGAAAGACCACCAGCGCATTGGCGCGCATGGCCAGATGCATCTTGCGCATGGCGAAGTAGTGGAAACGGAAGGTCAGCTCCGGTGTCGAATAGGGGTTGGGAAATTGCTCATGCGGCAGGGTGATGTTGAAGCCGACCGTGGGCGCCCCGGCCTCCATCGCCCCGCGGTTGGCCGCCTCCATGATGCCGGGGCCGCCGCCGGTCGCGATCACGTTGTCACGCGGCTTGCCGGCGTTGGCCATGATCGCCCCGCCGCGCTCGGAGGCGATGTGTCCGAACAGGCGCGCCGCCTCGTACCACGGGCTGCCCTCTTTCACCCGCGCCGAGCCGAACACCACGATGGTGGAGCGCACGCCCCAAGCCTTGAGCGCCTCCTCGACCTTGGAGAACTCCAATTGGAAGCGCACCGCCCGCATGGACTCTCCCAGAAGGAAGTCCGGATCCTGGGCGGCCAGGCGGTAGGAAGGAGAGGCCACCTGCGCGGCGTTGGCCAGTTCGCGGTCGTGTTCGTCCATGATGCTCTCGTGATCGCGTGTTCCGGGACCCGCGTCCATTCGCCGGCTTGGCGAACACGCGGGGATGTGGTCCCGTGACGGATGCTCCGCGCCGCCCTCGCCTGTTCGGCCTTGCTGGCCGCCTCCGCCCCCGCCCAGATGGCGGCGTCTCAGACGCCGACAGGCCTGCCCGAGGCGGCTTTCACCAACACGGTGGTGTCCACCTACCCCGACGGACGCACCGCCAAGCTCTGGCTGGAGCGGAACGGGACCTACCGCGGCGTGGGCCGGCGGGGCAAGCCTTCCAGTGGCAAGTGGACGGTCAAGGGCCAGCAGATCTGCTTGCGGCAATCGCGTCCCTTCCCTGCCCCTATCACCTACTGCACCACCATCAAACAGGGCGACGTCGGCACGGAATGGGCGGGCAAGGCCGTCACCGGCGAGCCCGTCACCTTCAAGCTGGTGGCCGGGCGCTAGCGCCCGGACGCTCGGGCGGGACTCTGGAGGCCGGACTCTGGAGGCCGGACTCTGGGGCGGGACGCCAGGGGGCTTTGCCGCCTGGGCCGCCCCTTGCTAGATCGGCGTCATGACCGACACGCCGCCGGACCGCCTGTCCACCAATCCCAAGAGCCCCTTCTACGACGCCGACATCCTGGCGCGGAACGTGGGCGTGCGCTTCAAAGGCGTCGATAAGACCAACGTCGACGAGTATTGCGTGAGCGAAGGTTGGGTCCGCTTGACCGTGGGCAATTCGCGGGACCGCAAAGGCGACCCGCTTACCGTCAAGCTCCAGGGCACGGTCGAGCCCTACTACCGCCAAGCGGAGTAGGGCGACCTGTCCAAGATCGAACGTCACCCTCGGACCTGTTCCGAGGGTGACGTTCTGCTCGAGGGCGCTTACTGCGTGGCGCGCTCGGCCGCGTCACCCACGCTTTCCGCCGCGCCCGCCACCGAGTCGCCGACCTGCTCGGCAGCGCCCGTGATGGCCTGGGTTTCGGCCGCCTCCTGGCGGTTCATGTTGAGCAGGAACCACGCCACGATGGCCACCACCGCCAGGAGCGCGATGATGCCGACGATGCCCGTGATCCCGCCGCCGCTGCGGGCCGTAGTGGTGGCGCCGCTGTCGCTGACCACCGTGCTGCGCTCGGTGGTCACGCCGTCCGTACGCTCGGTCGTGTGTTCGGTAGCCATGTATCGATCCCCTGGTTCGAAGGAATAAACAGCTAAGCTGTCTTGACGTTCCATGAACGTCGAACATCACCCTGGCTTCCGGGGCTTATCCGCGCATTCGTAGCATTTCCGCTTTACACGCGAGTCCCCGTCCCCTATCTCCGCGGTCCCGGCGGGACCCCGGAACACGCGAGGCATCTCCTTCGGGGGCGTCTCCCGCTGCTAACCGCTTGGAATTGGGTCAACTACACAGGGAGGGGTTGTGCATTGCACAATCACCATAGCGCCCTGGACCTGGTCCGCGAGCGGTCCCCCGAACGTCCTGTCGCCCTTGTGCGCCCGGATGCGGTGGCCCTAGCAGGGTCCTGGTTCCAGCAGAACTTCAAGGGCGAGGTCCTTTACGCCGTCAAGGCGAATCCCTCGCCGTGGGTGATCGAGACGCTGCGCGATTGCGGGATCACGTCCTACGACGTGGCCTCCATCCCGGAGATCGAACTCGTCCGCTCCGTGCACCCGAAGGCCAGGCTCGCCTTCATGCACCCGGTCAAGAGCCGGCGCGCCATCACGGCGGCCTATTTCGACCACGGCGTGCGCACCTTCGCGCTCGACACCCATGAAGAGCTGGACAAGATCCTGGACGCCACCGGGCGCGCCAAGGACCTGAACCTGCTTGTGCGCCTGCACGTCTCGGCGGAAGGCGCGGCCTACACCTTGTCCGGCAAGTTCGGCGTCTCGGTGGAGCAGGCTCCGTCCCTGCTGCTGGCCACCCGGCGCGCGACGGACGAGCTGATGGGCGTGAGCTTCCACGTGGGCAGCCAATGCATGCGGCCGACCGCCTACCAGGCCGCCATGGCCCAGGCCTCCCGCGCGCTGGTTCGCGCCGGGGTCTTCGCCGACGTGGTGGACGTGGGCGGCGGCTTCCCCTCCGTCTATCCCGGCATGGTCCCGCCCGACATGGACCAGTACGTCGACAGCATCCATCGCGGCTTCGACGACATGCGCGTGCACGAGACCACCGAACTCTGGTGCGAGCCCGGCCGCGCGCTCGTGGCCGAATCCTCCTCCATTCTGGCCAAGGTGGAATTGAAGAAGGGCGACGCCCTTTATCTGAACGACGGCAGCTACGGCTCCATGTTCGACGCCACGCACTCGCGCTGGCCTTTCCCGACCAAGCTGATCCGCGACGGGGAGAGCTCGACCCTGTTGAAGCCCTTCCGCTTCTACGGTCCGACCTGCGACAGCATCGATCACATGCCCGGCCCTTTCTGGCTGCCGGAGGATGTGCGCGAGGGCGACTACGTCGAGATCGGCATGTTGGGCGCCTACGGCGTGGCCATGAACACCCGCTTCAACGGCTTTGGCGAGAACGACCATTCGGTGGTCCGCGACGCGCCCATGGCGTCCATGTACGGGCTGGCGCGCCGCTCGATTCCCACCCCCCGGTCGGAGGAGCCCAGCGTGGTGCGCTTTCCTCGCGCAAAAGGTCGCAAGACGCGGCGACGCTAGCTCGGCCACCCCATATTCCCCCCTCGATCGGTCGCTCCGTCCCGGTCGAGGGGTCTTCAACGACGGGCGTCCAACCCAATGGGAAACCACTGAGATGAACGCACCCGTTCAGCTGACCAACCGCAAGGCCGAACTCCTCTCCAACACCGTCGAGCACGTGGACATCACCGCCTGGGACGCCCGCCCGGTGATCGACGCCATGCGCAAGATGAGCTTCAGCTCGCGCGACACCGCGCGCGCGGCCGACATCTTCAACGCGGCGCTCGAGGACAAGTCCTGCTCCACCTGGCTGACCTTGGCCGGTTCCACCAGCGCAGCCGGCTGCATGCACGTCTACCGCGACCTGGTGAAGTTCAACATGATCGACGCGATCGTGGCCACCGGGGCGTCCATCGTGGACATGGACTTCTTCGAGGCCCTCGGCTTCAAACACTACCAAGCCGACGATCAGGTCGACGATAATGTGCTGCGCGAGCACTACATCGACCGCATCTACGACACCTATATCGACGAGGAAGAGCTCCAGGCCGTCGACCACACCATCTACGACCTGTGCAATCAGCTGGAGCCGCGCCCTTACTCCTCGCGCGAGTTCATCTGGGAGATGGGCCGCTGGCTGACTGAAGGAAACGCCAGGAAGCCCGACAGCTTGGTCGAGCTGGCCTATCGCCATGGCGTGCCCATCTTCTGCCCGGCCTTTTCCGACAGCTCGGCCGGATTCGGCTTGGTCAAGCACCAGGTCGAGCAGATGAAGGCCGGCAAGCCCTACCTGTCGATCGACTCGGCCGCCGACTTCCGCGAGCTGACCGACGTCAAGATCGCGGCGGGCGCGACGGGGCTGTTCATGGTGGGCGGCGGGGTGCCCAAGAACTTCGCCCAGGACACCGTGGTCTGCGCGGAGATCCTGGGGATCGAGGCCGAGATGCACCGCTACGCCGTGCAGATCACCGTGGCCGACGTCCGCGACGGCGCCTGCTCCTCCTCCACCCTCAAGGAGGCGGCCAGCTGGGGCAAGGTGCAGACCACCCAGGAGCAGATGGTCTTCGCCGAGGGCACGACCGTGATCCCCATGATCATGTCGGACGCATGGCACCGCGGCGCCTGGAGGCAGCGCGAGCCTCGCAACTGGGCCAAGCTGTTCGGCAAGGGCCACGTCGCGGAACAGCAGTTGGCCAAGGCGGCCTAAAGACGGAGGGGCCGGAGCGATCCGGCCCCTTTCGCGTTCCCCTCCCGAGCGATGTCGAGGGAGGCGAGCCATGCAGAACCGTGACGACGTGGACGGCAGCCAGCGGCCGCAAACCGCCGACGCGCCCAATCTGAGCACGCCCGCAGCAGGGCACCTCGGACCCGCCGGGGATCCCGTGGAGGGCGGCCGGGCGGGCGGCGGGGTGGGCCAGGACGTGAACGCCGTGGGTCAGGTCTCGAACGAGGACGACCAAGATCACCTGGGCCCCTCCGGCGATCCCGTCGAAGGCGATGAAGCCGCGATCGAGGCCGACCTGAACAGTCCGGCGAAGGAATAGGCATGTCCGACCAAGACTCCGCCCCTGAGCCGGCGCGAACCGAAAACAAGCTGCCCGAGAACCCCGTCCGGGTCTCCGCGGACCAGAACCCGGCCGACGCGCGTACCGACGAACGCGCCACCGACCTGCAGGGTGAAGGCGCGGGCCAGACCAGTTCGCCCACCACAGGCGCGGCCGCGGTGGGCGGCTCCTTCGCGCCCGCCTATGACGACGTGGATCCGTTCCTGGGCGCCGGGGCGCACGTCGTCAGCGGCCAGGCGCGTGGCCCCGTGGTCGACGACGACATGCGCGACAGCCCCGGGCTGAACCTGGACGTCGGTCGCGACCCGCACGGTGGGGGCAAGGATGTCGGCGTGGTCCGCAGCCATGAACCCGGCGACGCCGGCCAGGGCTCGGACGACCTGCGCACCTATGAAGATCAGGGCCCAAAGGGAACCCGATGAGCGACCTTCCCGCCCAGGGCGGACCAGGCCGCGAGCCCGGCGAAGAGGATCGCCCCACGCCGCCCGATGATCCCGAACGCGACGGCTCGCCTGCGCCCGACGACACCTTGGGCGACGACGTGCCCAAGGTGGGCTGAAACTTTCCAAGACCAGGGCTCAAGCATGGGACTTCTCGGACAGGTTCTGACCGGCGTGGTCGCCTCGCGCATAGGCCGCGGCGGCGCCTTTGGGGGCGGCATGGGCGGCGGGCTCGGGGGTGGCCTGGGCGGCGCGCTTGGGGGCGCGGTCGGCGGTCCGCTCGGCGGCGTGCTAGGCGGCGCCGTGCTGGGCGGCATGGGCCGGGGCGGGCGCGGCTCGCCGGTGATGAAAGCGCTCCTGCTTCTCCTGGCCGCCAGGACCGCACAGGACTTCATGCAGCGACGGCAGGGCGATGGCGGCGGCGCGGCGCCCGGCAGGGGGTCGGTCGGCTTGCTGGGCGGCGTCGCGGTGGGGGGCGGGCTGGGCGCGCTGGTGGAACAGTTCAATCGCACAGGCCACGGCGACGCGATCAACAGCTGGATCGGGCGCGGCCCGAACCAGAAGCTGCCGCCCCGTCAGCTGGCCGAGGCCCTAGGTCCGGAGACCGTTCAGGCGCTGCAGCAAGAAACGGGCATGGACCCGGAGGACATACTTCAAGAGTTGTCGGAGACCCTGCCCGAAGCGGTGGATCAGCTCTCACCCGACGGGGCGGCGCCCGATCCCAAGCTGCTGGCCGGAGACGACGAGGACCTGCGACACGCGACCCAGGCCTACTGAAGCTTCAGCGGCCGCCGGCCTGGGCCAGGATGGTGACCTTGGGCGGGGCTGGAGCGGCCCGGCGAGAGACCCGACGCGGCTCCTCGATGTCGTTGGCGGGGTTCGGGGCCGGGTAGGCGTCCGCGTCCCGCGCCGCGCGGCTCCGTGGACGCAGCACCCAGGCCAGCGCCAAGGCCGCCGCGAAACCCGCCAGTATGGCCGCCAGCAAGGGCCAGAGCGCCCCGCCGCGGGCGAACGGCGTTTCCGGCCTTTCCTGCACCTCAGCGGAGGTCCCGACGGGCTCGATCCGAGCTTGCCCCAGCATGATAGCTTGAGGCGACAGCGGCGCCGCGCCGTCACCTTGCACCGGGGGCTGAGCGCCCGAGGCGTATCCAGTGGCCAAGCTCACGCCCGCAATCGATCCAGCCGCTGCCGCCGGAGCGGCGCGGCCTCGCACCCTCGCCTCGCTCTGTGGGGCGGCCGTGGCGGCGGCCCGCGCACCCTGGGGTCTCCACGAGGCCCCCGCGCGGGTGGAACCGGCCGAACGCCCGAGGCCTAGCCGCGCCTCCGCTTCTCTGAGCTGCGCGGCGTCGCCCGCCGCCGCGACCGACAGCTGCCGACCCGTGGCGCCGATCCCGTAGGACGCCGCGCTCGCCCCCGGCGCCCGGCTTCGCTGGTTCGGCCCCGCGCAAGCCGACACAAAGACCAGAGCGACCAGAGCCGCCGCTCCTGCCGCCCTACCGCCGTTCCGCCGAGCTTTGATCATGGGCCGTTAACGCCGGCCGCGTTGATTCGTTCTCAACCCAACGCCGCATGGCGCAAGTCAAGTGGGTCGCGCCGCCGTCAGGCTCCCGTAGAGCTCGGGCCGGCGGTCACGGAAGAAGCCCCAGGCGGCCCGGTGCGTGGCCAGGAAGTCCAGGTCGAACGTGCCCGCCACCACCCCTTCCTTGTCCCGTCCGAGCCCGTCCACGATGTCGCCGCGGTGGTCGCAGACGAAGGACGAGCCGTAAAAGGTCTGGCCGACCTCCGTCAGATCCTCGAACCCGGTCCGGTTCGCGCCCACCACGGGGACGATATTGCTGACGGCGTGGCCGATCATAGCGCGGCGCCAGGGCTCCGCGGTGTCCAGATCCTTGTCGTGCGGCTCGGAGCCGATGGCGGTGGGGTAGAACAGGACCTCCGCGCCGGCCAGCATCATGGCCCGGGCGGATTCCGGGTACCACTGATCCCAGCAGATCCCCACGCCCAGCCGCCCGAACCGGGTGTCCCAGACCTTGAAGCCTGTGTCGCCGGGCCTGAAGTAGTATTTTTCCTGGTAGCCTGGCCCGTCCGGGATGTGGCTCTTGCGGTACAGCCCGAGCGGTCGCCCGTCCGCGTCGATCACCGCCAGGCTGTTGAAATAATGCGGCCCTTCCCGCTCGAAGATCGAGGTCGGGATCACCACGCCCAGCTCGGCCGCGAGCTCCGACATGGCCAGCACGCAGGGGTGCTCCCGCCAGGGATAGGCGGTGGCGAACCAGCGCTCCTCCTGCGCCACGCAGAAGTAGGGCCCCTGGAACAGCTCGGGCGGGAGGATCACTTGCGCCCCGCGCCCCGCGGCCTCGCGCACCAGCTCGGCCGTGCGCGCGATGTTGGCCGCCATGTCTGCGCCGTAGCGGGTCTGAAGCGCGGCGACGGTGAGGGTTCGTGGCATCGGGGTGGAGTGGTGAGCGGCGGGGCCGAGGTCAAGCGGGGGTGAGCGGTCAGTGGGTCAATGGTGAGTGGGCGATGACGAGCGTCGGATGAGTCAAGGAACTAGGGACAGGCTCCAAAGCGGCGCTTCTCACCCGTCACCTCCAGATCATTCCGCCCAACGCACGGGCTCGTGCTGGGTGATGCAATGGAAGGAGCCGCCGCCGGTCAGAAGCGCCCGCGAGGGCAGGCCGATCACGGCGCGCTCCGGGAAGAGACTCCTCAAGGTCTCAAGCG
>JAHWJX010000031.1 GCA_019348195.1 Pseudomonadota bacterium | reverse complement strand
AGATCTCGCTGGTGAAATCGAACAGCACCGGGTCGTAGGCGGACCCGGGCTTTTTGTGCAGCGCTTCGACCATCCGCACCGCACCTTCGTGGTGGCGGATCATGAGCTCGAGAAACAGCCGGTCGAAGGCGCCCCCCTTGGCCGCCCGAAGCCGCGCGAGCTGTTCGGGCGAAGCCATGCCCATGTCGCGCATCTGCTCGGCGGTCATGGCGCCGTGACCGCCCTGGCCGCCCCCACCCGAATGTCCGGCGTGCGAACCGCGGGCGGTGACTGCGAGCGCTTCCCCACGTTCGCTCAGCCAAGTCTGCATGAACTTGATCTCGTCCGCCTGGGAGGCCTTGATGCGGCCCGCCACGTCCAGGATCTCCTTCCGGTTGGTGCGGCCATCGACCAGAGCCGCCATTTCCGACGCCTGGGCGTGATGCGGGATCATGGCGCGCATGAAGTCCGCGTCATCCGGCGAGTAGCGCGTCCCGGAGATTTTGACCGCCTCCTGCGCGCTCAAGACTCGAGGCGCTTGACCCGGCGCCCCCGGAAGTAGGATCGGAGCGCTCTGGCCGCGAGACCGCGCCTCTTGAGCCGTGGCCGCGCCCGCGGACGCGATGAGGACGCTGATCGACGCCCCGCAGACCAGGCGCGCGACACTGAATTTTTCCAGCACTGTGACTGCTCCCTCGCGGCCGCCTTGAGGCGCCGTCATTCCGGCCTGCCGGCCCTTCCGACAGGCTTGCAAATCCGCGACGCCGGAGCAAGCCGGACCCGACCCCGGAGGAGCCGCTGGGCGGAATCACCGCGCAACCCCCCGGTTGCAGCCGTGCTCGGCGGCTGGAGTGCGCGGCCTCCGGCGGAGACCCCTTTCGCCGAGATTGCGACGACATCCGGTCGAGCTTCGGGTCCTCCAGGTCGTGGATACCGCTTCGATGTTCCTGCATCAGGTCGCCTTCCGGTTCATCTGACGCGGCGAACTAACGTCACCTGTTGGCGCCAGACGGACCTGGCCGGAGGAGTCCGCCGCGCGGACGCACGTCAGCGAAACCAGGCGCTAACCTTGCCTTAGAGTTCCCGGTGTTAGGAGCTGACGCATGAGAACGGTGTCCGCCTTCAGCACCCTGTCCGACTCTGTTGAGGCGGCCCGGCGTTCAGCGCAGGAGGTCCGCGCAAAGCTGAACGGAACAGCCGACCTGCTGGTGGTCTATGCGACCGAACACCACGCCCGCCCAGAGATGATGAGCGCCTTGCGCGAGCTGATGCCGGGCTCGCAGATCATCGGCGGAACCTCCTGTGGCGGCGTGATGACGGAGACGGGCTTCCACGCCTCGGCGGACGGCTCCATCGGGGTTCTGGGGATCGCCGATCCGGACGGGGCCTATGGGGTGGGCGCCGCCGGTCTCGAGAACGGCGCCTTCAACGCGGGCGCGTCGGCTGTCGAGCGCGCCTTGGCGGCGGCCGGGCGGGACTATGAAACGCCCACCCTGGTCTGGTGCTGCCAGCCCCCCGGGGAAGAGGAAGGCGTGCTGGCCGGCATTCAATCGGTGATCGGGCCGAGAGCGCCCATCATCGGTGGAAGTGCGGCCGACGAGCGCCTGGAGGGCGCTTGGCGCCAATTCGGACCGGACGGCGTCTTGGACGCCCACGCGGTTGTGGCGGTGCTGTTTCCCAGCGGACCTTACGGCGCCGCGTTCCAGAGCGGTTATGCGCCGACCGACTCAGTTGGAACGGTCACCAAGTCCGATGGTCGACGGATCATGGAGATCGACGGCCGACCCGCGGCGGAGGTTTACAGCGGCTGGACCGACGGGGCTGTGGCCGTGCACGAAGAAGGCATGATCCTGGCCAAGAGCACGCCCACGCCGCTTGGCCGGTTGGCGGGCGAGATGGGCGGCGTGCCCATGTTCATCTTGTCTCATCCGGCCTTGGTGGGCGCCGGCGGCGACTTGTCCCTCTTCACCGAAATCGCGACCGGCGACCGCGTTCACCTGATGCGGGGCTCACCCGACTCGCTGGTCAAGCGCGCGGGCGTGGTGGTGTCGGACGCCTGCGCCAACGGCGGCTGGACGCCCGATCAGACCCAGGGCGGCTTGGTGATCTACTGCGGCGGCTGCATGCTGCATGTGCGCGAGCGCATGGATGAAGTGGTCGAAAGCGTTCGCGCCGCGATCCCAGGCGCAGCCTTTCTGGGCGCCTTCACCTTTGGCGAACAGGGCGCGATCGTGGACAACTGCAACCGTCACGGAAATCTCATGATCTCGGCCCTGACCTTCGGCTGATGCTGGAGGACACAGAAAATCTGCGCGAGGCCCTGGCTTCCGCCAAGCGGCTGGAAGCCGCGCTGCAGCAGCGAGTCCGCGAGCAGGAGATGGTGCTCAGCGGGCTCCAGACGCTGATCACCGTGGACGACCCCGCGGCGCTGGCCGCCAAGACTTTCGACCTGCTTCGGGCCTCGGTGGCGTTCGATGCGGCTCTGATCCTGACCGTGACGGGCGAGGAACTGGTCTGCTCGGACGCCACCGACTTGAGCGCGCTCGGCCAAAGCTGGCCCAACAGCGGCTTCCTGCGCCGGGTGTCGGAGGGACGGGCCGCGGTGGCGCCGGCCAATGTGCGTATTCCCGACTGGACGGCGAGCGCTTATCGACCGCCGCCGGGAGCCGGGCTCTATGTACCGATCCAGCTTGCGGGCGCTGCAGGCGTCCTGGTGCTGTGCTCCCGCGAACACGGCCGATACGGGTCCGGCGACCTGGCGATTGCGACTCGTCTGACGCTGCTGGTGGCCCAGACCCTGGCTGCGCGCCAGCAGCGGCGGCTAGCCGACGAAGCCCGCCAAGCGAGCTTCGAGCGGTGCGCGGCGATTGAAGCCAACGAGGCCAAGTCCAACTTCCTGGCCAATATGAGTCACGAGATCCGCACGCCCTTGAACGGGGTGAACACCGTGGCGGACCTCCTGGGCCGCACCGACCTGTCGTCGCGGCAGTCGGACATGGTGGGGCTGATTCAAGAGTCCGGCCGCACCTTGGAGCGGCTGCTCAACGACGTCCTGGACTTTTCCAAGATCGAGGCCGGCCGCTTGACCATGGAGCATCGGCCCTTCCACCTTGAGGACACATTGGCCTCGGTGCTGGACCTGTTCGCCGCCAAGGCGGACGACAAAGGGCTTCAGTTCAAGGCGGTGATGGACGCCAGCGCCCAAGGTTGGTTCGAAGGTGACCCTCTGCGGCTTCGCCAGACCGTGAGCAACCTGCTGAGCAATGCGGTGAAGTTCACCAAGACAGGGTCTGTGCGCGTCGAGGTCAGCGCCGCCGATGAAGGCGCCGCGTCGCGAGTCTCCATCGTGGTGCGCGACACCGGCTGCGGCTTTTCGCAAGAGGCCGAGGGCCGCTTGTTCTCCCGCTTCGAACAGATCCAGTCCAGCGTGACGCGCGAGTTTGGCGGGACGGGTCTGGGCCTGGCCATCTCCCGCTCGCTGGCTCAACTGATGGGCGGGGACATCACGGCGAGTTCCACGCCCGGGATGGGCGCCGAGTTCACCCTGACCTTCCTCGCCCGTCGGAGCGAGGCTCCGGTTCAGGCGGGTGTGGGCCCAAACCTCATGGACGAGGTCGCGGTGCCGCGCCTGCGGATTCTGGTCGCCGAAGACAATCTGAACAACCAGAAGATCGTCGGCATGGTGCTGGAGGCGATCAGGGCGGAGGTGGTTTTCACCGAAAACGGCCGAGACGCGCTGGCCGCACTGGCGGTCCAGCAATTCGACCTCGTTCTCATGGACCTGCAGATGCCCGTGATGGATGGCCTGACCGCCACCCGGACGCTGCGCGCGCAGGAGGCGTTGAACGGCTCGCCCCGGCTGCCCGTGGTCGCGCTGTCGGCCAACGCCATGACCCACCACGTGGCCGAGGCCTTGGAGGCCGGGACCGACGCTCACGTAGCCAAGCCGATCCGCCCCGACCTCTTGCTGTCGACGATCACCTCGTTGGCGGCGGCGGCTGGCGGAAACGCGGCACGGGCCAAGGCCGCCTGAGGAGCGACTACGCCACCAGGCTGAGCCCGGTCCGCGCGGGCTCCTCGACGTGACTCCGCGCCGACCGCTCCTCGATGAAGCCGGACTTGAGCAACAGGCTGGCGGTACGCTGATTGAAGGCGCAGGGGATGTCGTAAACCAAGGCCAGGCGCATCAAGGCCTTGACGTCGGCGTCGTGCGGCAGGTTCGACAAGCCGTCCACGAAGAAGATCAGCGCCCCGAGTTCGCCCTCCGCGATCAAGGCGCCGATCTGCTGGTCGCCGCCGAAGGGACCGCTCTTCAAGCGCGTGACGTCCAGTTCGGGGCAGGCCTCCGCTACACGTCCGCCCGTGGTTCCGGTGGCCACGATCTCGCACCGGCTTAGCAGCGATCGATGGTCGACCGCCCAAGCCGTCAGGTCGTCCTTGAGGGCGTCGTGAGCGACCAGGGCCACGCGAAGCGGATGGGTTCCAACGGCCGAAGCGGGGGTCCGGCGACCGGCGACGGCGTCATCATACATCTGGGCCGACCTCCCGCCGGACCCAGGAGGATGGGAGCCGACAGGCGCCAACAAACACATCCTAACGGGAAGTTAAAGCCAAGCTTGATTAACGAGCGTTAGAAAACCGCGGCAGAAGCTTTCACGTCACAGGGGGCGGGCGTCGGCTTCGGGTAGAAGGTGGGATCGACCGGCGGGCTCGACCTCCGCGCGGCAGGATCACGCAGAGGTGGTTCTACATGAAGGAGCCTCGAATGCCCTGTGCTGCGGGGCGTCCTCGCCAGCGCTTGGCCGGGGGCGGAAGCGACCCGATCGAAAGCCCTCCTCCTTGCGCCGCTCGGCAACTTGACATTAACTAAGAACGTCCAGAGAACATCTCGGAACGTTCCCGCCTTGTTCGCCGGCGGGGCGAAGTCGAGGGAAGCGCCATGCTGACGAAGAAACAGCACGAACTGCTCATGTTCATCCACGAGCGGCTCAAGGAGACCGGCGTCTCGCCCTCCTTCGACGAGATGAAGGAGGCGCTCGACCTCGCCTCCAAGTCCGGCATCCACCGCCTGATCACGGCATTGGAGGAGCGCGGCTTCCTTCGTCGCCTTCCTCACCGCGCCCGCGCCCTGGAAGTTGTGCGCCTGCCCGAACAGGCCACCTCCGCCGCGCCGGCGCGGGGCCGCCAGGCCTTCAGTCCGCGCCTAGTGGAGCCCGCCGCCCCGCTGGCGGGGCTGCCGGCCGCCGCGAACGACGTCCGCGACTTGCCCATCCTGGGCCGCATCGCCGCGGGCACGCCCATCGAAGCCATCCAGCACGAGCGCGACCGGGTTCAGATGCCGGAAGCCATGCTAGGCGCGGGCGAGCATTACGTTCTCGAGGTCCAGGGCGATTCGATGATTAACGCCGGCATCCTCGACGGCGACCTAGTGGTGATCAAGAAGACCGACACCGCCAACTCCGGAGAGATCGTCGTCGCTCTGGTGATGGATGAAGAAGCCACGCTCAAGCGCTTAAGGAAGCGGGGCGGATCCATCGCTCTGGAAGCCGCCAACCCCGCCTATGAGACCCGGATCTTCGGCCCGGACCAGGTTCGGGTCCAGGGTCGGCTGGTGGGCCTCATGCGCCGCTACCATTGAGTTCGGAGCGGGTGGTCCAGGGCCGGTCGCCGCGCAAGTCCTGCGCCCAAACCAGGCGCCACCCGCTCCCCTCCCGCCAGATCTCCACCGAACCCCCGCTGGCGAAGTCCTCGGCTCCCAGCACCAATGCGCCGCGGCAAGGCCCGAGGTCCTCCGGCCGCGAGCCCCGCAGCACGACCACGTCAGCTCGGCTGCAGAGCTCCGCCCATCGCTCCGGCTTGGGCGGCTTGCGATAAGCGTACGACGACAGCCGTAGCCCTTCGCCGGTGGTGACGCAGTGCGTCCGCCGGCACTGGAACCGCGTCTCACCCTCCACCGCCGACAGCCCCCGCCGCCGAGACCAGAGGTCCGCCGCGAAGGCCTGCCGCTCCGGGCGCATGAACTCCGCCCGGCGCCCGCTCACCAAGGCCGCCTGCCCGCCTCCGTCCGAGATCCAGACGTCCGGCGGCTCCGCCCGAGGCCAGATCAGCACCGCCGCCGCGAACGGCAGCCCGATCCACCTGAGTCTGCCGTCCCACAGGCACACCCACAGGACACCCAGGAATGCGACCGGCAGGGCAAGGGCGGGCGCGCTGCCGATCACCTGCACGGCCCCGGGCAGGGCGGAGACCCGCTCCGCCGCATCCAGCATCAGGCCGGTCCCCAGCCCGGCCACAGCCAGAAAGGGTCCCCCCAGCCCCACCAACTCCAGCAGCGCCCCCAGCGCCAGGGCCGGCATGATCAGAAAGGTCGATAACGGTGCGGTCACCAAGTTGGCCACCAGCCCGTAGGAAGCCATGCGGTTGAAGTGCTGGATGGCGAAAGGGCCGGTGGCCAGCCCCGCGACGAAGCTGACAGCCGCCGAGGCCAGGGCCCATCCCGCCGCCCGCTGGATCAGCACCATGGCCCAAGGCGAATTGATCTCCCGCACCCTCCGCGGCCACCGCTCGGCCAGCGCGACCAGGGCGGCGGTCGCGGCGAAAGACATCTGGAAGCCCGGCTGCACGACCGCCTCCGGCTGCAGGATCAGCACGATCAGCGCCGCCATGGCGAGCGCCCGCAGGGTGATGGCCCTGCGCCCCAGCAGGATGGCGAGGAAGGCCACGCTGTAGGTCACCGCCGCCCGCACCGCGGGCGATGGGGCGCCCGATACGATCAGATAGGCCCCCACGGCGACCAGCCCCGCAACGGCGGCCACCTTTTTCCCGTCGACCCGCAGCACCGCCCAAGGCCACGCGGCCAGCCCCAGCCTGACGGCGAAAAAGACAAAGCCGCCGACCACCGCCATGTGCAGCCCGGAGATGGACAGCACATGGGCCAGCCCGCTGTCGCGCATGTCGTCCAACAGCTCGTGCGTGAGCCAGGCCTCGTGCCCGGTGGTCATGGCCGCCGCGACGCCGCCCTCGCGGGACCCCAGCCGGTCCACGATGCGGCGAGCCAGGCTCCAGCGGAACCCGTTCACGTCCATGGCCAACCGCAGCGAACCGCTCTGCGGCTCCGCCAAGCTGATCAACTGCGGCGCCTTGACCGCAAAGCCCACGCCCCCGATCCGCTTGAAAAAGGTGTCGCGCGCGAAGTCATAGGCGCCGGGGCTGGCCGGCCCCGGGGGCGGGTTCAGAATGGCGATCAGACGCACGGCCGAGCCCGGGCCGTAGATGTCGGTCGGGTCGACAGTGACGCGGATCCGCTCGGGCAAGCGTTCCACGCCCGAGATCCGCGTGGGCGACAGGATGAGCCGCCCGCCCGCGGCGCCCGGACTGTCCACGTCCACGACCCAGCCTTCGATCAGCGCCGGCCCCACCCGCCCGGGCAGCACGGGCGCGGCGACCTGGGCCGTCCTCAGCTTGGCCGTCGCGACGCCGACAGCGCCGAAGGCCAGGAGAAAGGCCGGCAGGATCAGCCAGGCCCGATTGCTTCGCTGAGCCAGCAGCACCCCGCCCAAGCTCGCCAGCACAGGGAGAAGCGCGCTCCCCCACCCCGGCTCGCTACGAAGCGCAAAATAGGCGGCGCAGCCGCCGCCCAAGGCCACGGGCGCCCATAGGAACCAGCGCTGCACCTGAGCGGCGACCTCCGCGCGGACTCCCGCAGCCAGCGCACCCGTGCGACCTTGCCGGGCCTCCACCGGCTCGCGATAACGGCCCGCCCCCCGCAGCCCGGTGTCCTCCGCCCCCATGACCGTTGTCACGCGCTTCGCCCCCTCCCCCACGGGCTATCTGCACATAGGAGGCGCACGAACGGCGCTGTTCAACAAGCTCTTCGCCAGGGGGCGCGGCGGCCGCTTCCTCCTGCGCATTGAGGACACCGACCGTGAACGGTCCACCGAGGCCGCAGTTCAGGCCATCTTCGACGGCTTGAACTGGCTCGAACTGGAGCCGGACGCGGCGCCGGTGTTCCAGCACCAACAGGCCGACCGCCACCGGAAGGTCGTGGAGGACCTGCTTGCGCGGGGAGCGGCCTATCGCGACTGGCTCACCCCGGCCGAGCTGGAAGCCGCGCGAGACGCCGCCCGGGCGGAAGGCCGGAACTTCGTGTCCCCCTGGCGCGACCGCGATCCCGAAGAGGGCGCGCTGGATCAGCCCCACGTGGTGCGCTTCCGGCGCCCCCTGCAGGGCGAGACGGTGGTGGAAGATCTGGTGCAAGGCTCCGTCCGATTCGCCGACAAGGACCTCGACGACCTTGTGCTGCTGCGCTCGGACGGCGCGCCGACCTACAACCTGGCCGTGGTGGTGGACGACCACGACATGGGGGTGACCCACGTCATCCGCGGGGACGACCACCTGAACAACGCCGCGCGCCAGCAGCTGATCTACCAGGCCTTGGGGTGGCCCGTTCCGGCCTTCGCGCACGTGCCGCTGATCCACGGCCCGGACGGGGCCAAGCTGTCCAAGCGCCACGGCGCCCAGGCGGTGGGCGACTTCGCCGAGATGGGCTACCTGCCCGAGGCCGTCCGTAACTACCTGGCCCGGCTCGGCTGGTCGCACGGCGACGACGAGATCTTCGAGGACGCCCAGGCCACGGCCTGGTTCGACGTCGCCGACGTGAACCGCGCTCCCGCCCGGTTGGATTGGGACAAGCTCAACTTCCTCAACGCCCATTACCTGCGCGAGGCGGACGAAAGGCGCCTGACCGGGCTGGTGCTGGATCACCTTGGCCGAGCCGCGGAGGTGGATGCGGACACCGAGGATCGCATCCGCCGGGCTCTGCCCCTGGTCAAGGAGCGGGCGAAAACGATCGTCGAACTTGCCGAGGTGCTGGCCTTCGCCCTGAGGCGACGGCCCTTGACCCTGGACGGCAAGATCCAGACGGCCTTGGCCGGGGAGACCGGCGCACGTCTTTCGCGCTTGCGGACCCGGCTGGAGAGCGCCTCCTGGACCCTGCAGACGTTGGACGGCCTGCTGCACGACTTCGCGGCCAGCGAAGGCGTGGGCCTGGGCAAGTTCGGGCCCACGCTCCGCGGCGTGCTTTCCGGCGGGGCGCCCGCTCCGGGGCTGTCCGAGACCCTGGTCGCGCTTGGACGGGAGGAGGCGTTGGGGCGCCTCAACGACGCTCTTGGACCAGCCGGGTGAGGCGTTATAAGCACTGCAACATGAGCGGCCTCGGCGGCTCCGGGAGATGTGCATGAAGAGCCAGGCCACTGCGGGCGGGTCCGCCAAGCTGACGATCGGCGACCGGTCGCTGGATCTTCCGATCCTGAAGGGATCAACCGGTCCCGACGTGCTGGATATCCGCAAGCTCTACGCGGAAACCGACGCTTTCACCTATGATCCGGGCTTCACCTCCACCGCGGCCTGCGAAAGCGCCATCACCTTTATCGACGGCGACAAGGGCGTGCTGCTGCACCGGGGCTACCCGATCGACCAGCTGGCGCAGAACTCGAATTTCCTGGAGGTCTGCTACCTTCTGCTGAACGGCGAGCTCCCCACCGCCTCCGAGTACGAAAGGTTCGAGCACAACATCACCTATCACACGATGTTGCACGAACAATTCGACAGGTTCTTCCTGGGCTTCCGTCGAGATGCTCACCCGATGGCCATTATGGTTGGCGCCGTCGGGGCCTTGTCGGCCTTTTATCACGACAGCACGGATATCCAGGATCCGGAGCAGCGGACCATCTCGGCGCACCGGATGATCGCCAAGATGCCGACCATCGCGGCTCGGGCCTACAAATACTCCGTCGGCCAGCCGTTCGTTTACCCGCGCAACGACGAAAGCTACGCCGCCAACTTCCTGCGGATGTGCTTCTCGGTCCCGGCCGAGGATTACGTGGTCAACCCCGTGCTGGAGCGGGCCATGGACCGCATCTTCATCCTGCACGCCGACCACGAGCAGAACGCCTCCACCTCGACCGTGCGGCTGGCGGGCTCTTCGGGCGCCAATCCGTTCGCCTGCATCGCGGCCGGGATCGCCTGCCTCTGGGGCCCGAGCCATGGCGGGGCCAATGAAGAAGCGTTGAAGATGCTCAAGCAGATCGGCACGCCCGAGCAGATCCCCGAATATGTGGCCGGCGTGAAGGACCGGCGCTACCGTCTGATGGGCTTCGGCCACCGCGTGTACAAGAACTACGACCCGCGCGCCAAGGTCATGCAGCAGAGCGCCGAGGAAGTGCTGCGCGAAGTCGGCGACCCTAATGATCCACTGTTCCAAGTAGCCAAGGAACTCGAGCAGATCGCACTGCACGATGAGTTCTTCATCGAGCGTAAGCTGTACCCCAACGTCGACTTCTACTCCGGCATCACCCTGTCGGCCATGGGCTTCCCCACCGACATGTTCACCGTGCTGTTCGCGCTGGCGCGCACCGTAGGCTGGATCGCCCAATGGGCGGAGATGATCGAGGACCCCTCGCAGAAGATCGGCCGCCCGCGGCAGCTCTACACGGGTCAGCCGATGCGCGACTTCACGCCGATCGAGCAGCGGGGCTAAGGCCCCCGTTCAGCCATGAGTTTCAGGACGGCCTCGGCGGCGGCTTCGGAGGGGTCCTGCCCGCCCCGGCCCATGAGGTCGAGGGCGGCCCACTGCGCCTGCCGCTGGCTTTCCCTCAAGGCTCCGTCTCCCAGACGGGCCTGGAGGGCGGCCGCGAGCTTGGGGCCCGTGCACTCGTTCTGGATGAGCTCGGGTGCGACCTCGCGCCCCGCCGCGATGTTGAACAGGGTGACCAGCTCGGTCCGGATGATCCGCTTGAGCACGACGTGCGTCAGCGCGCCCAGCCGATAGGCCACCACCATGGGGCAGCCCGCCAGCGCCAGTTCCAGGGTTAACGTGCCGCTGCAGGCGAGCGCGACATCGGCCGCCTTCATGGCGTCGGCGCGATCTGACGGGGTCTCGACCAGGTGGGGGCGTAGCGGCCAGTCGGCGACCGCGGCGCGGACCTGGGGCGCCACCGTCTCCGCCACGGGCACGACGAACTGCAGGCCGGGGTTGCGGGTGTGCAGGATGCGGACGGCGTGGGCGAAGGGCTGGGCCAGGCGGGCCACCTCCGCCGGACGACTTCCGGGCGCCACCAGCAGGAGCGGCGTGCCGTCTTCCAGGCCCCTGGTCCGGCGAAAGCGCGCGCCGTCGGCCGTGGTCAGGTCATGGAACAGGGCCGGGTTGCCGACAAAGGTGACCGAAAGGCCTTCCCGCTCGAAGTGCGGTGCGTCGAAACTGTGGATCGACAGCAGATGGTCCACCGTCCCGGCCAGGGTGCGCGCCCGACCGGGGCGGGACGCCCAGACCTGCGGGCCGACGTACTTCACGATGGGCAGTTCGGGACGAAGCCGCCGGAGCCGCTGCGCCACGCGAAGGGTGTAGCCCCAGGAATCGATCAGAACGGCCACATCGGGCCGCTCGCGGGCGGCCAGGGCGGCCGTCTCATCCGCCAGCCGCACGACGCGGCGGTAGGCGCGCAGCCCTTCGAACAGACCGAGGATGGAGAGCTGGGCGATGTCGAAGGGGCTGACGACGCCCTCCCGCGCCATGGCGGCGCCCCCTACGCCCACGAGACGGAGCCGCTCGCCAAGACGGCGGCGCAGCGCGCGCGCCAGGCCGGCCCCCAGCTGATCGCCGGAGGCCTCGCCCGCCACCAGCATGACGCACAGGCGGTCGCTCACGCCCGGGCGCCGAACAGGAACAGGCCCATCCGGTCGGCCGCCTCCACCACGCGCGGCTTGGACAGGACCAGGAGCCCGCCCCCTTCGCCCGCGATCCCGGCCAGACCGGCCGCGGCCGCTCGCTCCACAGTCTCCACGCCGATGACGGGGAGGTCCATGCGGCGTTCCTGGATCGGCTTGGGACGTTTCACGAGGACGCCCAAGCGGCGGCCGGGCTCGCCTAACAGGGCGGTCGGCAGGGACGCGCAGCGGGTGAGCATGGCGTCGGTGCCCTCCTGCGCCTCTACGGCCAGCACCAGGCCGTTCGCCACGACCACAGCCTGACCTATGTCCAATGCGCCGAGGGCGTCCGCGACCTCGAAGCCGCGGGCCATGTCGGCTTGCGCGACCGCGTCCGGGGCAAGGGCTCCCGCTGGTCCCTCCTCCAGCAACAGCTCTCGGGCGACCTCGTGGGCGCCCACCACGGCGAAGCCTTCGGCTTCGAACTGGCCAAGGAGGTAGCGCAACAGGGCGTCGTCTCCCTGACGCGCCGCCGCGATCGCGCCCGGAAGCGCTTTCAGCCCGCGGAGGTCGGGTTTGAGCGCGGCGAAATCCGGGCGATTCACCTGGCCGGCCATACAGACCCGGTCGCAACCGGCGCGGGACAGGGCGTCGAAACATCGGCCGAGTTCGGCGATCCCCACATCAGCGCCCTCGAAGCCCTGGAGCGCCGCATCGGCGAAGCCCTTCAAGCGGATCACAAAGGCGGGGTCGCCCGCCGACTTGCGCCAGCTCGCCAGCTCCACCGGCAGGGCGCCGCCGCCGGCGATCAGGCCTAGACGGTGTCGGGCAGGCACAGGGGGCGGCTGGCGTCGGCGCGGATGAAGGTCACGATCTCCTGAACTTCCGGCGAGCCCGCGAAGACCCGAGCGGCGTCCACCAGCCGCTCCTGGAAGGTGCCTTCCGGGGCGAACAGGAGGCGAAAGGCGGAGCGGAGGTCGTTGATGGTCTCGCGGGCGAAGCCACGGCGCTTCAGCCCCACCAGGTTGAGGCCTTCCAGATGGGCGTGGTTGCCCCAGACCGAACCGAACGGGATGACGTCCTTGGTGACCATGGCGCTCGCCCCGACAAAGGCTTGGCGGCCGATCCTCGTGTGCTGATGCACCCCCGCCAGGCCGCCCAGGAACACGTGGTCCCCCACTTGGACGTGCCCGCCCAGGGCGGCGTTGTTGGCCATGGCGACCCCGTCGCCGACCCGGCAATCATGCGCCACATGGGTGCCCACCATGAACAGGCTGTCGGAGCCCACGCGGGTCACGCCCCCGCCGCCGACCGTGCCGGTATGCATGGTCGCGTGCTCGCGGATGATGTTGCGCTCGCCGATCACGAGGCGGGTAGGCTCGCCGCGGTGCGCCAGATGCTGGGGCGAGCCGCCCAGCATGGCGAACGGGCCGACCACGCAATCGGCGCCGATCTCCGTGGCGCCTTCCAGGACGACGTGGGAGACCAGGCGGACGCGCGGGCCGATGCGAACCTGGGCGCCCACGGTGCAGAATGGGCCCACTTGAACCCCCTCGGCCAGTTCGGCCCCGGGCTCCAGGATGGCCGTCGGGTGGACGCTGACGGTCATGGGGCGTTGTCGACCACCATGGCGCCCCATTCCGCCTCGGCGGCCAGCCTTCCGTCGACGCGGGCTTCGCCGCGGAACTTGAACACGTCGCCGCGGTGGCGCAGGACGCTGACCTCCATGCGCAGCACCATGCCGGGACGCACGGGGCTGCGGAAACGGGCGTTGTCGACCGACATGAACATGATGGTCCGTCCGGTGACGTCCGCGTTCAGGGACTTGGACATCAGCACCGCGCCCGTCTGGGCCAGCGCCTCGATGATCAGCACGCCCGGCATGACCGGGTTCTCGGGGAAATGCCCGGGGAAGTGCGGCTCGTTCATGGTCACGCACTTGAAGCCCGTGATGGACTGGTGCGCACGGTAGTCCTCGGCGCGATCGACCAGGAGGAAGGGGTAGCGGTGCGGGATCCGACGGAGGATCTCCGCCATGCCGATGTCGACCCGGGCTTCGTCCGGCGGGCTTCCCGCCTGAAGCTCAGCGATCCCCTCCGTCATCCCTGCCCTCCCCCGGTTCGCGGCCCTCGTCCCGTTTTTGGGCGGCGCGGGCCAGCCAGGCCGTTTCGCGCATGAAGCGCCGAATCGGCCGCGCGGGCGAGCCTACCCACATCTCTCCCGGAGGCACGTCCTTCATCACCCCCGCTGCGGCCGCGATTCGGGCGCCCGCCCCGATCTCCAGGTGATCGGCGATGCCGGCGCGACCGCCGAACACCGCCCCGTCACCCACCACCACGCTGCCCGAGATGCCGGTGTGGGCGGCCAGCATGCAGTTGCGGCCCAGGCGCACATTGTGGGCGATCTGGACCAGGTTATCGATCTTGGTGTGGGCGCCGATGACCGTATCGTCCCAGGCGCCCCGGTCGACGGTGGTGTTCGCGCCCACGGTGACCTCGTCCTCGATCAGCACGCGACCCAGCTGTGGGACGTCGATCACGCCCTCCTTGCCCGTGGTCACGCCGAAGCCCGCCTCGCCGATGACCGCACCCGAGAGGATGCGGACCCGGTCGCCGATGATGGCGAACAGGATGGTGGCGTTGGCTCCGATCCGGCAGTCGCGGCCGATGGTGACGCCCGGTCCGATCACGGCGTTGGCCCGGACCACGGTTCCGCCCCCGATGCTGGCCCCCGGACCCACGATGACGCCGGGAGCCAGCGTAGCGTCCGGGTGCACCGTGGCGCTCTCGTGAACGGCGGCCGACTCCGCGCGATGGCGGATGGCCCGGTGCAGATGCTTGGCGGCTCTCGCAAAGGCGGCGTGCGGTTCGCGCGTGACCAGCTTGGCGCAGCCCTCCGGCGCCAACTCGAGATGTTCGGGCGGAATGAAGCACGCCCCCGCCCCCGTCGATGTCAGGGCCGCCCGATAGCGGCGGTCAGCGAAGAAGCTGACGCTGCCCGCATCGGCGTGCGCAAGCGGAGCCACCTGCACGATGGGCAGCTCGCCAGCAGACGAGTCCGCCAGTTCGGCCCCGCATGCCCGGGCCAGTTCAGCCAGGGGAACGGGGCCGAGGGCCTCGTAGAACCGCGCGTCAGGCACCCCGGCGTCAGCGGCCGGCCGGGGTGGCCGGCAGGGTCGCGCGGTTGAAGGTGATGGTGGGCAGGCGCGTGTTCAGCGCCGCGATGGCCGCCGGCGTCACGTCCAGGGCCGGATTGGTGTAAACCACCGCCGCGCGGTCCAGCATGAGCCCGCAGCCGCGCTGGACATAGATCTGACTGACCACGGCCTGCAACTCGGTTTCGATCCGTTGCAGAGCCTGGGACTGGGTCAGACGGAGCTCCTGCTCGCGAGTCTGGGCCAGAGTCTGGAAGGCCTGAACCCGAGGCCCGAGCGCCTGCCGCCGCGGCCCGCGTTGGGCTTCGGGCAGAGCGTTGATGGCGGTGGCTTCGGTGGTCAGCGGCGTTTGCTGAGCCTGCAGCTCGGCCTGCACCTGCTGGGTCAGGGTTTGCAGCCGGGTGTTGGCGGCCCGTCCCGCCGCGGAGTTGGCGATGGCGGCGGCCCCGTCCAGCACGCAGACCCCGGCGATCACCGGGCCGGGATTGCTGGGCGCCGCGGCGGCGGCTGGACGCGCGCCGGGAGGAGTGGCCGCCGGACGGGCCGGCGCCGTCTGGGCGGCGACGGTGGACGAGAGCAGCGTGGCGCTCAGGGCGCCGCAGAGGATGATCGTTTTCATTGTGGGCTCAAAATTGGGTTGCGGTGGAGAAGCGGAAGGTCTTGACCTTGTCGTAGGGCTCTCTCGCCAGGGGCTGGCTGAGATCGAACCGGATCGGGCCCAGGGGGGAGTCCCAGAAGATGCTGAGGCCCGCGGAGGCCCGCAGCGCCAGGTCGTCCTGGATGAAGGGGGACTCTATAAGCTGCCCCTGGTCGTTGACGACGAGCTTGTCGCGATCGTCGAGGAGGCCCAGCGTTCCCGCTTCGACGAAGACGGCCGTGCCGATCCCATACTGTTCGGGCAAGGGGGTGGGGAAGCGCAGCTCCAGCGACCCGATGACATAGGCGTTGCCGCCCAGCGGGCTGTCCCGGCTGACGTCCCGAGGCCCGATGCCCAGGGTGTCGAAGCCGCGGAAGGAGTTGCCGCCCTTGAAGAACCGATCCTGGTACCGGACGCTGTCCTCGGCCAGCCCCTTGATGTAACCGCCCGAAAGCTGGCCGCTGAACACCCAGTTCGGCCGGATCCCGTAGTGGATGTCCCCTTCGGCTTCGGAGCGGATGTATCTCACATCCCCGCCCAGACCGGCGAAGTCCTGCCGGACCAGGACGTTGTAGCCGCGCGTCGGCCGTCGCGGCTGGTTGCGGGTATCGAGCCGATAGGTGTACCCGACCGCCGAGGTGAGGCTGCTGCCTTGCTGCGCGCAGAGCCCAATCAGATCGTTCTCGCCGCAGAACCCGCCGGGGATGGTCACCTCGTTCTGCCGCAGCACATAGCGGGTGAACAGGAAGGAATTCTGGCTCGTCGGGAACCCCAGACGAAGGCTGCCGCCGGCGCTGGAGGTCGCGAACGAGTTGAAGTCGGTATAGTCCTCCCGTTGGGCGAAAAGGTCGAAGCCGCCGCTGAGATCGCGCCCGAGGAAGCGCGGTTCGGTGAAGCTGATGTCCAGGATCTGACGGAACTGGCCGGCGCTGGCGCGGAAACGCACGTCCTGACCGCGACCCCGGAAGTTGCTTTGGGTGACCCCCACGTCGAGGGAGAAGCTTTCCGCCGAGCTGAAAGCGGCGCCGAACGACAGCGAACCCGTCGGCTGCTCCTGCACTCCCACCTGGAGCACGGTCCGGTCCGGCGCCGAGCCGGGGAGCTCCTCTACGGTCACATCCTTGAAGAAGCCAAGGCGACGGACATCGTTGCGCGACCGATCCAAAAGCACCCGGTTGAAGGCGTCGCCCTCGACCAGACGCAGCTCTCGCCGGATGACCGGGTCCAGGGTGGCGGTGTTGCCCACCACATCGATGCGCTCGACATAGACGCGCGGCCCTTCGCGAACCTGGAAGGTGACATCGACCACGCCGGTTTCCCGGTTGGGCGTTTCACGCGGCCGAACCTCGACATTGGCGAATCCCGCGGCTCCCGCGGCGAAGGTCAGCGCGTCGACGGCCTGCTCCAGCTGGTCGCTCTTGTACTCGTCGCCTTCCTTGATGGGGACCAACCGTTCCAGGACTTCGGCGTTCAGGCGCTGCAGCTGGGTTTCGACCTTGAGGTCCCCGAAGCGGTACCGGCGGCCCTCATCCACGGTGAAGGTGATGCGGAAATCGCGCTGGTCGGGCGTGAGCTCCGCCGTCGAGGACACGACCCGAAAGTCGTAGAAGCCGCGGTTGGTGTAATGTTTACGCAGCTGCTCCCGATCGTACTCCAGCCGGTCGGGGTCGTAGGTGTCGGTCGACGAGAAGAACCTGTAGAAGCGCGACTCCGAGGTTGCGACGACGCCGCGCAGGTCGCGGTCCGAAAACTCGCGGTTGCCCAGGAAGTTGATGCGCGCCACGCCCGTCTTCGGGCCTTCGTTAATTTCAAAGATCAGGTCCACGCGCTTCTGCGGGAGCTGCACCACCTTGGGCGTGACCACGGCGCCGATGCGGCCCGAGCTGCGATAGAGCTCGACGATGCGCTGGACGTCCTGCTGGACCCGCGAGCGCGTGAAGATGCCGCGCGGCCGGACCTGGACCTCGTCGCGCAGCTTCTCCTCGGTCAGCGCGCTGTTCCCCTCAAAGACCACCTGATTGATGATGGGGTTCTCGACCACCCGGACGATAAGGTCCGAACCTTCGATCTCCAGCGCCAGGTCGGCGAACAGACCGGTGCGGTTGAGCGCGTCCAGCGCCAAATCCAGCCGCTCGGGCGTGGCGCGTTGGCCCGGCTGCAGCGTCAGATAGGACAGAACCGTGCCCGCTTCGATCCGCTCATTGCCGCGCACGATGATGCGCCCGATCACGGGGCCGGTCTGGCCCACCACTGCGGCTGGGGCGGCCGGGGCGGGAGCCGCCGGGGTTTCAGCGGGCTGAGCTCCGGTCGCGGGCGCGGCGTCAGGCAGGTTCAGGGGCGGGATCTGGCGATCGCGGGTGGGCGAGGTCTCGGGGGCGGCTGCGGATTGAGCGGCGCTGGCGTTGTTCGGGGTCTCCGGTGACGGAACCGGATCGCTCAAGGACGGCGCGCCCTCGACGGGTTGGCCAGGCGCAACCCCGGGCACCGGCCCTTGGGCGAAGGCGGCGGGCGTCAGCGCGGTCGACCCCAGGAGGAAGCCGGTTGTAATCAGCGCAGCTGCGCAGGCGCGGGACTTGACCATTAGGTTCCGTATCGAAAAGCGGCGGTCAGGAGAACAAACCGGCGAGGGACTGGAACACCTGCAGGCGCTGCAGGTCGTTCCAGGTGACGAAAAGCATCAGGCTGAGCAGCAGGGCCAGGCCCACGCGGTAACTGGCCGTCTGCAGCCGGGCGCTGAGGGGTCGGCGCGCAACGGCCTCATAGGCGTAGAAGGCCAGGTGCCCGCCGTCCAGCACGGGGATGGGTAGGAGGTTGAGAAAGCCGATCCCGACGGACAGAATGGCGATCAGGGTCAGAAGGGCGTAGCCGATGCCCAGCGCCTTCTCGCCAAGGGTGCGCCCGCCCTGCGCGCCGGCTTCGGCGATCGATCCCGAGGCCTTGGCGATCCCGAGCGGGCCGCTCAGCTCCTTGCCGGATTCGCGCCCCTGGATGATGCGGCCGATGTAGGTGAGGGAGTTCTCGAGCACCCCGGCGGTCTGTTTAATCCCGATGGACAAGGCGGTGAACGGATCCACCCGGTGGCGCCCTCCCCCGCCCTGGGAGCTCAGCCCCAGCACGCCCACTTCGGAGACGCCGCCCCCGATCGGGTTCGGCTGAGTCACGCGCTCCGGGGTGCCCACGAGTTCGACCTCCCTGCCGCCTCTGCGCACGACAAAGGTGATGGGCGTGCCCGCGCGCAGCGCCACGGTGCTCTGGACGTCGCGGAAGTCGTCGACCTTGCGCCCGTTGACCTCGGTGATCACGTCGCCGGGCCGGAACCCGGCCCGTTCCGCGGCGCTGCCGGGCTGAACTGCGGCCACCTGCGGACGATGAACCGACTGGCCGAACACCGCGACCAGCAGGGTGAAGATGGTCACCGACAAGACGAAGTTGGCGAACGGGCCCGCGGCCACCACGACCGCGCGCTGCCAAACCGGTTTGAAGTGGAAATAGCGGCGTTCGGCGCCCTTTCCTTCGCGCGCCTGCACCTCGGCTCGGAAACGCTCCAGCGCCTCCTGATCGGGCATGCTGGCGGCGTTGGCGTCGCCGGAGAAACTGACGTAGCCGCCTAGGGGCAGCCAGCCGATCCGCCATTCCACGCCGCGCTTGTCGGTCCACCGCGCGATCGCCCGTCCGAAACCAATCGAGAACTCGTCGATCGCCACGCCGAAGCTGCGCGCGGCCCAATAGTGCCCTAGCTCGTGAATCGTGACCACGGCGGTCAGGACGAGGAGGAATGGGACGATGTAGGAGAGCAGCTCTCCCGGGAAGTCCAGCATCTAAAACCCTGTTCAGGCCGCCTGGCCGATGCGCGTCAACACGTCCGCCGCGACCCGGCGCGCTTCGGCGTCGACCTGCAACGCTTCCGCGATCACCTCATCGCCCGCCGTCGTGGCGAGATTCTGTCCACCGTCGGTGGCCTGCAGAACTTCCTCCACCAAGGCCGCGATGTCGAGAAAGCCGATGCGGCGCTGCAAAAAGGCCGCGACCGCGACCTCGTTGGCGGCGTTGAGCACGTTGGGCGCGCGTCCTCCAGAGCGCAGGGCCGAACGGGCCAGGGCCAGCGCCGGGAAGCGGTCCAGATCGGGCGCCTCGAAGGTGAGCGCCCCCAGGGCGGGGAGGTCGAGCCTGGGCGCGTTCCAGGCCAGACGGTCGGGCCAAGCCAGTGCGCAAGCGATGGGCGTGCGCATGTCGGGCGGCCCCAGCTGGGCCAGGGTGGAGCCGTCGCGGTACTCCACCAGGCTGTGCACGATCGATTGGGGGTGCACGACGATGTCGATCCGGCTTTCCGGCGTGTCGAACAGGTAGGCCGCCTCGATCATCTCCAGCCCCTTGTTCATCATGGTGGCGGAGTCGACCGAGTTCTTGACCCCCATGGTCCAATTGGGGTGGGCCACCGCCTGTTCGGGCGTGGCCTGACGCATGACGTCCAGGGAAGCGGTCCGGAAGGGCCCGCCCGAAGCCGTAAGGATAAGCCGGGCCACCCTGCCCTTCTGCTCGGGCGCAAGCACCTGGAACAAGGCCGAATGTTCGGAGTCGACCGGGATGATCGCCCCCCCGGACCGTTTCGCGGCCGCCATCAGCGCCGGACCGGCGCAGACCACGCTTTCCTTGTTGGCCAGAGCCAGGGTGGCGCCCCGACGCGCGGCCGCAAAGGCGGGCGCCAGTCCCGCGGATCCGACGATGGCGCCCATGACCCATTCGGACGGACGCCCGGCGGCCTCCGCCACCGCGCCAGGACCCGCCGCGGCCTCCACGCCGGACCCGGCCAAGCCCGCACGAAGCCGCGCCAAGCCCGTCTCATCAGCCAGGACGACGACCTCCGGGCGCCAGCGCCGAGCCTGCTCCAGCAGGAGATCCACGTTCGAGCCCCCCGTGAGCGCCACGACCCGGAACTCGGCGCCCCCGCGCCGGGCCTGCTCCAGGATGTCCAGCGTCGAGCCCCCGATGGAGCCCGTGGAGCCCAGGACGGAGACGGTGGCGGGCAGGCTCACGCGCCGCCTCCGGCGGACACCGCTCGGGCGACCGCCACCGCCAGCGCGGCGAACATCAATCCATCGACCCGGTCCAGAAGCCCCCCGTGTCCGGGGATCAGTCCGCCGGTATCCTTGACCCCGAACCGCCGCTTCAGCGCCGACTCCCAGAGGTCGCCGGCGATCGTGGCCGCGCTGCCGAGCAGGCCGATCACGGCCGCAGTCACGGTTGAAATCGGCAGGTCGAGGATGAGCGGGGCGGCGACGCCCGCCGTCGTGCCGGCCAGCAATCCACCGAACAAGCCGGACCAGGTCTTCTTTGGCGAGAGCCTGGGCTCAAGCTTGGGACCCTTGACGATGCTGCCCACCAGGAAGGCCCCGGTGTCGGCGCTCCAGGTGATCGCGAAGAGCAGCGCGGTCCATTGAAAGCCTTTCTCGCCATCGCGCAGCCAGAGCGTGGCCAGGGTGGGAGCCCCGATATAGATCACGCCAAAGGCCACGTCGGTCAGCCTGTGGGTGACCCGTCCGAAGGTGAGAGCGACCACCAGGGCGCTCAGCACCAACAGGCTCCACGCCGCCTCATGCGCGTCCAGGCGGGTGGCCGACATGGCGAGCAGAACGGAGGCGGCGACGGCCAGAGCCGCGCGCCCGCGGGTCTCGGGTGCGGTCATCCGCCCCCATTCCACCGCCAACCGGCTGGCGATCAGCGCCATCAGGAGGAAGAAGAACCAGCCGCCGAACCAGACCGCGGCCAGGGCGAGCGGAATCAGCAGCGCGGCTGAAGCCAGCCGCACGCCCAGATCCCGCCAGTCGAAGCTGCGCCTAGCCGGCGGCGAGGACGTCATGCACCTCCGAAGCACCATAGCGGCGCTCGCGCATCGAGAACTCGTGCAGGGCCGCCGCAAGGTGCTCCGGGCCGTAATCCGGCCAGAGCACGTCCTGGAACACGAACTCCGCATAGGCGGCCTCCCACAGGAGGAAATTGGAGATGCGCTGTTCACCGCTCGTACGCACGATGAGGTCCGGCTCGGGCCCCTCGGCCGTGGACAGGCCTGCGCCCAGCATGGCCTCGTTGATCAGGCCTGGGTCCAACCGACCCTCGGCCACAGCAGTCGCCAGCCGACGCGCGCTGTCCGCCAGATCGGCCCGGCCGCCGTAGTTGAAGGCGACCTGCAGATGGAAGCGGCTGTTGTGGGCGGTTCGCCGCTCGGCCCGATCGATCACCTCCAGGATGTCCGGCGCCAGCCCCGCCCGCCGGCCGATCACATGCACGCGGACGCCGTCGCGCTCCAGCCGGCCGAGATCGGTCTCCACATACAGCTTCAACAGCCGCATCAGCTCGGTCACCTCGCTGGGCGGCCGGCGCCAGTTCTCGGTGGAGAAGCCGAAAACGGTCATCCACTCCAGGCCTAGATCGGCGGCGCCTTCGACCGTGCGTTTGAGCGCGTTCACCCCGGCGCGGTGTCCCAGCGCACGCGGGAGCCCGCGCGCCTTGGCCCAGCGCCCGTTGCCGTCCATGATTAGGGCGACATGGCGCGGCGGCGCTCCTGTCGGAATCAAGGGCCCATCGCGCCCGGGTCTCACCGCCATGGGCCGTGGCCCTCTTCGCCGCGCATCATCAAAGGTTCGACCACCCGCCGTCAAACCTGCATGATCTCTTGTTCTTTGGCCTTCAAGGCCTCGTCGATGCGCTTGATCGCCTCGTCGGTGGCCTTCTGAACCTCGTCGTTCAGCCGCTTCTGTTCATCCTGGCTGATGACCCCGTCCTTTTCCGCCTTCTTGAGCTCGTCGTTACCGTCGCGGCGGACATTGCGCACGGCGATCTTCTGCTGCTCGGCGTATTTCCCCGCCAGCTTGACGTATTCGCGCCGGCGCTCCTCGGTCAGCGGCGGGATCGGCACGCGTACCGTCATGCCGTCGTTGATCGGGTTCAGGCCCAGGCCGGCGGCGCGGATCGCCTTCTCGACCGGCGTGACCATCGACTTGTCCCAGACGCTCACGGACAGCATCCGGGGTTCGGGCGCGCTGATCGCCCCCACCGTGTTCAGCGGCACGGTCGAGCCATAGGCCTCGACCATCACGGGCTCAAGCAGGCCTGCATTGGCGCGGCCGGTGCGGAGCGAACTGAACTCCTCCTTCAGCGCGGCCACCGCCTTGTCCATGCGGGTCCGGAAGGTGGCGATCTCGGGCTTGGCGGTTGCGGCCATGGTCTACTCGCTTGCGGGTTGGGCGGGATCTTCGCCGATCACCGTGTGCACGCCGCCGCCGTTCAGCACCTGCTGCAGGGCGCCGCGCTGGCGAATGGAGAACACCACGATGGGAACATTGTTCTCGCGCATCAGGCTGATCGCCGAGGCGTCCATGACCTTGAGGTCGCGGGACAGAACCTCGAGGTAGCTGAGCCGGTCGTAGCGCTTGGCGTTGCGATCCTTTTTCGGGTCGGCGGTGTAGACGCCGTCGACGCTGGTGCCCTTGAGCAGGGCGTCGCAGCCCATCTCGGCGGCGCGCAGCGCGGCGGCGGTGTCGGTGGTGAAGAAGGGATTGCCGATACCGGCCGCGAAGATGACCACCCTGCCCTTTTGCAGATGCCGCAGGGCCCGACGCCGGATGTAGGGCTCGGAGATCTGCGCCATGGGAATGGCGGATTGGACACGGGTCTGCACGCCGCGCTTTTCCAGCGCATCCTGCATGGCCAAGGCGTTCATAATGGTGGCCAGCATGCCCATGTAGTCGGCCTGAGCGCGGTCCATATTACCCGCCGCCGACGACAGGCCTCGGAAGATGTTGCCCCCGCCGATCACCAGACACAGCTCGATGCCTGTGGCCGCAACCTGGGCGATCTCGCCGGCGACGGCCGCGATGGTGTTGTTGTCGATCCCATAGCCCTGCTCGCCCATCAGCACCTCGCCGCTGATCTTCAGCAGGATGCGGCGAAAGCGCGGGGGGGCGTCGGTCATGCGGGGCGCGCTCGGTCGATGATGGTGGGGTTCTGATAGACGAAGGGCGCGGGCTCCGTCGAGGAGACCGCGCCCGTTCTTTGTGCAGTTTCGGTGCGGATCAGGCGCCGGCGACGGCCGCCACTTCCGCCGCGAAGTCCTGCTCGGGGCCCTTCTCCACGCCTTCGCCCAGGGCCAGGCGCACGAAGCCCTTGACGCTGACCGGCGAGCCCACCGTCTTGCCTACTTCGGCGACCAGTTGCTCGACCGTCTGGTCGGGGTTCATGACGAAGGGCTGCTTCAGCAGCACCACCTCCTTCTGGAACTTGGCGATCTGCCCGCCCACGATCTTCTCGATCATGTTGTCGGGCCGGCCTTCCTCGCGCGCCTTGTCCATCAGGATCTGGCGCTCGCGCTCGACCACCGCGGGATCGAGATCCTCGGTGGACAGCGAGGCGGGGTTGGTGGCCGCCACGTGCAGGGCGATCTTGCGGCCGAGATCCTGGAGCTGGGCCTTGTCACCCCCGCCCTCGATGGCCACCAGCACGCCGATCTTGCCCAGGCCCGGCGCCACGGCGTTGTGCGTATAGGCCGCGATGGCGCCTTGAGCCACCTGGAAGCGGGCCATGCGGCGCGCGACCATGTTCTCGCCCACAGTGGCGATCAGGCCCGTAAGGTGCTCCTGCACCGTTTCCCCGGCGGAAACGGAGGCCGAGCTCAGCTGCTCGACGCCGCTCACGTCCAGCGCCGCCTGGGCGATGGCGCGTGCCGCGTTCTGGAACCGCTCGTTGCGGGCCACGAAGTCGGTCTCGGAGTTGACCTCGACCACGGCCGCCGTGGCGCCTTGGCCGTCGTCGCGGACGGCGGTGGCGACCAGGCCTTCCGCGGCGACGCGGTCCGCCTTCTTGGCGGCCTTGCTCAGGCCCTTGGTGCGCAGCCAGTCGGAAGCGGCCTCGATGTCGCCCCCGGACTCCTGAAGCGCCTTCTTGCAGTCCATCATGCCGGCGCCGGAGCGCTCGCGCAGATCTTTAACCAGTGCGGCCGTGATCTCCGCCATGGGCTTTCTCCTGTGTTGGTGAGCCGGCCGCGGCCGGCTTGGATGGTTAGGCGGACTGCTGGACTTCGGCTTCGGCCGGGGTCGCGTCGGGGGCGGCCATCTCGCCGACCGCCGGCTCCCCCTCCGCCTGCATCACTGCTTCCGCGCCGCCGTCGGAACCCTGGCTGGCCGTAAAGGCGCCCCGGAGCGCGGGCTCCATCGGGGCCTCCGAGGCGCCCAGGTCCACGCCCGAGGAGGCCTGGCCGGCCGCCAGGCCGTCCAGCACCGAATCGGCGATCAGGTCGCAGTACAGCGTCAGCGCGCGGGCCGCGTCGTCGTTCGCCGGCACCGGATAGGTGATGCCGTCCGGATCGGAGTTGGTGTCCAGGATGGCGATCACCGGGATGTTCAGCTTGCGCGCTTCCTGGACGGCGATCGCTTCCTTGTTGGTGTCGATCACGAACATCACGTCGGGGATGCCGCCCATATCCTTGATGCCGCCCAGCGACAGCTCCAGCTTGTCACGCTCGCGCGTGAGCTGCAGCAGCTCCTTCTTGGTGCGGCCGCCGGCGTTGTCGCCCAGCAGACTTTCCAGTTCGCGCAGGCGCGCAATGGAGCCGGAGATGGTGCGCCAGTTGGTCAGCGTGCCGCCCAGCCAGCGGTGGTTCACGTAATACTGCGCGCAGCGGCGGGCGGCCTGGGCGACGGGCTCCGAGGCCTGGCGCTTGGTGCCCACGAACAGCACGCGGCCGCCCTTGGCGGAGACGTCGCGCACGGCGACCAGCGCCTGGTGCAGCAGGGGCAGCGACTGCGACAGGTCGATGATGTGGATGTTGGAGCGCGAGCCGAAGATGTAGCGGTCCATCTTCGGGTTCCAGCGGTGCGTCTGGTGGCCGAAGTGGGCGCCGGCCTCCAGAAGCTGGCGCATGTTGACGTCGGGCAGTGCCATGGTCGTTCTTTCTTCCGGTTGAACCTCCGCAGGCCGCTTCCAGCTAATGCCGGACCGGAACGGTTCGGCGAGGGATTGACCTCGCCAGACCGAAAGCCTGGGTGTGGGATAGGCGGCTACTTAGTCGCAGGCAGCCTCGAAAGCAACCGGCTCAACCAGGCAGCTCGGCGTCGCAGACTGGCGAACCCAGTAAGTGTCGCCATCTGCTGGCCAGGCTCGATTGCCGCGATGACGTCATCGGGCCGGTGCGGGAACACATACACGTTGTATGTTGGGTCTCCCTCTCGCGTGCGTCGCAGCAAGGCCACCCATTGGCTCGCCAGAGGATGAGGACCATCCTGAACCGAACCCACAAGCAGGCCCGGGCGTAGCTCCCTGGCCAGCAAACGAAACGCTTTTGGCACTTCAGCCTGCTTACCTGAGCTGGAAGTCCAGCCAAAGCCGTACTGCGTCAGGACGAGCAGCTCGGCCGTTCGCCCCCTCAAGCCGCTACGTCCTCCACGGTCTGCACCCCCGGAGCCGTCTTCAGCGCGCCCCTCAGGGCCGCGTCCAGGCGGTAAACGCCCGGCAACCTGAGCTCCACCTCACGGCCGCCCTCCAGGGCGGCGACGATGCGGAC
>JAHWJX010000030.1 GCA_019348195.1 Pseudomonadota bacterium | reverse complement strand
ATCCCTCTTCACCAAAGGCGGACGCGGTCCGCCGGGGCGATGTAAAGAGGATCGCCGGGCTGGACCTGAAAGGCGTCGTACCAGGCGTCGATGTTGCGCACCGGGGTCTTGGCGCGGAACATGCCAGGAGAGTGGGGCCCCGTGACGAGTTGCTGGCGCAGGGCCTCGTCGCGGAACTTGGTGCGCCAGACCTGCGCCCAGCCCAGGAAGAAGCGCTGATCGCCGGTCATGCCGTCCAGCACGGGCGCGGGCTTGCCATCCAGCGAGCGTTGGTAGGCGTCCAGCGCCACCGTGAGCCCGCCCAGGTCGGCGATGTTCTCGCCCATGGACAGCCGGCCGTTGATGCGGCGGCCGTCGATCACGTCATAGCCCTCGTACTGGGCGCCCAGCTTGGCGGCCTGGGCCTCGAACTTGCGCTCGTCCTCTTCCGTCCACCATTCGGTGAGCAGGCCGTCGCCGTTGGACTTGCGGCCCTGGTCGTCGAAGCCGTGGATGATCTCGTGGCCGATCACTCCGCCGATGCCGCCGTAGTTCACCGCCGGATCCGCGTCTGGGTCAAAGAAGGGCGGCTGCAGGATGGCGGCGGGGAAGACGATCTCGTTCTTCACCGAAGAGTAGTAGGCGTTCACCGTTTGGGGTGTCATGCCCCACTCGGTCTCGTCCACGGGTTTGTTCAGCCGGCCCACGTCATAGGCCCATTCGAAGGCGGCGCCGCGTTCGGCGTTGCCGTAGAGGTCGGTCGGGTCCGCCTGGAGGCCGGAATAGTCGCGCCACTTCGACGGATAGCCGATCTTGACGTCGAACTTGGCGAGCTTGTCCAGCGCCTTGGCCTTGGTCTCCGGACCCATCCAGTTCAGTTGCTGGAGGCGAGCCTGGAGCGCGGTGCGGAGATTGGCGACGAGGTCGTCCATCTTGGACTTGGCTTCGGGCGTGAAGTGGCGGGCGACATAGACGCGGCCCACGGACTCGCCGATCTGGCCGTCGGTGAAGCTGACCGCGCGCTTCCAGCGCTCGCGCTGCTCGGGCTGGCCCGAGAGGGTCTTGCCGTAGAACTCGAAGTTGGCGTCGGCGAACCGCTTGGACAGGTAAGGCGAGGCCCCGTTGACCAGATGGAAGGCCGACCAGGTCTGCAGCACCTCCACCGGCGCTTCGGAGAAGATGGTGGTCAGCGCCGGGATGGCGGTGTTCTGGCGCAGCACGATCTTGTTCACGCCGTTCAGCTGGGCGGCTCGGAGGTACTCCTGCCAAGGGAAGCCCGGAGCGTAACGCGCCAGTTCGGCGCGCGTCATGGGATTGTACGTCTTGTCGCGGTCGCGGGAGGCCGCGCGGGTCCAGTGGACCTGGGCGATGCGGGTCTCCCACGCCACGACGGCCTTCGCGGCGTCCTGCGGGTCGGCCCAGCCGGCGTAGCCCAGCACGGTGGCGACGTAGTCCTGATAGGCCGCCTTCTGCTTGGCGAACTTGGGATCGAGGTAATAGTCGCGGTCGGGCATGCCCAGACCCGACTGGCCGACGTAGACGGTGTAGCGGCCCGGCGCCTTGGCGTCGTCGCTGATGCTCGTGCCGAACCAGGAGCCGCCGAAGCCCGTGTTGCTGGCGCCCCATAGGCGGGCGATCTCCGCCTTGGTGTCGGCGGCGCGGATCGCGGCCAGGTCGGCCTGAAGGGGCTTGGCGTCGAGCTGCTCGACGCGAGCCTCGTCCATGTAGGAGCGGTAAAAGGCGGCGATCCGCCCGGCGTCAACGTCCTGCACCTGACCAGCCACGGCCTCGTCCAGGATGGCCCGGGTGCGCGCGTCCGAGATCTCCCGCAGGGCGGCGAAATTGCCGTAGCTGGAGCGGTCCGCAGGAATGGGCGTGTTCTTGTCCCAGGTCCCGTTGGCGAACGCGTAGAAGTCCTGGCCCGGCTTCACCGTGCGATCCATGCCGGCCAGGTCGAAGCCCCAGGTCCCGAAGCGCGGAGCCGCCGTGGAGGCCGCCAAAGCCGCGCCACCGGCGGACCCGCCCTGCGCGAACAGAGCCACGGTGCTGCAGGAGACATCGAGGCAGTCGCGTTCGGGGTGAGCGACCTCGGCTGCCGCGGGCAAGCCGGCCAGCAGGGCGGACGCGGCGGCGGCGGCGAACATCAATCTCTTCAAGGCCTGGAGCTCCGGTGGGGTGGGCTGCTGACAAGGTGCGTGATCCGTGTGGCGAATCAACGGCGTCCGCAAGAGGATAAGGTGCGGCAGACTCGCTGCGGCTTCGCGTGCGGCCCGCCCGTGCTAGAGCGCCGGCATGAAGGTTCTGCTGGTCGGGTCGGGAGGGCGCGAGCATGCGCTGGCGTGGAAGCTGGCGCAGTCGCCGGGGCTGACGCGGCTGGTGATCGCCCCGGGCAATCCGGGGATGGAGGCGCTGGGCGAACTCAGGGCCGTGCGGGCGGACGACGTGGACGGGCTGGTCGCGCTTGCCTCGGAGGTGAAGGCGGAGCTGGTCGTGGTGGGGCCCGAAGCGGCGCTGGAGCGGGGGCTGGCCGACCGGCTGGAGGCGGCGGGCGTACCATGTTTCGGCCCAACCGCCGCGGCGGCGCGACTGGAGAGCTCCAAGGCCTTCGCCAAGGATTTCGCGACCAAATACGGTCTGCCCACGGCGGCCTACGGCGTGTTCACGGACGAGCGGGCCGCGGCCGCCTGGCTGGAGGAGCGCGCGCCGCCATACGTGGTCAAGGCGGACGGTCTGGCCGCGGGCAAGGGCGTGGTGATCGCGGCGAACCGCGAGGAGGCCCGAGCCGCTGTCCGGGAGATGTTGGGCGGACGCTTCGGGGCGGCGGGCGCGCGGGTGGTGCTGGAGGAGTTCATGGCGGGGGAGGAGGCGTCGGCTTTTTCGCTCTGCGACGGGCGCACGGCGCTGCCCTTCGGGGGCGCGCAGGATCACAAGCGGGCCTTCGACGGCGACCGGGGACCGAACACGGGCGGAATGGGGACCTACAGTCCGGCCCCCGTCTTGTCGGCCGCGGTGGAGCGGGCGGCGTTCGACACGCTGGTCCGGCCCGCAATCGCCGGGATGGATGCGGAGGCGGCGCCCTATCGTGGGGTGCTTTATGCCGGGCTGATGATTGGCGACGGCGGGCCGCGGCTGGTCGAGTTCAATGCGCGGTTCGGCGATCCGGAGTGCCAGGTCTTGATGCTGCGACTCGAGGGCGACCTACTGCCCTACCTGTTCGCGGCGGCGACGGGCGGACTGAGCGCAATGGCGCCGCCGCAGTGGAGCCCCAGGGCGGCCGTTTGCGTGGTGCTGGCGGCGCAAGGTTATCCGGACGCGCCGCAGACCGGGTCCGTGATCCGGGGCGCCGAGGCGGATTTCGGGCCGGATGTGGTCGTCTTCCATGCAGGTACCCGACGGGAGGGAGGCGAACTGGTCGCGGCCGGTGGGCGGGTGCTGAACGTGTGCGCCTTAGGGGCCGATCTGGCCGAAGCGCGAGCGCGGGCCTACGCCGCGGTGGAGCGGATCGACTGGCCGGGCGGGTTCCACCGGCGGGACATCGGGGCCCGCGCCGTCCGGCTCTGAGGCCTCGGTGCGCGATCCTGGGACAAGCGGGAAAAGGCGACCCGCTTGCGGAGTTCAGCTTTTTGCTGATGCAGTGGGGCTGCTCGCCGGCCCAGGGAGGCTGCTGCGGGCTGACCTGGACGGCCCGGGGTTCCTCCCATGGAGACGGCCGTGGGCTTGTACGAGGCGCGGACCGGCGGGGTGGGGAGGCTGACCGGCTGTTCAGCTGGGACCTTTCCCGGCTGGCGGCGATCTGTCAGGGGATCGGGGGACGTGTGCGCGACGGCACGGCCGCGAGCCCGCGGGCGCTGGAGATGGGCGCCGAGGTGGAGCCGCTGAGCGAGGCGCCGTGGAGTTGTGCAAGGAGGGCTGGAGCGTGAACGGGCAAGGCATGAAGATCAGGGCTCTGGTGACCGCGGGAGCGCTGGCGGCGCTGGCGGGGGCCGCGGGCGCCCAGACGGCGGCGCCGACGCCGGCGGCCGGCGCACCGGCGGAGCCCAGCCGCTGCATCCAGGCCGGGCGGGTGCTGGCTGATCCGGCGAGCGGGCGCGTGCTGACCAATCAGACGATCACCGTCCAGGGCGGGCGCGTCGTGTCCGTCTCGGCGGGCTTCACACAGGGGGCTGGCTGCGAAGTGGTGGACCTGCGGGACAGCTTCGTCCTGCCGGGACTGATCGACAGCCATGTGCACCTGACCAGCCAGCAGAACCCGAACGGGCGGTTGGAGCAGGTGACGCAGTCCTCGGCGGAGCAGGCCATGGTTGGCGCGCGCTACGCCCGGCGCACGCTGGAGGCGGGCTTCACCACCGTGGGCGACATGGGCGCGGACAATGACGCCATCTTTGCTCTGCGAACCGCGACGGCCAAGGGCGACGTGGCGGGGCCGCGGATCGTGGCCTCCGGCTCGGCGGTGTCGGTGCACGGCGGCCACGCCGATGTGAACGGGTTCCGGGGCGATGTGATGCACCTGCTGCGGCCTGAGTCGGTCTGCTCGGGAGCGGAAGACTGCCGGCGAGCGGTGCGCCAGCAGGTGCAGGCGGGCGCGGACGTTATCAAGATCACGGCCACGGGCGGGGTGCTGTCGAACACGGCCGCTGGCCTGGGGCAGCAGTTCCTAGAGGACGAGCTGGCCGCCATCGTGGAAAGCGCGCATCGGATGGGCCGTCGCGTGACCGCCCACGCCCACGGGGCGGATGGGATCAACGCCTTTCTCAAGGCCGGCGGCGACTCGATCGAGCACGGGACCTACCTGGATGCGGAGTCGGTGCGGCTGTTCAAACAGCGTGGGGCCTATCTGGTGCCCACCTTGATGGCCGGCGACTTCGTCGCGCGGATCGCCAACGGGCCGAACAACTTCTTCACCCCGGCGCAGACGGCCAAGGCGCGCGAGGCGGGGCCCAAGATGCTGGACATGGCGGGGCGGGCGCACCGGGGCGGGGTCAAGATCGCCTTTGGAACCGATTCCGGCGTCAGCGCGCACGGGGACAATGCGGGTGAGTTCGCGCTTCTGGTCCGGGCCGGCATGACTCCGCTGCAGGCCATCCAGGCGGCCACGGTCAACGCGGCCGACCACCTGCAACTCGCCGGCGAGGTGGGCGCCCTGGCGCCCGGCAAGGCCGCGGACCTGATCGCGGTCAGGGGCGATCCGCTGGCGGATGTGCGCGAATTGGAGCGAGTGCGTTTCGTGATGAAGGGTGGGGCGATTTTCAAGCGTGCAGACCGGTAGGCTCGGGCCGCGACCGGAACTGGTCGGCGACGCCATCGGCCAGATCCTGCTGGATCCGGGCGGTGTTCAGTTGCTGCTCGAACGCGCGCGGATCAGCATCTGGACCGATCTCCACGTGGAAGCTCCTCACCAGTCCACGAACATCGACCCTTATGAGCATAGCGGAGATCTGAGCCTGCTGTGGGGTCGGCTCCAGGCGCCGGTGAAGGCCGTGGAGGTGGTGAGCCGGGGTGTGGTGATCGAATTCGAGGACGGTTGGCGGCTGTGGACCAATCCCGAGAACCTGCCCTACGAGAACGGCGTTATCGATTATCTCAGGCCCGGAGCGCTGGAAGTTCTCTGAGAAGCTCTCCGACGGGCGGCTCCCATTCGAACCGGGCCCGCACAGGCCAGTTGACGACGCGTTCGCGCCAAGGCTGGGGGAGGCGGACCCAGTCCTTCTCAGTCGTGAGGAGGGTGGCGCCCAAACGGTCCGCGCGGTCGGCGAGAGCGCGAAGGACCGGCTCGCGATAGGGCGCATGGTCCGGGAAAGGCGCGAAGTCGGCCAGTTCCGCCCCCGCGGCGATCAGGGCGCGCTCGACCTTCCAGGGTTTGGCCACGCCCGCGAAGCCCAGCAGCGGCCCGGCCGGGGGGCGTTGGGTCGGCTCCAGGCGAGCGATGTGGACTGGGGTGGTCCCGAACAGGGCCAGGAGCTCGGGATCGGCCTCGGCCATGTCGGCCGGCAGCAGCAGGACAACGGCGTCGGCGCGAGCGAGCCCAGGGCGGAGGGGTTCGCGCATGGGGCCGGATGGAAAGACGGCGCCGTCGCCGAAGGGCCACTCGCCACCGCGGGTCTCGCCGTCCACCACGACCAGGCTGAGCGTCTTGGCGAGCGTCGGGTTCTGGTGCCCGTCGTCCAGAACCAGGGCCCGGGCGCCAGCCGCGACAGCGGCGGCGGCGCCGGCCGGGCGGTCGCGGCTGATCCAGAAGGGCGCGTCCCGCGAGAGCATCAAGGGCTCGTCGCCCACCTCGGCCGCCGTGTGGCGGGCGGGGTCGACGCGGAGCGGGCCGGGTTCACGACCGCCGTAGCCGCGCGACAGCCCGTGGGCGTCCACGCCGGCCTCCCGGAGCAGGCGCAGGACCTCGCGCGCGACGGGGGTCTTGCCGGAGCCGCCAACCGTGAGATTGCCCACGGAGATCACCGGAACGCCGGGCTCGAACGGCCGAGTGCGCGCCATCCGTCGTGCGGTGGCGGCGGCGTAGAGCCAGGAGGCGGGGCGGAGCAGCATCCGCGCGACGTGGCCGGGCGGGTCGCGGCGGTACCACCAGCGGGGGGTGGAGAGCTTCATGGGAGCAAGGGGAGCAGGCGGGCCACCGCCGCGTCGAGCTGGCCGGATTGGGCCTGGGCGAAGGCCCGGGCGCGCTCGGCCTGGCCGGGCGGAGGGGAGCGCCAGAACGCGGCCAAGGCCGCGGCGTCCGGAGTGAAGGCCACGGCCTGGGCGGATTGGAGCTCGTCGTAAATGCTCCGCCAGTTGTCCACGTGTGGGCCGGAAGCGAAGGGCAGGCCCAGGCGGGCGGGCTCCAGCGGGTTGTGGCCGCCGACGCCGGGGAGCAGGGAGCCTCCGATCAGGGCGGCGTCTGCGAGCCGGAACCACAGGCCGAGCTCGCCCAGGGTGTCGGCGATATGGACGGGCTGGTCGCCGAAGCGGTCCCCCCGGGACCTTAGGCCTGCGGTGGCGGCGAGACCCGCGAGCGCCGGCCCGCGCGCCGGGTGACGGGGAACGATCACAACCAGGGCCTCGGGGGGAGCGGACGCCAGGACGAGCTCGTCCTCTCCGGGATGGGTGGAGGCGGCCAGGAGGACGGGGCGGCCCGCAGCGGCCTGGCGCGCCTCGTCCAGGGCGGCTCCGTCCACCGGCAGGGGGTCGCCGGCCAGCTTTAAATTGAGCCGGCCGTCGTCCCGGGCGCCCAGGCGGGCGAGGGCCGTGGCCGTCCGTTCGTCCTGCGCCTGGACCAGATCAAAGGCTCCCAGAAGGCGGCGGGCCAAGCCGGGAGTGCGGGACCAGTTGCGCAGACTGCGGTCAGACAGGCGGGCGGAGAGGAGGGCCAGGCGGGTACCCCGCTGTCGCGCCGTCAGGAGTAGGTTGGGCCAGAGGTCGCTTTCGACGAAGACGGCCAGGTCCGGGCGCCAGTGCTCGAGGAAGCGAGCGGCCATGGGCGGGGTGTCCAGCGGCGCGTACTGATGCAGAACGCCGGAAGGAAGGCGGCGGGCCAGGAGCTCGGCCGAGGTGGTCGTGCCGCTGGTCACCAGAATGCGCAGGCCGGGTCGAGCGGCTTGAAGGCGGCTGATGAGCGGCAGCAGCGACAGGGTCTCGCCGACGCTGGCGCCATGGAGCCAGGCGAGGGGGCCCGTCGGGCGGGGGACGGAGGCGCGGCCCAGGCGTTCGGCAAGCCGGGCCGGATCCTCCTTGCCGGCGCGGGCTCGCTTCCCGAGCAGGGCCGCCGCCAACGGGTGGAGCGCGCGGGTGGCCGCACGATAGGCCACCAGGGCGGGCGTGGTTTCCCCGACCATCGAGTTCACCCAACCAGGGCTTCGGCCTGACGGGTGGCCGCGGCGAGCGCGACCGACCATTCCAAGGCGGCCTGGGCCGCGGTGGTCTCCGCGCCGACGTGAAAGGGACCCGCCCAGACCACCGCGCCACGGCCGAAGGGCAGAGCCCACATCTGACGGTCCCACCCCTTGAGGCGAGAGGCGGGAGCGGCGGCGATCCCCATCAGGAAAACGGGAGTTCCCGCCTTTTTGGCGAGCTGGGCGGCGCCTTCGGCCAGGACCTCGTTGGGGCCGCGGGGGCCGTCGGGGGTGACGATCAGGCACCCGCCGCCCTTGAGCCAGTTCAGCGCCTCGCGGAAGGCCAGCGCCGCCTGACGGGTCTTGGCGCTGTCGCCGGGCTTGGCCGAGGAGCCGCGTACGGCGGGAAAGCCGTTGATCTCCAGCGCGGTGGCGATGAACTGGCCGTCGGCGGAAGGGGAGATGAGCGCGCGAGTGCGGCGGGTCCACCACTGGGGGGCGGTGCTCATGCATAGCGGGATGCGACCATGCCAGAAACAGGCGAGGATGCCGGTCTCGGACTGGAGGACGGGAGTCAGGGCTTCCAGGTTGTGATGGCGCCAGCGCACCGTGCGCAGGATCAGGCGGATGTAGCCGCCGAGGAGCCAGCCCAGCGCGGTCTGGACCGCGGCGGAGCGCAGAACCTGCTTCATTCGGCGGCGGCGGACGTCAAGTCGAGGTTCTGCGCACGCGCGAGGCGGGCGTAGAGGCCTCCTTGCGCCACGAGCTCCGCGTGGCGGCCTTGCTCCACGACACGGCCGGCTTGGAGCACGTAGATGCGGTCGGCGGCCCGGACGGTGCTGAGCCTGTGAGCGATGAGGACCGTGGTGCGACCGGTCATGAGCCGCTCCAGGGCGTCCTGGACCTGGCGCTCGCTTTCGGCGTCCAGCGCGCTGGTGGCCTCGTCCAGCAGGAGCACGGGGGCGTTCTTGAGAAAGGCGCGGGCGATGGCGATGCGCTGGCGCTGGCCGCCGGACAGGCGCGCGCCGGCTTCTCCCACGACAGTGTCGTAGCCGGCCGGAAGGCCCAGGATGAAGTCGTGGGCGGCCGCGGCACGGGCTGCAGCTTCGACCTCCGCCTGGGAGGCGTCACGACGGGCGTAGGCGATGTTGGCGCGCACCGTGTCGTCGAACAGGAATGGCTCCTGCGTGACCAGAGCGATCTGGGCCCGAAGGGAAGCCAGGGTCAGCTCGCGCACGTCCGTGCCGTCCAGCAGGACGCGGCCGGCGGTGACGTCGTAGAAGCGCGGCAGGAGGTTGAGCAGGGTGGTCTTGCCGCCGCCGGAAGGACCCACAAGGGCGACCGTCTCGCCTGGGCGGGCCTCGATGTCCACATCCGACAGGATCGGCGCGCCGTCGCCGTAGCTGAAGCCGACGTGCTCGAAGCGGACCAGTCCCTGGGCGCGGTCAAGAATGAGGGCGTCCGGCGCTTCGCGGATCTCGGGTTCGATGTCGAGGGCGGCGAACAGGCGGCGCGCCGCCGTCAGACCCTCGGCCATGACGCTCTGGAGGTTGGACAGTTGGCGAAGCGACTGGGACGCCAGGCCCAGGGAGCCCAGGAAGGAGACGAATTCGCCCGCATTCACCGCGCCCGATCCGGCGCGGAGGCCGCCCCAGGCGATGATGGCGGCCACTACAAAGGCCGAAAGCGTTTCGGTGGCGGGCGCGGCCGCCGCGCGGGCGTTGGCGCCCTTGATGACATGGGCTTGCCGGCGGTCGACCACCGCGGCGAACCGCTTTTCCTCGGCGAGCTCCTGGTTCTCCATCTTGATCACCCGCACGCCGTTCAGGGCTTCCAGGATGTTGGAGGACAGGGCGGAGGTCTCGGACATGGCGCCCTGCGCCGCCTTGCGCGTCCGCTTGGCGAACCGGCGCATGATAAGGGAGGCCAGCGGCCCGGCGACCAGCACAATGGCCGTCAGCAGGAAGTCCTGCCGCGCCATCTGGATCAGCATGGCCAGCACGATCAGGCCGTGCTGGGCGTAATTGATCAGACCGCTGGTGGCTGCTTCTCGCACCAGCCCGGAGTCGTAGATGACGGCGGACAGGAGCGACCCCGAATGCACCCGGCGCAGGCGCGCGAGATCGGCGCGCATGAGCCGGCCGAAGAGCTCCAACTGGATGCGGCCGACCAGGCCGTGGCCGACGCGGTTCACCAGGGTGGCCTGGCCGACCTGGGCCAGCCCTCGGAGGAGGCCGGCCAGGACGATGCCGAGGGGAATGAGCAGCAGGCTGTCCGGATCGGGCTGGACCAGAACGTCGTTCACCGCCGGCTCCAGCAGGTTGGCGAAGGCGTAGCTGCCGACGGCCACCAAGGCGGCGCACGCCAGGGCGAGGGACAGCGGACGCCAGTGCGGTGCGAGATACACGCGCAGCAGCCGGCGCATGAGATCGCGCTCGGACGGCTCTTCGGGGGAGGAGGAAGCGGGGGCGGGCATTCGGTAGAGGCAATATGGCGGTTCGCACCGGCTTTGTCTCTTGCGCGCCCGGCGCTTGGGATCGGGGACCGGCGCCCCTAACTTGGCCGGCGATGAGCCGGTTCGATCTTTCCACGCCCGCGGGGCTCCGCGCCGCGCACCGCGATTATCTGTGGAACGACCACGCCTTTCTGCGCGTGCGCTTCCAGAACGCGCACTGGATCAGCGACGAGCTGGTGCGCACCAACCAGCCCTCGCCCAAGCAGCTCGAGGTGTGGAAGGCGCGTGGGATCAAGACGGTCATCAATCTGCGCGGCGGTTTCGACTCCAGCTTCTACCTGCTGGAGAAGCAAGCGTGCGAGCGGCTAGGGCTCACCATGGTGGATTTCACCGTGACCTCGCGCGAGGCGCCGTCCAAGGTCCGGGTCCGGGGCGCCAAGGAGATGTTCCAGACCATCCAATATCCGGCGCTGATGCACTGCAAGTCGGGCGCGGACCGGGCCGGGATCATGAGCGTGCTGTACATGCATTTTCGTCAGGGCAAGCCCATCCGGGAGGCCATGACGCAGCTGGGCTGGAAGTACCTGCATGTTCGGGCGGGCAAGACGGGCGTGCTGGACTATGTGTTCGACCGCTATCTCGCCGAGGGCGAGCCGAAGGGGCAGGACTTCCTGGATTGGGTGGAAAGCGACGCCTATGATCCGGTCAAGATCAAGGAAGACTTCAAGGCGCAGTGGTGGGCCAATGTTCTGACCGAAAAGCTGCTCCGGCGGGAGTGAGCCTAGCAGCCGCCTCCGTCTCCGCCCCCTCCGTCTCCGCCTGAGCTGCGATCGCAACCCTCGGCCTTGGACGGCCGGTCGCCCCCGTCTCCGCTCCCGAGGTAGCCCCCGCCATTCCCACCGCCTCCGGAGCCGGAGCGCCGGCGCGACTTGGCGAACATGCGGGCGATCGCGATGGCTAGCATGCCCAGCACGAACAGCACGGTCAGCGCCGCAAAGGCCTCGCCGCCGATGGGAACCGCCGCCTGCTCCACGATCAGCCCGCCCGACCGTCCATGTCGGGGTCGATCAAGCGGTGGGCGTGGATGATGAAGTAGCGCATGTGGGCGTTGTCCACCGTCTGCTGCGCCTTGCTCTTCCAGGCCTGGTGCGCGGCGGGGTAGTTGGGGAAGGCTCCTACGAAATCCACCTGGTTCAGGTCACGGAATTCCGTGCTGTCTACGGCCTTGAGTTCGCCGCCGATGACAAGGTGAAGCAATTGAACGGCTGGCGTGTCGGGCATGACGCGACCTTTCGGCTGAAGCGGCGTTGGATAGTCAGGACATGGCGACAAGGCAACGCAGGGCGCATGACGGACGCGGAACGGATCGAGATGCTGGCCCTGATGGCGCGAATCGAAGCCAAGGTTGACAGCGTGCTGGAGCAGTTGGACGGGTTGCTGGCGGTCTGCGAGCGCCTGGAGGGGGACATGGCGGCCTCCCGCCGGTTCGAGGACGCGCGGCCGTCGGACCATACCCTGCATTAGACATCGCCCGTCAGGCGGCCTCCGCGCGGGCGTGCTTGGCGATGAGCTGGGCGTGGATGCCGGGCGCGGCGCAGAGCAGGCCGGGCTGACGTGGGTCAGGCTGGTTGAAGCGGTAGGGGCGGCCTGCATGGTCGCTGACGTAGGCGCCGGCCCCCGCGGCTATGGCGGCCCCGGCGCAAACGTCCCAGTCCCATTTGGGCGTGGGAGCGTAGGCCGCGTCAAAGGCTCCCGCCGCCACCAAAGCCATGCGGTAGGCGATGGAGTTGCGCTTCTCGACCCGCATGGGCGGCCAAGTGTCCGCGGAAAAGGCGGCGACGTCGCCCAGCATCGCGCAGTTGCGCAGGCTCCGGGCCGAGCTTGGGTGGATGGGCGCTTCGTTCAGGCGGGCTCCCGAGCCGTGGGCGGCGTGGTAGAGTTCGTCCAGCGCCGGGGCGTAGACCACGCCCACCACCGGAAGGCCGTGCTCCACGACGGCCAGCGCTACGCTGAACCAGGGCCGACCCTTCATAAAGGCCGTGGTGCCGTCGATGGGATCCACCACAAAGATGCGCTCGGCGGACAACCGGGCCGGATCGTCCGCGGTCTCCTCCGAAAGCCAGCCATAAGCCGGGCGCGCGGCGCGGAGGCGCCGGGTGAGCAGGGCGTCGACGGCCAGGTCCGCGTCCGTGACGGGGGAGCCGCCCGGCTTGGATCGGATCCGGAGGCCGCGCTCGCGCCGGGCCAGGGCCAAGCGGCCGGCCTCCAAGGCCGCGTCGCGGAGAAGCTCGAGATCGTCCTGAAGGTCGTGGGGCGTCATCGGCCCGCGATCGCGACGGCGTCGATCAGGATGGACGGCGCGTTGCTGGCTCCGTGGAACTCCAGGTCGGAGCCGGGGACCAGGCGCGCGTAGAGGTCCCGCAGATTGCCCGCCACCGTGATCTCGCGAACCGGGTAGGCGGGCTGACCCTCCTCGAACCAGAGACCGGACACGCCCGTGGACCAGTCGCCCGTATTGCCGTTCAGCGACGGACCGAACATCGAAGTGACCAGCAGGCCCGTCCCGGCCTGGCCCATGAGCGCGGGAAGGTCGTCCGTGCCGGGCTCCAGGTGCAGGTTGTTCGGAGATACGCCGGGCGGGCCGGCGAGGCCCCGGGAGGCATGGCCGGTGGTCTCCAGCCCGAGCTGACGGGCGGAGGCGGAGTTCAGCAGCCAGGTGGTGAGCACACCGTCTTCGATCACGGCGCGGCGCTCCGGCGCCACGCCCTCGTCGTCGAAGGGGGAGGAACCCAGGCCGCGAGGGCGGAAAGGATCATCGATGATTCTGATCCCCGCGGCGAAGACGCGCTCGCCCAACTGGTCCTTGAGGAAGGAGGAGCCGCGCGCGATGGACGCCCCCGCGATGGCCCCGATCAGCGGGCTGAGAAGGCTGGCCGCGATGCGGTTCTCAAAGATCACCGGGGCGGTGGTGGAGGTGATCTTGCGGGCGCCCAGGCGGGAGGCGGCGCGGCGTCCGGCTTCGGCCCCGATCGACTGGGGGTCGGGGAGGTCGGCTTGGTGGCGAACGCGACGGCCATCGCCCGCGCGCTCCATGCCGCCCTCATCCTGGGCGATGGCGGAAGCGGAGAGAGAGAAGCCGCTGGCGTGGTGGCTGCCGTCGAAGCCGGCGCTGGTCAGCAGCCGCCATTGGGAGGCGGACCATGAGGCGCTGGCGCCGTCGCTCTTGCTGACCTGCGGCGCCGCGCGAGCCGCGTCCTCGGCGGCGCGCGAGATCTCCTCCAGGTGTTCGGCTGAGGGTTCGACGGGGTCGAACAGGTCCAGGTCGCGGTGGGGGCCGCCCGCCAGGCGTTCGGTGGGTGCCAGGCCGGCGTAGGGGTCCTCGGGCGCGAGGCGGGCGGTGGCGACCGCCCGCTCAACCAGCTTCTGCAGGGCGCCGGCGGATAGGTCGGAGCCGCTCACCACCGCCTGCCGCGCGCCCACAAAGACGCGCAGGCCCAGATCGCGGGATTCCTGGCGCTCCAGCTCCTCCAGTTCCCCGTTGCGCACGCCCACGGAGAGGGCGCGGCTCTCGGCGTGCACGGCTTCGGCGGCGTCTGCGCCGGCCTTCAGCGCGGCGTCGAGAACGCCGCGGAGGATGTCGTCTCCACTTGAGGGCATGGGCGGGGATATGAGCGCGCGCGCTGCGGCGCACAAGGAAGCGGCGGGCAGGGTCAGATCGCGTAGAAGATGAGGGTGACGGCGGCGCAGAGAAGGAAGAGGTAGGTCACGATCATTCCGCCTACCCGGCCCACCGAGGGCCCGGTGGACCGGCTGAGGCCGACGGCGTGGGCCAGGCGGCCGACCAGCAGGGTGGCTCCGGCCAGATGCAAGCTGAGCGGAGGAGCCCCCACCAGCACCAGGAGCGCCAGCACGGCCAGGCCGGCGGGGATGTATTCGGCAGCGTTGCCGAAGGCGCGGGAGGCGCGTTGGAGCGGGTCGATTCCCGCGTCGCCCACCCCCACCCTGTGGGTCTGGCGCTGGCGCACGGTGAGCGCCGACAGGACGAGGAGGAGCAGCAGGCACAACCCCGCCCAAAGCGCGGCGGCCCGGGCGGAGGGCAGAAGGTCGTCCATGGCGGGTTGCGTCCGGCGCGGGCCGGCGCCCGCAATGCATCAGACGCCCTTCACGGTTAAGCTCACGTTCACGGTCTTTGGGGTGAACCGAACAGGCCCCGCCGGAGGCTGTTGATGGTGGCCCGGCGAACGGCGTCGCCGCCTTGCCGGTTCACTTCGGGCAGCCAGCGGTAGAGGCGATCGCAGCGGGCCCGGGACGGACGACGGTTCTCGGCCCCGGCCGCCAGCGCCATGTCGGCGGCGTAGCGGCCCATCTCGGAGATGTTGGCGCCTTCCTGCTTCGCGAACCCGGCCATGGCGGCCAGTTCGAGCGCGGCCACTAGGCTGGCGCTGGTGACTTCGCTGCGGGGAAGCCGGCACCCCGCCGAGTCGGCGATGGCCTCCGTCCAGTTGCGCACCGCAAGATCGAAGATCTCCGGCGAGGGCGGCGCCGTAAAGGCCGTTCGCGCGTCCATGTAGGAGCCGGCCGTGGCGTATTTCACCGTGGGCAGAGGAGGTCCCTGATTCTGCACCGAGGCGCAGGCCGAGAGCAGCAAAAGCGGGGCGAGCAGGGCGGCTTGACGCATGGGGAGGCTCCTCGCATCACGCTGTGGCCGAAGCCGGCTGACAGCAAGCTGAACGGGATCAGGCCTTCCAGATCGGGCGGCCGTCCCCCGGCAGGCCCAGACGGGGCCATTTCTCGGTAACGGTTTCGACCACGCCCGGGTCCATACGGATTTCGCGACCCCATTCCCGCCGGGTCTCCGGCGGGAGCTTGTCGGTGGCGTCCAGGCCGATTTTGGACCCCAGGCCGCTCTCCGGGCTGGCGAAATCGAGGTAGTCGATGGGCGTGTTGTCGATCACGGTGATGTCGCGGGCGGGGTCCATCTTGGTGGACAGGGCCCACATCACCGCCTTCCAATCCCGCGGGTCCACGTGGTGGTCCACCACGATGACCCATTTGGTGTACATGAACTGGCGCAGGTAGGACCATACGCCCAGCATCACGCGTTTGGCGTGGCCGGCGTAGGCCTTTTTCATCGAGACCACGGCGATGCGGTAGCTGCAGCCTTCGGGCGGGAGCCAGAAGTCGACGATCTCCGGAAACTGCTGCTGCAACAGGGGGATGAAGACCTCGTTCAGCGCCTCGCCCAGGACGGAGGGCTCGTCCGGGGGGCGGCCCGTGAAGGTGGTGAGGTATATCGGATCACGGCGCATGGTGATCGCGCTGATCTGGAAGACGGGGAAGCGCTCGACCGAATTATAGTAGCCGGTGTGGTCGCCGTAGGGGCCCTCGTCGGCGTGCTCGTCCAGCAAGACGTGGCCTTCCAGCACGATCTCAGCCTCGGCCGGGACCATGAGGGGCACGGTCTTGGCGGGGACCAGATCCAGCTTGGCGCCGCGCAGAAGCCCCGCGAACTGGTATTCCGACAGGGTGTCGGGGACCGGGGTGACGGCCGCCAGGATGGTTCCGGGGTCGGCGCCCAGGACGGCGCAGGCGGGCAGGGGCTCCCGCTTGAGGGCTTTGTGACGGGCGTAGTGCTGGGCCCCGCCGCGGTGGGCCAGCCAACGCATGATCGTGCGGTTGCGACCCAGCACCTGCATGCGGTAAATGCCGAGGTTGAAGGCGTCCTCGCGCGCGTCCGACGGGCCCTTGGTGACGACCAGGGGCCAGGTGATGAGGGGCGCCGGTTCGCCCGGCCAGCAGGTCTGGATCGGGAGGCGGTTCAGGTCGACGTCGGGGCCGGTGAGGACCACCTCCTGCACGGGCGCACGACGCACGATGTTGGGCCGCATGCCCATGACGGTGCGGGCGAGCGGCAGCATGTCCAGAGCTTCCCGGAAGCCGCGCGGCGGCTCGGGTTGGCGCAAAAAGGCGAGGAGTTCGCCGACTTCCCGCAGGTCGCCAGCGGTGGAGCGTTCCCGGCCTTGCAGGGTGACCCCCATGGCCACGCGCTTCACCGTGCCGAACAGGTTGGCCAGCGCGGGCATGGTTGAGCGTTCGCCGTCGGCGCGGATCACGGTCTCGAACAGGACGGCGGGGCCGCCCGTGGCTAAGAGCCGGGTCTGGATCTCCGTCATCTCCAGCACGGAGGAAACGGGCTCGCGCACGCGGACCAGCTCCCCGGCCGCATCCAGGCGCGCCATGAACTCACGGAGGGAGCGGTAGGCCATGGCGCCTCCTAGGGCCGGGGCCTTCGGCTGTCACGCGACTTGGCGCGACGGGGCGGGGGGGCTAAGCTCATCGTCGCTGAAACGGAGAACGAGCATGGTGGGCGAAGTCACGACTTCGGAACGGATCGACGCGGCGGTCGCGGCGCGCGCCATGCTGAGCCATCCCTGGTATCAAGCCTGGACCGAAGGGCGGCTGACCCTGGGCGAGCTGGCGGCCTATGCGCGTCAGTACTTCCACCACGTAGAGGTGTTCCCGCAGGCGGTGAGCCGCACTCACGCGGAGTGCCCGGACAAGGAAGGCCGGCGGATGCTGGCCGAGAACCTGGCCGAGGAGGAAGGCCTGGGAGAGGGCAAGCAGGACCACGCCACCCTGTGGCTCATGTTCGCCGAAGGCATGGGGGCCACGGAGGCGGACGTGCGCGGCCAGGTGCTCAACCCCGAGACCCAGGAGCTCATCAACACCTTCCGTCGGCTGTCCAAGCAGTCCTATGCGGCGGGACTGGGCGCGCTCTATGCTTATGAAAGCCAGTTCCCGGGTGTCGCCAAGGCCAAGATCGAAGGGCTGGAGGAACGCTACGGCGTGACGGACGAGCGCACGCTGCGTTTCTTCCGCGTGCACGAATTGGCGGACGTGGAGCATTCCCAGGTCTGCCGCGAACTGCTGGACAGGCTGCCGGAACCCGAGCGGGCCGAGGCGGCGGCGGCGGGCGAGGAGCTGGCCGGAGCCCTGTGGGGCTTCCTGTCGGGCGTGCAGCGCGAGTCGGTGATCCACTAGCCGAAGCGCGCGCCCGTCCAGGACCATGGCGCGCGGATGGCTCTGGCGTGACCTGGGCTGGCGGCTCGAGGCCGGCGCTTTCGACCTCTTCAGCGCTCTGTTCCGGCTGATGCCGGTTGACGCGGCTTCGGCGGCCGGAGCCGGCCTGCTGAGGCTGATCGGCCCGCTCTCGCCCGCTCACCGGACGGCGGCGCGAAACATCGCCATCGCCTTTCCCGCGATGGACGAACCCGGGCGGCGAGCGCTGCTGAGGGCGCAATGGGACAATGTGGGGCGGCTGTTCGCGGAGTTCCCGCTGACGGACCGGCTCACGCCCGCCTCGGGCCGGGTGGAGATCGTCGGTGGCGAGCGGCTGGCGGCCATTGCGCGCGAGCATCGGGCGGCGGTGCTGATCAGCGGGCACTTCAGCAATTGGGAGATCATGGCCGCGGCCATCGTCCACCTGGGCGTTGACTGCCAGATCACCTACCGCGCGGCGAACAATCCAGCGATCGACCGGCGCATCATCGAGGGGCGGCGGCGCTATGGGGTCAGGCTGCTGGCGCCCAAGGGGGGAGATGGATCGCGCGAAATCCTGGAGGCCATGAAGGCCGGGCAGTCGGTCGCCTTTCTTAACGACCAAAAGTTCAACGGCGGGGTGACGGCCCCCTTCTTCGGCCGGCCGGTGCAGACGGCCCCGGGACCGACCCGTATGGCGCTCAGGTTCGACGCCCCGATGATCCCCATGTCCGTGCAGCGCACGCGCGGCGCGCGCTTCCGGGTCGTGGTCCATGAAGCTTTGGAGTTCCCGCGAACGGGGGACCGCGTTGCGGACATCCGTGCAGGGGTGGAGGCGGTGAACGCCTTCATGGAGGCGCGGGTTCGCGAGCGGCCGGCGGAATGGTTCTGGGTGCACAAGCGGTGGCCGGCCGCGGAGTACGCCCAGCGCTAGCGTTTTGAGCGGTCCGCCTCGCGCCGGCGAGGGCCGGAGTAGAAGAGGTCGTCGCGCCGGCGTCGATCGGGGCCGAAGTAGTCCCGGGTGCGGATAAAGGGGCGGGGCCGGAAGATGACCGCGTTGATCCGGTCGACGAGCGCCTTGGCGGTGAGCGGCTTGGCCACGAACTCAGTCACGCCCGCGTCGCGCGCGTCCGTCACGCGCGCCTGTTCCGAATGGCCGGTGAGCATGACCACCGGCAGGTAAGGGTTCGGGCTGTCCGGGGCGGTGCGCACGCGGCGGGTGAATTCCACGCCGTCCGTCGGCTCCATCAAGAAGTCGCAGATGACCAGGTCCGCCGGCCAGCGGCCCAGGATTTCGATGGCCTCGGCGCCGTCCTTGGCTTCACGAATCATGCGCACGCCGAAGCTGTGCAGCATGGTGCTGACGATCGAGCGCATGTGCTGATTGTCATCGACCACCAGCACGCGAACGGCGTCCAGACCTGTTGTCATGCATCCCCCGCGAGTCGGCCCGGACGGTCCGGAAGATTAGACCAAAGCAACTATGAGGGGAACGTTCCCGTCAGACGCGAGTGACGCAATCACCCCTTGCCGGTCAAGCGCGCCATGACCTCTTCAGGACCTGCGTAAGCCTCCTGCCGTTCGACGCTCCAGTAACGAAGTCCTTCAAGGGGGATCCGGCGGCCGCTGACGGCGCACAAGACGTAGTCGCCAGGCACGACCACCTGGAAGTCGGGCGTGCCGTAACGGAGTTGGGCGGGGCCGTCAAAGCGCTGGTGGACGTTCATGCACCGGCCATTTAGGCCCCATTGGCCCCCTTCCGCCAGAGGCGTCCGTTCCATGTCCGCCCGTCCGCCCGCACAGGGTTCGCCCGTCTGGCGCTTGAGCGTCTTCTACGGCCTTGTTTTCCTGGGCGCCGGCGCGAGCCTCCCCTACCTGCCGGTTTGGCTGCGCGCCGAGGGCTTCAGCGGCGTGGAGATCGGAGTGATTCTGGCGCTTCCGCTGCTGGCGCGCGCGGTGACCGGCCCTGCGCTGGCCGTCTGGGCGGACGGCTTCCGCGAACGACGAACGCCCCTGGCCCTCCTCGCGGCCGTGGCGGTCGTGGCCTACGCCGGTCTGGCCCTGTTCGAAGGCTTCGCCGCGCGCGCCTTCTTCTGGTTCCTGGGCGCAACGGCGATGGCGGCCGTCCTGCCGCTCACGGACGTGATCGGATTACGGCTGGCCAAGCGCCAGGGCACGAGTTTCGGGCGGCCGAGAGCTGCGGGCTCGGCGGCCTTCATTCTGGCCAATCTGGTGCTCGGGGCGGCGCTGACGGGGGCGCCGGCCTGGCTTGTGCTGGCCTGGCTGGGCCTGGCGGGATGCGCAACAACCCTGGCCGCCGCCGCCGTGCTGCCGCGCGAACCCGTGCATGAAGCGGGAGACGCCCCGGCCGGCGCGGCGCGGCTGCGCGGTTTGGGCGAGCTCCTGAGGCGTCGGCGTTTCCTTCTGGTGATCGTCTCGGCGGGGCTTATCCAGGCCGCGCACGGCTTTCATTACGGCTTCGCGACCTTGCTGTGGCGGGGGCAGGGGATCAGCGAAGCGGTCACGGGCGCACTCTGGGCCGGCGGAGTGCTGGCCGAGATCGCGTTTTTGTGGACGTCGGACTCCTGGCGCCGTCGGCTCGGCCCGGAGCCGCTGCTGATCCTGTCCGGGGCGGCCGCGGTGCTGCGATGGACGGTGGCCGGGACCGGGCCGCCGCTGGCGGTGCTGGCGCCTCTGCACCTGCTGCACGCCCTGACCTTCGCCGGGACGTTCGTGGCCTCCACCCGGCTGGTGGACACCACGAGCCCGCCCGAGAGCGCGTCAGCCGCCCACACTCTTTCCGCATCCCTGCAGAGCGGGCTGTTCATCGGGCTGGCCACCTTGGGCTCGGGAGCCTTGTTCGACGCAGCGGGCGCGCGGGGTTACTGGGTCATGAGCGCCATGGCGGGCCTTGGCCTGATCGGAGCCTTGGTTCTCGCCAGAACGAGCCGGCAAGGGGCGGGGTAGGCGAGCCCCGACACGCTTTGGTCGCAGATGGCGCGAACCGTGCACTCCCCCTACATTCGACAACGACAAAGCATTTAGGCGAACGTGGAATGAACCTTCGCAATCTCGCGGTCTGGGGCGTCATCGCCACCATCTTGATCGCGCTCTACACCGTGATGTCGCCCGCCGGCGGCGGCGGCAACGAGCTCAGCTATTCGCGGCTGACGGAAATGGTCGACGCCGGCCAGATCAAGGAGGCGCGCCTTCGCGGCGAGTCCCTGGTCGCCCAGGACTCCTCGGGCAAGCGCTACGCCGCCGTGGTGCCCCCCGCGGCCCAGGAGGCCCTGGTCCAGCGGATGGAGAGCAACGGCGTCAACATCCGGTTCGACCGGCTGAGCGGCAACGGCTTCCTGGCCATCCTGCTGAACCTGCTCCCGATCCTGTTGCTGGTGGGGGTGTGGGTCTTTTTCATGCGCCAGATGCAGGGCGGGGCGCGCGGCGCCATGGGCTTCGGCAAGTCGAAGGCCAAGCTGCTGACCGAGAACAAGAACCGGGTCACCTTTGAGGACGTGGCCGGTGTGGACGAGGCCAAGGACGATCTGCAGGAGGTCGTGGACTTCCTCAAGGAGCCGTCCAAGTTCCAGCGCCTGGGCGGCAAGATCCCGCGTGGAGCCCTGCTGGTGGGTCCTCCGGGGACCGGCAAGACCCTGCTGGCGCGCGCGGTGGCGGGCGAGGCGGGCGTGCCCTTTTTCTCCATCTCCGGCTCCGACTTCGTGGAGATGTTCGTGGGCGTGGGCGCCAGCCGCGTGCGCGACATGTTCGAACAAGCCAAGAAGAACGCGCCCTGCATCATCTTCATCGACGAGATCGACGCGGTCGGTCGCCATCGCGGCGCGGGCCTGGGCGGCGGCAACGACGAGCGCGAGCAGACGCTTAACCAGCTGCTGGTCGAGATGGACGGTTTCGAGGCCAACGAGTCGATCATCCTGATCGCCGCCACCAACCGGCCCGACGTGCTGGATCCCGCCCTGCTGCGGCCGGGTCGTTTCGATCGTCAGGTCGTGGTGCCCAATCCCGACGTGACCGGGCGCGAGCGCATCCTGCGCGTGCACATGCGCAACGTGCCCCTGGCGTCGGACGTGGACACCAAGACGGTGGCCCGCGGCACCCCGGGGTTCTCGGGCGCGGACCTGGCCAACCTGGTGAACGAGGCCGCGTTGATGGCCGCCCGCCGCGCGCGCCGCATGGTCACCATGGCCGACTTCGAGGACGCCAAGGACAAGATCATGATGGGCGCCGAGCGCAAGTCCATGGTCATGACCGACGAAGAGAAGCGCATGACCGCCTACCACGAGGGCGGCCACGCCCTGGTGGCGCTGACGGTGCCCAACACCGATCCGGTGCACAAGGCCACCATCATTCCCCGGGGCCGGGCGCTGGGCATGGTCATGCAGCTGCCCGAGCGGGACAAGCTGTCGATGAGCTATGAGCAGATGACCGCGCGCCTGGCCATCCTGATGGCCGGTCGGGTGTCGGAGGAGATCATTTTCGGTAAGGACAAGGTCACCAGCGGCGCCTCGTCCGACATCGACCAGGCGACCCGCCTGGCCAAGATGATGGTCACCAAATGGGGCTATTCCGACAAGCTCGGGGTGGTCAGCTACGGCGACAACGACCAAGAGGTCTTCCTGGGCATGTCCATGGGCCGTCAGCAGCAGACCTCGGAGGAGACCGCCAAGATCATCGACGCCGAAGTGCGCCGCCTGGTCGAGGAAGGTCACGCCGAAGCGCGGCGGATCGTGACGGAGCGGCTGGAGGATCTTCACCGCCTGGCCGCGGGGCTGCTCGAATACGAGACGCTGAGCGGTGACGAAATCGTGGGCGTGCTGAACGGCGTGCCGCCGCTTCGCGAGGACCCGGCCGCCAAACCGCCCCGCGGCCCGGCCGTGGCGGTGCCCCTGACCCGCCCGCAGCCTCAGCCCGCGACGCGTGAGCTCCACTAGCCTGCCGCGCGAGCGCGCCGCGGCGAGGAGGCCCAAGGTGATGGGGGTGGTCAACGTCACCCCCGACAGCTTCTCGGACGGCGGCCGCTTCTTCGAGGAAGCGGCCGCCGTTGCGCATGCGCGGCGGCTGATCGCGGACGGGGCCGAGATTCTGGACATCGGAGGAGAAAGCACGCGGCCGGGCGCCGAGCCGGTCGACGCCGCGGCCGAACTCGCCCGCGTCCTTCCCGTGGTGCGCGCGGCGGTGCGAGCTGAGGACGCAGTCCCGATCTCGGTGGACACGGCCAAGCCCGAGGTCGCCCGCGCCGCAGTGGCCGCGGGCGCGACCATCTGGAACGACATAACGGCTCTGCGCGGCGCTCCGGACAGCCCCTCCGTGGCCGCCGAACTCGGCTGCGAGGTGATCCTGATGCACATGCAGGGCGAGCCCCGCACCATGCAGGAGAACCCACGCTACGAGGACGTCGTGTCCGAGGTCCGAGACTTCCTTCTGGAACGGGCGGAGGCGGCGGTGGCGGCCGGCGTCCGTCGTGAGCGGCTGCTCCTCGATCCCGGGATCGGCTTCGGCAAGAGGCTTGAGCACAACCTGGCCCTGCTTCGCGCCCTGCCCGAGCTCGTCTCGTCCGGCTTTCCCGTGGTGCTGGGCGTCAGCCGCAAGCGGTTCATCGCCGCCGTCGACCCCGCGGCTGGCTCCGCTGGCGATCGGCTGGGCGGCTCCTTGTCCGCCGCGCTGCTGGGCGCCGAGGCGGGTGCGGCGGTGCTGCGCGTCCACGACGTTCGCGAAACGGCTCAGGCGCTGGCTGTTCGCGCGGCGATCGTTCAGGCGGCGGCGTGAAGGGCCGCGTCCTCATCCTGGCCGGCTCCGACTCGGGCGGCGGCGCGGGGATTCAGGCCGACATCAAGGCCGTGACCGCCCTGGGCGGCTATGCCGCGACCGCGATCACAGCGGTCACGGTGCAGAACACCACCGGCGTCTTCGGCGTCCACCCGATCCCGCGGGACGTGATCGCCGCCCAGGCTCGAGCCGTGCTGGACGACATCGGCGCCGATACGCTGAAGACGGGCATGCTGGGCTCGCGCGAGAGCGTGGAGCTTGTGGCCGAGCTGCTGGACGAGGCGGGGGCGCCCGCCGTGATCGACCCCGTCATGGTGGCCAAGAGGGGGGAGGCGCTGCTGGCGGCTGAAGCGGTGGAGACCGTGCGCAGCCTGCTGGTTCCGCGCGCGGCGCTGCTGACGCCCAATGCGCCGGAAGCGGAGGCCCTCACCGGTCTCAGGGTCACCGACGAGTTCGGCCTGCGCCGGGCCGGGGAGGCTCTGCTGCGAGAGGGCGCACGGGCGGTGCTGATGAAGGGTGGGCACGTTGAGGGCGAAACGGTGGTCGACCTGCTGCTTTGGACGGGCGGGGAGCGCCGTTTCGAGAGCCCCCGGGTCCACAGCAACAACACGCATGGAACGGGCTGCACCCTGGCCTCGGCCTGCGCCGCGGGCCTTGCGCAGGGAATGGGGCTCGAGCCGGCCGTGGAACGGGCGCACGGCTACACCGCCGAGGCTATCCGGCGCGCGCCGGGGCTGGGGCGCGGACACGGCCCGCTGGACCACGCCTGGACGCTAAGGGAGCGCCTGCCATGAGGCAATGGACGATCGACGCCTTCGCCACGGCGCCTTTCCGCGGCAACCCGGCCTGTGTGGTGGAGCCGTTCAGCCAATGGCCGAACCCGGGGTGGATGCAGGCGCTGGCCATGGAGAACAACCAGGCCGAGACCGCCTTTCTGCTCCGCACCGAGGAGCCGGGTCGCTACGGCCTACGCTGGTTCACGCCGACGCAGGAGGTGGAGCTGTGCGGCCACGCCACCCTGGCCTCGGCTCACGCCCTGATGGTCGAATTGGGCGAACGCGCGGAGCAGATTCGGTTCGACACCCTCTCCGGCGAATTGATCGTGGGGGGGCAGGGGGACCGCTACGAGATGGACCTCCCCGCCGACCCGCCCCGCCGGACAACCGTTCCCGACGGACTGGAGCAGGCGGTCCGATCCCCGATCAAGGAAGCGTGGGCGGGCCGTTACCTCATCGCCGTGCTGGTGAACGAGGCGGCCGTCCGGGCCGCGGAGCCTGACATCGCAGCTGTGCATCTCATTGCCGGGGAGGCCACCGGCGGGCGCGGCAATCTGATCGTGGCGGCCGAGGCCGAACCGGGCCGGCCCTACCATGTGGTCAGCCGCTTCTTCGCGCCAGGGTCCGGCGTCCCGGAGGACCCCGCCACCGGCTCCGCCCACTGCATCCTTGGCCCGCTCTACGCCGACAAGCTGGGCCGCGACGCCCTTCTCTTCCACCAGGCCTTTCCGCGACGTGGGGGCGATCTCGAATGCGAGGTCCGGGGGAACCGCGTCCTGCTCCGAGGGGCGGCGGTGACGGTGGTGGAAAGCAGGCTGCGCGTTCAGGCGGGCTGACCCGCGGGGCTGGGGGGGCGCTCCACGGTCTTGCCCCTGAGGTTGGCGATCCCGACGCCCAGCAGGATCAGCGCCAGGGCGGCATACTCCGCGGGCGCGGGTCGCTCGCCCAGCAGCGCGATCCCGATCAGGATGGCCCAGACCGGCGCGAGATAGGTGGTGAAGGAGGTGAACAGGGCGCCGCGCCTGCGGATCAGCCACACATAGCCGACCGTGCCCAGCGCGGTCGGCAGCAGGCCCAGGGCCACGACCACCGCCCCGACCTTCAGGCCGGGAAGGGGCGGGGGGCCGGCCCACAGCAGGGCGGCCGCCGCGGTCGCCAGCGCTCCGGCGAGGCACATGATGAAGGCGGACAAGACCGGCGGGGCGGAGGGCGCCTGCTTGGTGACCACATTGGCGACCGCGTAGAGGGCGGCTCCGGCCAGGGCGGCTAATTCCGCCACCACCGCGGAGCCCAGGCCGTTCGTCTTCAGATCGGGCGCGACCAGGGCGATGAAGCCGATCAGGCCCAGGCTCACGCCCACCGACTTGCGCCCATTCAGCCGCTCCCCGGCCAGAAAGGCATGGGCGAACAGGGCGGTGAAGACGGGCGACACGCCGTTGCAGATGGCCAGCACGGCTGAAGGCAGTTCGGTCGCGGCCCAGGAGAAGAGCAGGAAGGGCGTCCCCAGGCCGAACACGCCCAAGAGGGCGTAGGTCGACCAGATCGGGTCGGGTCGCGGCCACAGCCGTGGCGGCCGCTCGCCGCGGCCCTGCATGAGAATGAACAGGGCCAGCGCCGCCGTGCTCAACCGCATGGAGGCGACCCAGGCGGGGTGAAGCCCCCCGACGGCGATCTTCAGCCCGGCGAAGGCTGAGCCCCAAACAACCACCAGCGCGACCAGCACGCTCCAATCGAGCAAGGCCCGCCTCGAGATCATGGCCGGGGATAGGCCGGAACCGCGCTTGGAGAAAGCGGGGCGGGAGGCCATAAGCCGCGCGCCCGCAAACCCGCAGGGTGAGGAACCCGTCCATGGCCAATGTCGCGGTGATCGGCGCTCAGTGGGGCGATGAGGGCAAGGGCAAGGTCGTGGACTGGCTGTCCAACCGAGCCGAGGTGGTGGTGCGCTTTCAGGGCGGGCACAACGCCGGGCACACCTTGGTGGTGGGCGACAAGGTCTACAAGCTGTCCTTGCTGCCCTCGGGCGTGGTTCAGGGCAAGCGCTCCATCATCGGCTCCGGAGTGGTCGTGGACGCTTGGGCGCTGCTGGATGAGATCGCGCGGGTGGGCGCTCAGGGGGTGGCGGTCACCCCCGAGCTGCTGACCCTGGCCGACAACGCCAGCCTGATCCTGCCTCTGCACCGCGACCTGGACGGAGCCAGGGAGGCCCAAGCGGGCGCGGGCCGGATCGGGACCACGGGACGGGGCATCGGGCCCGCCTATGAGGACAAGGTCGGACGTCGGGCGGTGCGGGTCGCCGATCTGGCGGATCCGCAGGCGCTGGAGGCGCGGATCACGCGGCTTCTGGCGCACCACGGGGCGCTGCGGCGGGGGCTGGACCTTCCGGAAGTGGATGGGGAGGCGCTGAAGCGCGACCTGCTCGAACTTGCGCCCAAGGTGCTTCCGTTCGCCCGACCCGCATGGCGGGTGTTGCAGGCGGACGTCCGAGCCGGGCGGCGGATCCTCTTTGAAGGCGCGCAGGGCACGTTGCTCGATGTGGACCACGGCACCTATCCTTATGTGACGTCGTCCAACACGGTGGCGGGCCAGGCTGCCGCCGGCGCGGGCGTGGGCCCGGAAGCGGTGGGCTTCGTCCTGGGGATCGTGAAGGCCTACACGACGCGGGTGGGGGAGGGGCCGTTTCCGAC
>JAHWJX010000002.1 GCA_019348195.1 Pseudomonadota bacterium | reverse complement strand
GCCAAGGACTTCTCCCGGCCGACTGCGTTGAAGAACTCGGCCGAGCCGATTTTGGGCCACTTTGGGCGCGTTCTTAGTGGGATCGGGCCATCTGAGTCGTTGATTTCGCGGGAGGGCCATTTTGCGGTCTCGTCCAAACGGCGCGCTCGGGACGAAGATCGAGTTTCTTCAACAGAAATCGCGCAAAGCGGACGTCGACCGTTGCAGCAAGCAGACGTTTGGAACGACTGCGGGCCCACCCGCCGGCGCCTGTCAAGGCGGACAGATCTCCCGATCCTGTGATGGACCCCGGCTTTCGCGGGGAGAGCGGGAGCTCATGCCAGGAGCGAAGCCGGCGTCAAGATGGGGCCGCGGCTGCTAGCGCAGCGCCGCGAACCAGCGGTCCACGGTCTCGGCCTCGATCTGGAGCGCTGCGGTGCGTTCGGCGGCTTCGGCGTCGACGCCCCAGGCCTCTTCCTGGTGGATCTCATCCAGGCGAGAGAGCGTAAAGGCCTCTGCGCCGGACAGCCGCCCACCTTCCACGGCCAGCGAGAGCACGGCCGAGCCGAACAGGGGGGCGGCGTAGGCCAGGGCCGTCAGGGCGAAGGGATCGAGCGCGGCGGCGAGGTCGCGGACGCGGGCCAGCGTCTCGGGCGGCTGGGGACGGTGAACAATCCCCGCGGCGCGCTGGAAGCGCAGACCCAGTTCGCTCTCGGCCCAATCGAGCACGGGAGACCAGGCCGCGGTCTGGCGGTCCAGGAGGCTGCGCGGGGCTTCGGCGAAATAGCAGAGCAGGTCGGAACCTGCGTAGCGGGCGACCTCCTCGGCCAAGGCCTCGTGGGCGCCGGGCGCGCGGTCCAGGGCGGTAAAGGCCAGGCGGGTCGCCGGCATGGTCGCGAAGACGATGTGCTTGCCCTGAGCCGCCCACTCGTCCGCCACGAGGCGGGCCAGGGATGGGGTCGGCAACACCAGGGCGGCCCTGTCCGGAGTGCGCGCAGTGCGGCCGTCCAGCTGGACAGCCCAGCCTCCGGCTGCCGGGGCGACGTCGACCGCCTTGTAGAACCGTCCGATATGCTGGACGGACTGGGCGCGGACCTGGGTTGGGGCGTCGGTCATGGCGGCCTAGATAGGCGCCGGGACCGCCGGCGCGAGGGCGGTTGCGGCATCGCGTCCCGATTGCGTGGGCGGGTCGGCGTCTCCACTTCAGCTGTTGGTTTCAGGCGGGGTTCAGCCCCGGGCAGCCTATATTCAGGACATGACGGACAAACGGCTCTTGGGGGCGATCGCGACGACGCGGTTCGGCCTTGGGGCGCGCGCGGGCGAGATCGACGAGGCCGCGGGTGACCCGATCGGCTGGGTGCTGGCCCAGACCGACCGCGCAACTGCGCCCAGATGGCCCGGGGCGCTGCACAGCTCGGAGCTGTTGAACGAAGCGCGACGCATCGGGGAAATGGAGCCGGTGGCGCGGCTGCGGCACGAGTGGTTCGCGGTGACCCTGCGCGGCGAGCAGGCTCCCGAGGCTGTGCATGCCTGCACCACCGCGGCGCCCTTCCGCGAGCGCTGGGCCATGTTCTGGCGCAACCACTTCGCGCTGAAGCTCGGGGCCTCTTTCGTGGACCTGATCGGGACGGCCTTTGCGCGCGAGGCCCTGGATCCTCACCTGTTCGGCCGCTTCGAGGACATGGCGGCGGCTGCGGCGCGCCACCCGGCCATGCTGATGTCCCTGGACCAGGTCGGGTCGGTGGGGCCCAACAGCACGCTGGGCCGCGCGCACAACCGCGGCCTCAACGAGAACCTGGCGCGCGAGACGTTGGAACTGCACACCCTGGGGGTGAAGGGCGGCTACGACCAGGGCGACGTGACGGAGCTGGCCAAGGCGCTGACCGGATGGAGCCTTGGCGAGGGCGTCATGCACGGGCGCTTCGTCAACGATCCCGCGCGGCGCGAGCCCGGGCCCCGGCGCATCCTGAACCAAACCTGGCCGGAGACCGACGACCGGGCCGAGCAAATCGTTCGGACTTTGGCGCGCAAGCCCGCAACCGCCGAACATCTGGCGGTGAAACTGGCCCGCCACTTCGTGGCCGACGAGCCGCCGGCCGATCTGGTCAAGGGGCTGCGTACGACTTTCCTGAGCACCGGGGGCGACCTGGGCGCGGTGGCGAAGGCGCTGGTGACGGCCCCGGAGGCCTGGGTGCGCGAGCAGCGCAAGTTCAAGACGCCTGTGGAGTTCGTGACCTCCGTCCACCGGGCGGCGGGAACCCTGCCCGAGGAGCCGGCCACCATGCTGGGCGCCGTGCGGGACATGGGACAGCTGTGGTTCTGCGCCCGCACGCCGGACGGCCACAGCGATCGGGCGGCCGCCTGGGCCACGCCGCAAGGGCTGGCGCTGCGCGCCCACTACGCTTGGACGCACGCCCACAAGAGCGCGGCGCTGGACAGCCGCGAGTTCACCCAGACGGCGCTCGGCCCGCTGGCGCAGGGCAGAACCAAGGCGACCGTGGCCAGCCGCGCAGGCGGCGACCGGCCCAACGCCTTCGCGCTGGTGGCGATGAGCCCGGAGTTCCAACGCCGATGAACCTGCCCCACCCTACCCGTCGATCGGTCCTGGCCGGCGGCCTGGCGCTGGGCGGCGCGGCCTGCTGGGCCTCCCCCATGGGCTGGGGCGTGCCCCAGCCCGAGCGGCCGCGCCTGGTCGTGCTCGCCCTGGAGGGGGGCGCGGACGGACTGTCGCTCGCGCCTCCCGTGGGCGACGGAGCCTACCACGGCCTGAGAGGCAAGCTGGCGGTGCGCGACCCGCTGCGCTTCGACGCCGACTTCGGTCTGCATCCCGAGCTCAAGCAGCTGGCCGGCATGGCCGAGGCGGGCGAGGTGCGGCTGGCGCCCGCGGCCGCCTCCCCTTCCCTCAGCCGCAGCCACTTCTGGGAGCAGGACGTGCTCCAGTCGGGGCTCGCCGATCCCAAGGCGATGCAGTCGGGCTGGCTGAACCGCGCGGTGGCGCACATGGGCACGGAGGCCCGGGTGCAGGCGGTCACGCTGGACGCCGCCGCCATGCGGGCCACCGCGGGCGAAGTGGCCTTCGCCTCCCCTTCCGCCGGCCTGGACGCCAACATGGCCTGGCGGTTGAAGGAGCTGTACCGCAACGAGCCCGAGCTTCTGCGCCTCGTCGAGGTGAGCCAGGCGGCTCAGGAGTTGGCCAGCCGTGGGCACGCCGGGGCTGCCTCCGGGGAGCCCGGCGAGGTGGTCAATGCGCGCAAGGCGGGCCGCCTGCTGGCCTCGCCGGATGGTCCGAGCACCGTCTATCTGACCTTGGGCGGCTTCGACACCCACGAGAACCAGGGGGCCGACGGCGGCCAGCTGGCCGGGCGTCTGCATCTGGTCGACGCCGTGCTGGGCGCGCTCAAGACTGAAAGCGGCCCAGCCTGGGCCCAGACGGCCGTGATCGTGTTCACGGAGTTCGGCCGCACCGTGCGGCCCAACGGCGACGGCGGCACGGACCACGGCGCGGCCGGCACGGCCCTGCTGCTGGGTGGCGCGGTCAAGGCTGGCGGTCTGCTGGGCGACTGGCCCACGCTGGCCCGGCTGCACGATGGCCGCGACCTCCGGCCCGGGCTCGACCTGCGCAGTCTCTTCAAGGGCGTGCTGCACGAACACTGGGGTCTGCCGAAGCGGCTGCTCGAGACGGAGATCTTCCCGGACAGCGCGAGCGCACCCCTGCTCACGGGGCTGGCCCGGGGCTAGAGGGGCCTGGGGCGGAGCGTGGCCGTCAGAGCCGCAAGGAGCCGTGCCAGTTGGTGAAGAACCTAGTGGACCCCGACCGCGTGTGGGCGGAACTCGGCCCGTTCTACGTGTTCGAGGAAGCCAGGCGCGCGAGGCGCTAGCCCGCGCGACGAACCGCGATGGCAAGGTCGCGGGTGAAGGGTGGGGTGAAACAGGCCAGGCGCCCGGCCCGGCTCTCGGCTTCGACGACCCCCGCCGGCCGCCCCGCATCGGTGTCCCAGGCCTGGAGGCGGTAGCGGCCGTCCGTGAGCCCCGGGATCAGCAGCGAGGGCGTGATCGGGGCGGCGTCGGCCCGGAGGCGGCCGTCCGGGCCCAGGGTGTCGCGGCGGAGCAGGTGCACCACCGCCTGATCGGCGTCGCCGCACGCGTTGAGGTGGACGGGGCCGCTGGTGCGCGCTTCGAGGTTCAGGTTGCGCCGACGGAAGCTCCTCCAGTCGATCAGGGGCAGGAAGCCGGCCATCGCCTTCTGAGCGCGCCGCATGCCGTCGGTCAGCTTGTGCGGTCGGCGGTTGGGCCAGCGCATGCCGCCGCCCGCGCCGCCCGCGGCCAGGTGGGCCCAGCTCATGTGGCGGAAGTATTCGTCGTCGAACGGCTCCGGCAGCGTCAGCTTCTTGTCCTTGAAGCTGTGGATCGGACCATGCTCCGTGTCGAGGAAGGGGCGCTCGGGCGGCGTCTCGGCCAGGCACTCGCGCACGATCCGGCCCATGTCGCAGGCCGCGTCCACAGTGTTGCGCGGCCAGTCGATCGTGCGCGAGGCGTAGATGTGGATGCTGGCCCAATCCAGATCAGGGTGGCGCAGCACGGCGTCGGTCATGGCGGCCGCCTGGTGCGGCTTAAGGAGGAGCTCCGGCCCGAACAGGCTCACCGTTTGCGGGTGGGTGCGGCCGTAGAGCCTTTGTTCCAGCGCGCGCACGTGGCTGGACAGGTCGTGGATGAACTCGGGCCAGTTCTCCACCTCGTCGCCGGACTGGGCGGGGTGGATCTCGTTCCACAGGTCCCAGGCGAAGAGGACGCCGCTGCCGCCCCAGCGCTCGACCGCGAAGGTGAGGCGCCCCTTGATGGCTTCGCGGGCCTCGGGACACAGGAGGACACGGTCGAAGCGGTCCAGGCAGCCGCCGTTGCGCCGGTTGTAGGGGTGATGCTTCCAGTGCAGCCACATCCAGAAGGTGTCGAAGGGCGTAAGCAGCAGGCGCATGCCCGTGCGCTCGCACAACTCGATCAGGTCGTCCCAATAGCTGACCATGTTGGGCGCCCAGCGGCCTACGGGCTTTTCGATGTAGCGATGCCGTTCCTGAGCGTACTCCAGCATGACGCGGATCACCGTCACGCCGTGGTCGACCATCCAGCGGAGCTTGGCTTCCACGCCGGCCGCGTCCTTGCGGCGGTACAGGCCGTCGATCTCGAACCAGCAAACGGCGTCGTTATGGCCGATGGGCGTGAAGGGGGCGCCGTGTTCGTCGACGAAATAGGGCGTGCCGGGAGCGACCTGGATCCAAGGCAGGGGCGGACCGCCTCCAGCGCCCTGGCCGAACGCGGGGCCGTGCTGGTGGATGTGCGAACCGTCCCTCATCCGCCCGCCCTAGGGCCGGTAAGTAGATGGCTCAAGCTTGACGGCGCTGGCGTCGGGGGAAGGGGTCGGGGGCGGCCTCGTGCTCGTCGAAACCGAAGCGTTCGAAGCCCTCGCGGAGCTCGGGGCTCATCGGCGCCTCCAGGATGAGCTGGCCGCTGGACGGGTGCGGGAGCGACAGCCGGCGCGCGTGGAGCTGCAGCTTGAGCCCGCCGGACAGGGCGGCGCTGGCCTCGTCGGCGTACTTGGGATCGCCCAGGATGGGATGGCCGATGGCCTTCATGTGGGCGCGGAGCTGGTGGGTCCGCCCGGTGAGCGGCCGCAACGCCAGCCAGGTGGCGCGATGGCCGGCCCGAGACACGGTCAGGTAGTCCGTCTCGGCCGGCTCGGCGCCGAACTCCTTCGGGTCGGCCGGGCGGACGAGCTCGCGATCGCCCACCCCGGACTTGACCAGCGGCAGTTCGATCGTGCCCTGGGCGGGCTTGGGCTCGCCCGCAACGATGGCCCAGTACAGTTTCTCGGCGCGGCGCTTGGCGAAGGCGCCCGACAGGCGGGCGGCGGCGGCGGGCGACTTGCCCAGGACCAGCACGCCGGAGGTGTCGCGGTCCAGCCGGTGGGTCAGACGCGGCCGTTCCGTGCCTTCGCCCCAGGCCGAGAGCAGGCGGTCGATGTGCTTGGTGGTCTTGGTTCCGCCCTGCACGGCCAAACCCGCCGGCTTGTTCAGCGCCAGAACCTCCTCGTCCTCGTACAGGACCAGCGACTTGGCGTAGGCGATGTCGCGCTCGGACAGTTCGGGGCGGTCGCCCGGCTCCGGCGCATCCGGCAGGGGCGGCACGCGGATCTGAGAGCCCGCCGCCAGACGAGTGTCCGCCTTGGCGCGCCCGCCGTCCACGCGCACCTGGCCGGAGCGGATCAGCTTGGCCAGCTGGATATGGTTCAGGTGCGGCCAGCGCCGCTTGAAAAAGCGATCCAGCCGGACGCCGTCCTCGGCCTCGCCAACATACAGGGTCTTCACCTCACGCATGAGCCGTATATGCGCCGGGCTGCGGCCGGGTGCGAGGGGCCCGCGGACCTACGCGGGGCCCAAGCGCGGTCCCACGGTGGCGATCACCTCCTGCGCGTCATAGGCGCCCTCAGCGCGCTGGCCGGAGCCGGTGCGGATCTGCAGGCTGGTCGCGGCGCGAGGGCGGGCGAAGTCGCCCAGTTGGAAACCGATGCCCGCGCCGAAGCTGGACGCGGAACGGCGCCCGAAGCTGAAGTTGCTGCCGCCCAGCGAGATGGTGGGGCCGCCTCCATAGCCTCGGTCGGCCTCAGTGAAGCGATCCTCGACCACGAACCACTGGCGCCCGTCGCGAAGCGTCAGGTGCGCGGCCCGAACCAAGGCCTGGTCGAAGGCGTAGTCGGGGCCGCCCCGGCCTTCGAAGCTGACGCGGTAGCGATCCTCCGTAATCCGGGTCTCGGCCACGCCGCCGACCGGCGCACCGTAGGGCGTGGCGCAGGCGCCCAGCGCCAGGGCAAGCAGAAGGGGAAGGACAGGCTTCATCTGAGAACTCCGGAACCCGACGAACTATAGCTCAGGTCGGCGGCCGCGAGCATGGACTCAAGGTCGCGGGGGATCGGGGCTTCAAGGCTGCGCGTACCCCCTTCAGGGTGGGGGAAGGCCAGCGTGCGCGCGTGCAGCATGAGCCGCGGGACCGGCTGGCCCGCCATCGCCAGGGCGCCTCCGTAGCGCGCGTCGCCCAGAATGGGGCGGCCGAGGTGGGCTAGGTGGACGCGGAGTTGGTGCATGCGCCCGGTGACGGGCTCCAGCTCGACCAGAGCGGCGCCGGGGTTGGCGGCCAGCACGCGGTAGCGCGTCAGCGCGGGCTGCGCGTCAGGGTGGCCCGGGGCGGCGGGTCGGGACCAGGCCTCCCGCCCCTGCTCCTCCCGGCGAAGGGGGACGTCGATCTCGCCCGAAGGGGGATCGAGCGGCCCGGCGGTGAGGGCCAGGTAGGTCTTGCGGAAACGGCGGGCCATGAGCGCCTTGCCCAGGAAGCTGGCCGCGGGTTGAGACCGGGCCGCCAGGATGACGCCGGAGGTGTCGCGGTCGAGGCGATGCACGAGCTGGGGCTTGCGGCCGGAGGGTTTGGTCCAGGCGGCGAGCAGGTCGTCGAGCGTGCGGTGCTGGCCTCGTCCACCCTGGCTGGACAGACCCGCGGGCTTGTTCAGCGCCAGGGTGTGCCCGTCCTCGTGGATGACCAGAGAGCGCACATAGGCGAGCTCGTCGGGGGTGAGCTGAGCGCGTGTTCTGTCCGTGGCGACTTGCCCGGGCGTCATTCGGCTCTCCGCCCCCGCAGCTCGGCCCAACGCTCCAGCCGGTCCCTGATCGCGGCCTCCCTCCCCTCGCCTTTCGGGTTGTAGAATCGGGCGCGCTCCATGGCGTCGGGAAAGTAGTTGGCGCCGGAGAAGCCTTCGGGCAGGTCGTGGTCGTAGGCGTAGCCCTTTCCATAGCCCAACTCGCGCATCAGCTTGGTGGGGGCGTTGCGGATGTGGTCGGGCGGGGGCAGCGAGCCCGTCTCGCGCGCGGCCCGCTGGGCGGCCTTGAAGGCGGTATAGACGGCGTTGCTCTTGGGGGCGGTGGCCAGGTGCACCACCGTTTGCGCGAGGCCGATCTCGCCCTCGGGAGAGCCCAGGAAGTCATAGGCGTCCTTGGCGGCCACCGCGATCATGAGTGCGGTCGGGTCGGCGGCCCCGACGTCCTCCATCGCGGCCCGGACCAGGCGACGCGCGACGTAGAGCGGGTCCTCGCCGCCGGCCAGCATGCGCGCGAGCCAGTAGAGCGCCGCGTCCGGGTCGCTGCCGCGGATCGACTTATGCAGGGCGGAGATGGTGTCGTAGTGGCCTTCCCGGTCCTTGTCATAGGCCGGGGCCCGGCGCTGCAAGAGCCGACCCAGGTCGGCGATTGTAAGCGGTTCGGAGGGACCGATCGCGAACAGGGTCTCGGCGAGGGTCAGCAGGTAACGCCCATCGCCGTCCGCCAAGGCCAGCAGCGCGGCCCGGGCCTCCCGCCCGAGCGGCAGCGAGCGACCGGCGTCCGCCTCGGCGCGGGTCAGCAGCTGCTGCAGCGCCGCCTCGTCCAGCCGCTTCAGCACGAAGACCTGGCAGCGCGACAGCAGCGCGCCGTTGAGCTCGAAGCTGGGGTTCTCGGTCGTGGCGCCCACCAGCGTCACGATCCCCTCCTCCACGAAGGGAAGAAAGCCATCCTGCTGGGCGCGGTTGAAGCGATGGATCTCGTCCACGAACAGCAGGGTGCTCTGGCCGGCGAGCCTGCGGCCCCGCGCCGTCTCAAAGGCCTTTTTCAGGTCGGCCACGCCGGAGAAGACGGCCGAGAGCTGCTGGAACTCATAGCCGGCCTCGGCGGCCAGCAGGCGGGCGATGGTGGTCTTGCCCGTGCCGGGCGGGCCCCAGAGGATCATGGAGGCCAGCCGCCGCGCCTCCGCCATGCGCCGCACGGGCCCCTCCGGCCCCAGCAGGTGATCCTGGCCCACCACCTCGTCCAGCCGTTGGGGACGCAGCCGGTCGGCCAGGGGGCGCGGAGCCTGCTGTTCAAGCTTGGCGGCGGCGAAGAGATCGCTCATCCTGCCCCTCATAACAGACGGAGGGAGGAGCGACATGGACCCAGCCGAAGCCGAGGCGATGGGGCCTGCCGGGGGCGTCACGCCGCACCTGACCATCGGCGGACAGCGCGGAGCTCAAGCGGTGGAATGGTACGGCCGCGCCTTTGGTGCGCAGCCCGCCATGGAGCCCATGAAGGCCGAGGACGGCGTGCGCATCATGCATGCGCACCTCCTCCTCAACGGCGCGTCCTTGATGCTGGCCGACGACTTCCCCGAGCACCACGGCCTGGTCGAGGCCGGGCCGCCCAGCGGAGTGGTGATCCACCTGCAGGTTCCCGACGCCGACGCCGTGTGGGCGCAGGCGCTCGCCGCCGGTGCAGCGGCGACCATGCCGCTGGCCGACCAGTTCTGGGTAGACCGCTACGGTCAACTGCGGGCCCCCTTCGGGCACCGTTGGTCCATCGGCGGGCCGGCGAAGGCTCAACCTGTCGGCTGAGCCGGACCGGGGTCAGGCTCCGAAGGTGGCCGACACCATGCGCCCGCCCCGACGGACGTCGACGCGCCAAGGCGCCCCGGCGGCCAAAGCGGCCTGCAACTCGCCCACGCTGCGGACCGGTCGTCCGTTGATGCTCTGCACCACGTCCCCTCGACGGAAGCCGGCGCCGCGGCCGGCGTAGCCGTTTCCGGGCGAGGTGACGATCACGCCCGTGATCTCCACCTCGTCGGGGTCGGCGCCGAACTGGGTCACCACGTCCGGCGAGAGATTGGCCACAGTGGCCCCGTCCAGCGGATGGCGTCCCGCCAGGGTGCGCTGCTCCCGGGGGGTGTCCGGCCGGTTCTCGAGACGCACCGGCACCGTGTCGACCCGGCCGCCTCGGCGCACGGTCAAGGGCACGGTCTGGCCGGCCCGGCCCGTGGCGATCTGGAAACCGAGGGCACCGGGATCGTTCACCGGCACGCCGTTCACGGCGGTGACGAGGTCCCCTTCGCGCAGGCCCGCCCGGGCAGCGGGAGTGTTGGCCTCCACCTGCGCGATCAGGACGCCTTCCGGTCGTGACAGGCCCAGGCTGGACGCCACCTCGGAAGTAACCGCAGCCGAACTGACCCCCAGGTAAGGCCGCACCACCCGCTGTCCGCCACCGACAGCGGTGTCCAGCACCTGCCGGACCAGGGTTGCGGGTACGGCGAAGCCCACACCGCTGCTCGTGCCCGAGCGGCTCAGGATGGCGGTGTTGATGCCGATCAGGTCGCCATCCATGTCCACCAGCGCCCCGCCGGAGTTGCCCGGGTTGATGGCGGCGTCGGTCTGGATGAAGGACGCGACCTGGGTGATCGGCCCACCGACGGAGCCGCCTCCGGTGCGCTCGGTGGCCGACACGATCCCGCTGGTCACGGTCTGGCCCACGCCGAACGGATTGCCCAGCGCCAGCACCAGATCGCCCACTTCCGGCCGGTCGCCCACGTCGACGCGCAAGGTGGGCAGGCGCTCGGCCCCGACATCGACCTTGAGCACGGCCAGATCCGCCCGGGCGTCGCGCAGCAGCACGCGCGCGGGCAGCTCGCGGCGGTCGGCCAGGCTGACCCGCACCTCGCTGGCGCCCTCGACCACGTGGTTGTTGGTGATGATGTAGCCGTCCGGGCGTACGATCACGCCCGAGCCGGTTGGCTGCACGCCCCGCGGTCTCTGCGCAGCGCCGAACATCTCATAGTAGGCGCCGCGCGGGCCGGCCCGCGCGGTGAGCACGTTCACCACGGCGGGCGCGGAGCGCCGCACCACCGGCGCAAAGGAGAGCTGCATCTCCTGGGCGTTGGCCGGCGGGCGTTGAGCTTCGGGCGCATCCGGCAGGCGACCGGTCTGGGCCTGGGATGAGCCGGGCTCGGAGCAGGCGGCCAGCGCGGCCAGGGCGGGGACGAGCAGGCGGGAAAGGCGCAAGGCTTGTGTCCTCAAGGGTCGTGGCGATCAGCCATGAAAGATAGGCCCGAGTGCGGCCGCTTGGAGGCGGACAGGCCACCCGCGATCACGTTGTCGCGAGCCGGCGAGCGCTCCCGAGCCGGGCGAGGAACTGGGGCCAAGATGGGGCCCGTTTCGTAGGGTTCGCCCAGCCCCAAGAAGCCCCAACAAAAAGAAGCCCCCGGCGCGAACCGAGGGCTCCCTGTCAATGGACTGGCCGGCGGCTACTCGGCGTAGGCGGCTTCCTGCACCGGGCCGCTGTCCTTGCCCTTTTCGGCGGGGTCGCGATCGACGAATTCGATGACGGCCATGGCCGCGTCGTCGCCGTGGCGGAAGCCGGCCTTCATGATGCGGATGTAGCCGCCTTCGCGGGCTTGATAGCGCGGGCCGATCGTGTCGAACAGCTTGCGGACCTGGTCCTGGTCGCGCACGCGGCTGACCGCCAGACGTCGCGCATGCAGGTCGCCGCGCTTGGCCAAGGTCACCAGCTTCTCGACAAAGGGCCGGAGCTCCTTGGCCTTGGGCAGGGTGGTGGTGATTTGCTCGTGCTTGATCAGGCTCGCGGCCATGTTGGCGAACATGGCCGTGCGATGGCTGCTGGTGCGGTTGAGCTTCCGGTAGGCGTTGCCGTGACGCATTGTTTCTTTCCTTCAGGGCGGGGCGTCTCGCGACGGCCGCCCTCCCCTTCCCTATGGCTTAAGCCGCCTGATCTTCGAACTTCTTGGCCAGTTCCTCGATGTTCTCGGGCGGCCAGTTCGGGATGTCCATACCGAGATGCAGGTCCATGCTGGTGAGCACCTCCTTGATCTCGTTCAGCGACTTGCGGCCGAAGTTGGGGGTGCGCAGCATCTCGCCCTCCGTCTTCTGAATCAGGTCGCCGATATAGACGATGTTGTCGTTCTTCAGACAGTTGGCCGACCGTACGGAGAGCTCCAGCTCATCGACCTTGCGCAACAAGGCCGGATTGAACGGCAGGTCGGGCCGAGGCTCGGCCGCGGCCGCGGCGCCCTCGGCGCCCGTGCTCACGCCGATGGCCGGCTTCTTGGCGCCGGTCTCCGCGCCCACGAAGATGTCCAACTGGTCCTGCAGAATGCGTGAAGCGTAGGAAACGGCGTCAACGGGGCTCACCGCACCGTTGGTCTCCACCTCCATGATCAGCTTGTCGTAGTCGAGCGACTGGCCCTGGCGGGTAGGCTCGACACGGTAGGCCACCCGCTTCACCGGGCTGTAGAGCGCGTCCACGGCGATCAGGCCGATCGGAGCGTCCTCGGGGCGGTTACGCTCGGCGGGCACATAGCCCTTCCCGTTGTTGACCGTGAACTCCATACGCACCTGTGCGCCGTCGTCCAGCGTGCAGAGCACGTGATCGGGGTTCAGGATTTCGATGTCGGCCGGGGCGTCGATCCGGCCGGCGGTCACCGCGCCCGGCCCCGTGGCCCGAAGCGTCATGCGCTTGGGGCCTTCCGCGTGCATGCGCAGCGCGAGTTGCTTGATGTTCAGCACGATGTCGACGACATCCTCACGCACGCCCTCCAGGGAGGAGAATTCGTGCACCACGCCGTCGATCTGGACGGCGGTCACGGCCGCGCCCTGCAGCGAGGACAGCAGCACGCGGCGAAGAGAGTTGCCGAGCGTGACGCCGTAGCCGCGCTCCAGCGGTTCGGCCACGATGCGCGCGCGGCGCTGAGCGTCGTTCCCCGTCTCCACGAGGGGCTTCTCGGGGCGGGTCAGCTCTTGCCAGTTTCGTTCGATCACTTCGGTGTCCCGGGGCGGGGGTTCAAACAGGTTCGCCGGCCAGGCTGTAAAGCCGGCCGGCGGGGTCGGTACGTATATAGGGCCTTAGACGCGTCGCCGCTTGGGCGGCCGGCAGCCGTTGTGCGGAATGGGGGTCACGTCGCGAATGGTGGTGATGGTGAAGCCGACGGACTGAAGCGCGCGCAGCGCCGACTCGCGGCCGGAGCCCGGACCGGCGACGTTCACCTCCAGCGTCTTGACGCCATGCTCCATGGCCTTTTTGCCAGCGTCCTCTGCGGCCATCTGGGCGGCGAAGGGGGTGGACTTGCGCGAACCCTTGAAGCCCATGCCCCCGGCCGAGCTCCAGGAGATGGTGTTCCCCTGGGCGTCGGTGATGGTGATCATGGTGTTGTTGAAGGTGGCGTTCACATGGGCCACGCCGCTGGTGATGTTCTTGCGTTCGCGCTTTTTGACGCGCTCGGGAGCCTTGGCCATGGGTTCTTACTTCTTTTTGCCGGCGATCGGCTTGGCCGGGCCCTTGCGGGTGCGGGCGTTGGTGTGGGTGCGCTGGCCGCGAACGGGCAGGCCCTTGCGGTGACGCAGGCCGCGGTAGGACGCCAGGTCCGTCAGCCGCTTGATGTTGACGGAGGTCTCCCGGCGCAGGTCGCCCTCGACGGTGTAGTCCCGGTCGATGGCTTCGCGGATCTGCAGGATCTCGGCGTCGGTCAGCTGGCTGACGCGACGGCTTTCCTCAATGCCGACCCGTTCGGTGATCTCCTTGGCGTGGCGCTGGCCGATGCCATGGATGTACTGCAGCGCGATCTCGACGCGCTTGTTGGTGGGAATGTTGACGCCAGCAATGCGGGCCAAGTGCTGATCTCCTGAGCGATGCGCAACGCCGAAACGACCTCGGCCTCGCCACGCGTGAACGCGCAGGAGCCGACGCCGGTGCGCGCCATTTCGCGGAAGCGCTGGTTATAGGGACGATCCGACGCGGGTCAAGCGTTGGAACGGAAACTTAAGGCGGTTTCAGACCCGAGCTGCGCAGTGCTCCAGCGCTTGGTCGATCTGCTTCGCCACGATCTCGACGGGGGCCATGCCGTCGATCTCCGTCATGCAGCCGTGCTTCTGGTAATAGGGCACCAGCGGCCGGGTCTGGCGCAGGTAGGCGTCCACGCGGGTCTTGAAGGTCTCGGGATTGTCGTCGGGGCGGCCCTGGTCCGCGTAGCGTTTGGCGATGCGGGCGAGGAGCTCGTCCTGGTCCACCACCAGGCGAATCACGCTGTCGACGCGAGCTCCCCGCGCCTCCAAGAGCCGGTCCAGCGCCTCGGCCTGGGCCACCGTGCGCGGGAAGCCGTCGAGGATGAAGCCGGCCCTGGCGTCCGCCTCCTCGACGCGGTCGGCCACGATCCCGACCACCACGTCGTCGGAGACGAGGTCGCCCCGGTCCATGATGGCCTTGGCCTTGAGCCCGATCGGCGTGCCGGCCGCGACCGCGGCGCGCAGCATGTCGCCGGTCGAGAGCTGCGGAATGCCGAGCCGCTGGACCAGGCGCGCCGCCTGCGTGCCCTTCCCTGCCCCCGGCGGTCCCAGAAGGATGATTCTCATCGACGCTTCGCCCCTTCCCGTCGCGAGTCTCTTAAAGCCGTTCCGGCATCCGCGGAACCGGCTCCGGCCCGATCTGCCCGGCTTTTGCGCGCCGGACGCCCGAGCGGCGCCGCTCGCGGCGCCGCGATCCCTTCAGCTTGGCCTTCTTGACGAGGCCTTCGTACTGGTGCGCCAGCAGATGCGACTGGATCTGCGCCACCGTATCCATGGTCACCGTCACCACGATCAGGAGCGAGGTGCCGCCCAGGTACACCGTCTGACCGAAGTTGGCCGACAGCGCCTCGGGCAGGAGGCAGACAGCGGTGATGTAGGCCGCGCCGATCACCGTCAGCCGGGTCAGCACATGATCCAGATACTCCGCCGTTCGCTTGCCCGGCCGGATGCCCGGCAGAAAGCCGCCGTACTTGCGCAGGTTCTCCGCCGTGTCCTCCGGATTGAAGACGATGGAGGTGTAGAAGAAGCAGAAGAAGATGATCAGCAGGCCGTAGACGATCATGAAGGTCGGCTGGCCGTGCTGCAGCTGACCCACCAGTCCGGGCAGGAATTGGGCCCAGTCCGGCAGGTCCGCCTGCGCCAGGAAGCCCACGATAGTGGTGGGCAGCAGCAGCAGGGAGCTGGCGAAGATGGGCGGGATCACGCCCGCGGTATTGACCTTGAGCGGCAGGAAGGAGCTCTCGCCGCCGAACATCCGGTTGCCCTGCTGGCGCTTGGGATACTGCACCAGGATGCGCCGCTGGGCGCGCTCCATGAAGACGATGAACAGCACCAAGGCGATCGCGATGGCGGCGATCGCGAACAGGCCGAAGGCGTTGAACTCGCCCTGGCGCGTGAGCGTCAGGAGCTGCCAGATCGAGCGCGGCAGGGCCGCTACAATGCCGGCGAAGATGATCAAAGAGATGCCGTTGCCCACGCCGCGGCTGGTGATCTGCTCGCCCAGCCACATCATGAACATGGTCCCGCCCGTGAGCGTGGCCACGGTGGAGACCAGGAAGAAGAGGCCCGGGTCGGGCACCAGGCCCTGGGTGTTCTGCAGGCCCACGGCGATGCCGAAGGACTGGAACAGCGCCAGCACCAGCGTGAGATAGCGGGTGTACTGGTTGAGCGTCTTGCGCCCAGCCTCCCCACCCTCCTTCCGGAGCTTCTCCCAAGGCCCGTAAACCGTGCCCATGAGCTGCACGATGATGCTGGCCGAGATGTAGGGGGTGACGTTCAGCGCGAAAACGGCCATCCGCTCCACGGCGCCGCCGCTGAACATGTTGAACATGCCCAGGATCCCGCCCGCCTGGCCTGAGAAGGCGGCGCGAAAGGCTTCGGCGTCGATGCCCGGGATCGGGATATAGGTGCCGATGCGGTAGACCAGCAGCGCGCCCAGGGTGAACAGGATGCGCTTTTGCAGCTCGGTGGCGCGCTGAAAGGCGCCGAAGTTCAGATTGGCGGCGAGCTGCTCTGCGGCCGAAGCCATGGCCTACTCCTGGAACGCGAGTTCGTTTCGCGACAGATAGCGCCCGGCGGCCCCGCTTGCGAGACCGCCGGTGAAGGTTCTTAGGCCCCGGAGGCGCCTTGGGCGGCGTCTTCCGTCTGCGGACGCGGCTTGCGCGTCTGGGTGACGGAGCCGCCCGCGTTTGCAATGGCCTGGGCCGCCGAAGCTGTGGCGGAGTGCACGGTGATGTTGAGCGCCCCGCTGATCTCGCCCTCGCCCAGCAGCCGCACGCCGTCCAGTTCGCGGCGAATCACGCCCGCAGCCTTGAGCGCCGCCGCGTCGATCGGCTGGGAGATGTCCAGCCGGCCGGCCTCGACCGCCTGGGCGATGCGCCACAGGTTCACCTCGGCCAGCTTGGGTGCGTTGGGATTGTTGAAGCCGCGCTTCGGGAAACGCATGTACAGCGGCATCTGACCGCCTTCGAAGCCGATCAGGCTCACGCCCGTCCGGGACTTCTGGCCCTTGACGCCCCGACCGGCCGTCTTGCCCTTGCCGGAGCCTTCGCCACGCCCGACGCGCATGCGCTTCTTGATGGATCCCGGTGCGGGCGCGAGTTCGTTCAGTTTCATCTTCGGTCTCACCTATGCGCCGGAACAAGGCCCGACTCGGTTTCACTTTTTTGTCTGCTCCCGTGAACGAGAGCCGCCTCACACAGACCGGACCAGGGAACGGTGCGCCCGGCGCTTACTCCCTTATCCGGCCCGCAGCCTGATCGGCTTCCCCGCTTCGCGGGAAGACCTCCTAGCCCTCGGTGACCTGCACCATGTGGTGCACCTTGCGGATCATGCCGCGCACCTCGGGCGTGTCCTGAAGCGTGCGCTCCCGGCCCATCTTGTTCAGGCCGAGCCCCTTCAGGGTGGCGCGCTGGCCGGCCTCGCGGCGGATCGGGCTGCCGATCTGCTTGACGGTGATCTCGGCCATGTCAGCCCTCCAGCGATTGAGGATCGGACGCACCGTCGCGGCGGCCGCCCAGGATGTCGCCCACCTTCTTGCCGCGCTTGGAGGCGATCTGGCGGGGCGAGGACTGTTCCTTCAGCGCGTCAAAGGTGGCGCGGATCATGTTGTACGGGTTGGACGAACCCAGGCTCTTGGCGACCACGTCCTGGATGCCCAGGGTTTCCAGCACGGCGCGCATCGGGCCGCCCGCAATCACGCCGGTTCCCGGAGGGGCAGCGCGCAGCATCACCTTGCCCGCGCCGTGACGGCCCGAGCCGTCATGGTGCAGGGTGCGGCTTTCGCGCAGCGGCACGCGGATCATGGTCTTTTTGGCCTCTTCGGTGGCCTTGCGGATGGCTTCCGGCACTTCGCGCGCCTTGCCGTGCCCGAAGCCTACCCGGCCCTTCTGGTCGCCCACCACCATCAGGGCGGCGAAGGAGAAGCGCCGGCCGCCCTTCACCGTCGCAGCCACGCGGTTGATGTGAACCAGCTTCTCAACGATGTCGGACTGTTCGCCCTCGTCGCGGTTGTTGCGGTCCCGACGGTTGCGGTTGTCGCCGCCGCCGCCACGCTGTTGATCGCCACGCGCCATGGGTCAGTCCTTAGAAGTTCAGGCCGGCTTCGCGCGCGGCGTCGGCCAGGGCCTTGACCCGACCATGATACAGATAGCCGCCACGGTCGAAAACCACGGCCTCGACACCGGCCGCCCTCGCGCGCTCGGCGATGAGCCGGCCCACGACAGCCGCGGCGTCCTTGTTGGAGCCCTTCTCCACGCCCGCCGTCTCCTCCACGGTGGAGGCCGCGGCGACGGTCACGCCGCGCGTGTCGTCGATCACCTGGGCGTAGATGTTCTTGCTGGAGCGGAAGACCGACAAGCGCGGGCGACCGTTGGCCAGCTTGCGCAAACGGGTCCGCGTGCGCTGCGAGCGCTTGGCCTGAGCATCTCTGGGTTTCAGGGCCATTACTTCTTCTTGCCTTCCTTGCGGCGGACCTTTTCGCCCGCATAACGCACGCCCTTGCCCTTGTAAGGTTCGGGCGGACGGATCTTCCGGATGGTGGCGGCCATTTCGCCCACCGCCTGCTTGTCGGTGCCGGTGATCTTCACCTCGGTCGGCTTGCCCACGGCGAAGGTGATGCCTTCGGGCGGAACCAGGTCGACGTCGTGGCTGAAGCCAAGCTGGAGCGACAGGTTGCGGCCCCTCATGGCGGCGCGATAGCCCACGCCGACCAGCTCGAGATTGCGCTCGAAGCCGGAGGTCACGCCCTCGACCATGTTGGCCACCAGGGTGCGCGACAAGCCCCACATGGCGCGGGCGCGCTGGGTGTCTTCACGCGGTGCGAAGGTCAGGCCGTCGGGCCCCTGGCTGAGCTCGATCTCTTCGGGAACGGTGAAGCTGCTCTGGCCCTTGGGCCCCTTCACCGACACCGTTTGCCCGCTCAGCGTGACGGTCACGCCGGCGGCGACGGGGACGGGCTGTTTTCCGATACGCGACATGACCTACCTCCCGCTCGTCCCGGCGAGAGCCGGGGTCCATGCCTGGGTCGAGCGCGATTGTCGCCGTCCAAGCCAGGCGCTTGGGGCGGGATGAGCCCCGGCTTTCACCGGGGAGAACGGAACGGGGCTGAGATCCGATGGCATCAGTACACCCGGCACAACACTTCGCCGCCGACGTTCTGGTCGCGGGCGGCGACGTCGCTCATGACGCCCTTGGGCGTGGAAAGGATGGAGATCCCGAGGCCGTTCCTGATCGGCTTCAGGTCCTTGATCGAGGAGTAGACGCGCCGGCCGGGCTTGGACACCCGCGAGATCTCGGCGATCACGGGCTCGCCGTCGAAGTACTTCAGCTCGATTTCGAAGATGGGGAACTCGCCCGGTTGCTCAACCAGGGTGTAGCCGCGGATATAGCCCTCGTCCTGCAGGACGTCGAGCACGCGCTGGCGGAGCTTGGAGGCGGGCGTGGACACCTTGGAGCGCTTGCGCATGGCCGCGTTCTTGATGCGGGCGATGAGGTCGCTCAGGGGATCGTTGATGGCGGACATGAATCGCCTCCCCTACCAGCTCGACTTCACGAGGCCCGGGATCTGACCCAGCGACCCCAAGGACCGCAGCGCGATGCGGCTCATCTGCAGCTTGCGGTAGTAGGCGCGCGGCCGGCCTGTCATCTTGCAACGGTTGCGGATGCGCGTGGGCGAGGAGTTGCGGGGCAGCTCCGCCAGCTTCAGGCGCGCATCGAAGCGCTCCTCGAGCGGCAGGCTCTCGTCGTTGGCGGTGGCCTTGAGCGCGGCGCGCTTGGCGGCGTACTGCTTGACGAGGTCTTTGACGTTCTCGTTGCGGTTGACAGCGGATTTCTTAGCCATTTCGGTGCCTTTCCCCGCTCAGCTTTGAACGAACGGGAACTGGAATTGACGCAGCAGGGCGCGGGCTTCGTCGTCGCTCTTGGCGGTGGTGGCCACGACGATGTCCATGCCCCACATCTGGTCGATCTGGTCGTAGTTGATCTCAGGGAAGACGATGTGCTCCCGCAGACCCATGGCGTAGTTGCCCCGCCCGTCGAAGGAGGTGGGCTTCAGGCCGCGGAAGTCCTTCACCCGCGGAAGGGCGATGGTGATCAACCGGTCCAGGAACTCGTACATGCGGTGCTTGCGCAAGGTGACCTTGGCGCCGATCACCATCTGCTCGCGCAGCTTGAAGCCGGCGATAGAGGTGCGCGCGCGCGTGGGCGCCGGCTTCTGACCCGCGATCAGGGCCAGGTCCTTCATGGCCGCCTGGGCCTTTTTGGAATCCGCCACCGCTTCGCCGATGCCCATGTTCAGAACGATCTTGTCCAGCTTGGGGATCTGCATCTCGTTGGTGTAGCCGAACTCCTCGCGCATGGCGGCGCGAATGCGCTGCCGGTACTCGGTCGCCAGACGCGGCTCGTATTTCGTCGTGTCGACGTCAGACATCGATCGTCGCTCCCGTCTTCTTGGCGAAGCGGACCTTCTTGTCCCCTTCGATGCGGAAGCCCACGCGGCTGGCGCCGTTCGCCGTCGCGATGGCCACGTTGGACACGTGGATCGGCGCTTCCTTGTGCTTGATCCCACCCTGCGGATCGGCCTGGCTGGGCTTTGTGTGGCGCTGGACCATGTTGACGCCCTCGACCAGCAAACGCTGCTCGGCGGGAAACACCTTCTGGACCGTGCCTTCCTGGCCGCGGCTCTTGCCGGTCAGGACCACGACGCGGTCGCCCTTCTTGATCTTGGCGGCCATCACAGCACCTCGGGCGCGAGCGAGATGATCTTCATGTGGTTCTTGGCGCGCAGCTCGCGCGGAACCGGGCCGAAGATCCGGGTGCCGATGGGCTCGGCCTGCTTGTTCACCAGCACGGCGGCGTTGCGGTCGAAGCGAATGACCGAGCCGTCCTTGCGCTGGATGTCCTTGGAGGTACGGACCACGATGGCGCGCATCACGTCGCCCTTTTTCACGCGCCCCCGCGGGATGGCTTCCTTGACGGAGACCACGATCACGTCGCCCACGCCGGCGTAGCGACGCTTGGCGCCGCCCAGCACCTTGATGCACATGACGCGGCGGGCGCCGGAGTTGTCGGCCACCTCCAGGTTGGTTTGCATCTGGATCATGGATCAGGCTCCCCCGACGCTGCTTTGGGGGGCGGCGGCGGCCTTTGGCAGGACCTCCCAACGCTTCAACTTCGACTTGGGCGCGCATTCGATGATGCGGGCCTTCTCGCCGGCGCGATAGGCGTTGGCCTCGTCGTGCGCATGGTAGCGCTTGGAGCGACGCACGGTCTTCTTTAGCAGCGGATGCAGCAAGGTGCGTTCGACAGTGACGATGACGGTCTTGTCACCCTTGTCGGACACGACCACGCCTTCCAGAACTCGTTTGGGCATGTGTTTGTCCTTAGCCCTGCGCCGGGCGTTGCTGGCGCTGGAGCGTCTTGATGCGCGCGATGGATTTGCGCACTTCGTTCACGCGGTGCGGTTTTTCAAGCTGACCGGTCGCGGCTTGGAAGCGCAGGTTGAACTGCTCGCGCTTGAGATCGAGCAGACCGTCCTGCAGCTGGTCGGCGGTCTGGCCGCGGTGTTGTTCGATCGCCTTGGCCATCACGCCGCCTCCGTCGCCATCGCGCCGCCGTGGTCGGCGCGGGTAACCACCTTGACCCGGATCGGCAGCTTGGCGGCGCCCAGCCGCAGCGCTTCGCGCGCCACGTCGTCCGGCACGCCGTCAATCTCGAACATGATGCGCCCCGGGGCCACGCGCGCGGCCCAATAGTCCACCGCGCCCTTGCCCTTGCCCATGCGAACTTCGGCCGGCTTGTCGGTGACGGGAAGGTCCGGGAAGATCCGGATCCAGACGCGGCCCTGACGCTTCATCTGCCGGGTGATCGCCCGACGGCAGGCCTCGATCTGGCGCGCGGTGACCCGCTCGGGCTCCTGCGCCTTGAGGCCGTAGGAGCCGAAGTTGAGCGAAGCGCCGCCCTTGGTCTCGCCCTTGATCCGGCCTTTGAAAGCCTTCCGGTACTTGGTTTTCTTTGGAGACAGCATGGTGAAACCTTACGCGTTCTGGCCAGGACGCTCGGCGGCGCGCTCGTTTCCGCTGCGCGTGCCGCGGGGGCCGCCGCGGCCTGGACGGTCGCCGCGGTCGCGATCACGGCCGCCGCCTTCGCCGGGAGCGCCGGTCTCGCCGGCCCAGCGCTTGTCCTGAGCCATGGGGTCATGTTCCAGGACTTCGCCTTTGAAGATCCACACCTTCACCCCGATGATGCCGTAGGTGGTGTGGGCTTCGGTGAAGCCGTAGTCGATGTCGGCGCGCAGGGTGTGCAGCGGTACGCGGCCTTCGCGGTACCATTCCATGCGCGCGATCTCGGCGCCGCCAAGGCGACCGGAGACGTTCACGCGCATGCCCTTGGCGCCGAGCCGCATGGCGGTCTGCATCGAGCGCTTCATGGCGCGACGGAAGGCGATGCGGCGTTCGAGCTGCTGGGCGATGGACTCCGCCACCAGCTGAGCGTCCACCTCAGGCTTGCGCACCTCGACGATGTTCAGGTGCACTTCGCCTTCGGTCCGCTCGGAGATGTCCTTGCGGAGCTTCTCGATGTCGGCGCCCTTCTTGCCGATGATCACACCGGGGCGCGCCGCGTGGATGGTCACCCGGCACTTCTTGTGCGGGCGCTCGATCAGGATGCGCGACACGCCGGCCTGCAGCAGGCGCTTGCGCAGGAATTCGCGCAGCTTGACGTCCTGGTGCAGCAGGCGGCCGTAGTTTTGCCCTTCGGCGAACCAGCGGCTGTCCCAGGTGCGGTTAATGCCGAGCCGAAGCCCGATCGGATTGACCTTCTGACCCATCTTAAGCGGCCTCGCTCATCTCGCGGACCACGATGGTGATCTCGGAGAAGGGTTTCTCGATGCGCGAAGCCCGGCCGCGCGCACGCGCCGAAAACCGCTTCATCACCAGATTCTTGCCCACATAGGCTTCGGCCACGACCAGGGAGTCGATGTCGAGGCTGTGGTTGTTCTCCGCATTGGAGATCGCGGAATAGAGCGCCTTGCGGACGTCGATGGCGATCCGCTTGTGGCTGAACTCCAGCTCGCTCAGGGCGCGCTGGACCGGCAGGCCGCGGATGGATTGCGCCACCAGGTTCAGCTTGCGCGGCGAGGTGCGCAGGTTGACGACCTTGGCCCGGGCCTCGGTCTCGCCGACGCGGCGGGGGTTTGCGGTCTGGCTCATGGCTATTTCCGCTTCGCTTTCTTATCGGCCGCGTGGCCGTAGAAGGTGCGCGTGGGCGCGAATTCGCCCAGCTTCATGCCCACCATGTCCTCGCTGATGGCCACGGGGATGTGTTTGTGGCCGTTGTGGACGCCAAAGGTCAGGCCCACGAATTGCGGCAGGATGGTCGAGCGGCGCGACCAGGTCTTGATCACGTCCTTGCGGCCCGAGTTCTGGGCGACGTCGGCCTTCTTCAGCAGATAGCCGTCGACAAAGGGGCCTTTCCAGGAGGAGCGGGCCATCAGCGCGATCCCTTTCTGACGTGACGCGAGCGAAGGATGAACTTGTCGGTGGTCTTGTTGGTGCGGGTCTTGCGCCCGCGGGTGATCTTGCCCCAGGGCGTGACCGGGTGACGGCCGCCGGAGGTGCGGCCTTCGCCGCCGCCGTGGGGGTGGTCGACCGGGTTCATGGCCACCCCGCGCACGTGTGGGCGGAAGCCCTTGTGGCGGACCCGCCCGGCCTTGCCGAGCACCTGGTTCATGTTGTCGGCGTTGGACACCGCGCCCACCGTGGCGATGCAGCTGTCCAGCACCTGCCGCAGTTCGCCCGACCCCAGGCGGATCTGAGCGTAGCCGGCGTCGCGGCCGACCAGTTGGGCGTAGGTGCCGGCCGAGCGGGCCATCTGGCCGCCCTTGCCCGGCTTCATCTCGATGTTGTGGATGATGGTGCCCACCGGCATGCCGCGCAGCGGCATGGCGTTGCCGGGCTTCACGTCCACCTTCTCGCCCGCGATCACCTGATCGCCCGCGTGCAGACGCTGGGGGGCCAGGATGTAGTTGAGCTCGCCGTCCTCATAGCGGATCAGGGCGATGAAGGCCGTCCGATTGGGGTCGTACTCCAGCCGCTCCACCGTGGCCGGCATGTCGAACTTCCGCCGCTTGAAGTCCACCACACGGTACAGGCGCTTGGCGCCGCCGCCGCGGAAGCGGACCGCGACACGGCCGTTGCCGCCGCGCCCGCCCGACTTCGTCAGCCCCTCGACGAGGCTCTTCTCGGGGCGGCCCTTGTGCAGTTCGCTGCGGTCAACCAGCACCAGGCCGCGACGGCTGGGCGAGGTCGGATTGTATTGCTTCAGAGCCATCTCAGAGTCCCGTAGTCACGTCGATCGACTGGCCTTCGGCCAGGGTCACGATGGCCTTCTTGACGTCCGAACGGACGCCCGTCCGGCCGCGGAAACGCTTCTGCTTGCCCTTGGTGATCAGGGTGTTGACCTTGAGCACCTGGACGGAGAACAGGCTCTCGACCGCACGCGCGATCTCGTCCTTGGTGCTGTCCATGGCGACGCGGAAAACGACCTTGTTCTGTTCCGACAAGATTGTGGCCTTTTCGGTGATCACCGGGGCCAGGATCACGTCGTAGGAGCGTTCGGTAACGGCGACCATTACGCGGCCTCCTGCAGAGCCGGCGCGGCGCTCTTGGGCGCAAAGCGGGCGTTGATGGCGTCCACGGCGTCGCGCGTCAGCACCAGGGTGTCGGCGCGCAGCACGTCATAAACGTTCAACCCGGCGCTCGGCAGCACATTGATGTGCGGGATGTTGCGCGCGGCCAAGCCGAAGTTGGTGTCCACCTCGGCGCCGGCGATGATCAGCGCCTTGGTCCAGCCGAGCGTGGTGAAGCGTTCGCGCAGGGCGGCGGTCTTGGGCGTGTCCAGCGCCACGCCGTCCACCACCACCAGGCTCCCGGCCTTGGCCTTGGACGACAACGCGTGCTTCAGCGCCATGGCCCGGACCTTTTTGGGAAGGTCGAAGCCGTGGCTGCGCACCACCGGACCAAAGGCGCGCGAGCCGCCCACGAACTGGGGCGCGCGGCGCGAGCCGTGGCGGGCGCCGCCCGTACCCTTTTGCTTGTACATCTTCTTGCCGGTGCGGCTGTTCTCGTTGCGCGTCTGCACCTTGTGGGTGCCGGCCCGGCGCTTGGCGAGCTGCCAGGTCACCATGCGCTGGAGGATGTCGCTGCGGATGTCGGCGATGCCGAAGATGGCGTCGTCCAGCTCGATGTCGCCCGCTTGGCTGTTGTCGAGCGTCAGGACCTGAGCTCTCACTGTTGCTCTCCCGTGCTCGTGTCGGCGGCGGCGTCCGGAGCCTCGTCGGCGCCCAGACCCAGGCCGGTCGCCTCGGCTTCCACCGACGGCGCGTCGCCGGTTTGCGTCGGCGCGCTGCTCGCAGCCGCACGGAAGGCGCCGGGCGTGGGAACCGCCTCCGGAGCCTTCTTCTTCAAGGAGTCGCGGATCCTGACGTAGCTGCCTTCCGAACCCGGAACGGCGCCCTTGACGATGATCAGGCCTCGCTCGACGTCCACGCGGACGATCTGCAGGTTCTGGGTCGTGATGGTCTCCTGGCCCAGGTGACCGGCCATCTTCTTGCCCTTGAACACCTTGCCCGGATCCTGCCGCTGGCCGGTCGAACCGTGCGAGCGGTGGGAGACGGACACCCCGTGGGTCGCGCGCAGGCCGCCGAAGTTCCAGCGCTTCATTGCGCCCTGGAAGCCCTTGCCGATGGTCTGGCCCTGGATGTCGACGTGCTGACCTTCGACGTAGTGGTCCGCCGTGATCTCGGCTCCGACCTCGATCAGATTGGCCGGGTCCACGCGGAATTCCTGAACCACCTGCTTGGGCTCGACCAGCGCTTTGGCGAAGTGTCCGCGCATGGCCTGGCTGGTGTTCTTGGCCTTCTTGCGACCGGCACCCAGCTGCAGCGCGACATAGCCGTCGCGCTCGGTGGTGCGCTGGGCGGTCACCTGGCAGCCGTCGAGCGACAGAACCGTGACCGGTACGTGCTGGCCCGACGCGTCGAAGAAGCGCGTCATGCCCAGTTTCTTGGCGATGACTCCGGTGCGCATAGGCTTACGCTCCCAGCTTGATGGAGATGTCGACGCCGGCCGGCAGGTCGAGCTTCGTCAGCGCGTCCACGGTCTGGGCGCGGCTGTCGAGGATGTCGATCAGGCGCTTGTGCGTCTTGAGCTGGAACTGCTCGCGCGACTTCTTGTCGACGTGCGGCGAGCGGAGCACCGTCCACCGCTGCGTCTTCGTGGGCAGCGGGATCGGGCCCGACACCTGCGCCCCCGTCTTCTCCGCGGTGCGCACGATGTCCGACGACGCCTGGTCGATCACGGTGATCGAACGCCTTCAGGCGTATGCGGATATTCTGCCGATCCATGTCGCTCTCGACGCTTCCCAAACCATTCAAAGACCGATCGGCCCCGAACGCGAACTCAGCCCCGAAGGACCGTCCACATCGCGAGATCGCAAAACAAAGACCCGCCGCGGTGGACCGCGGGGGTCGAGACCAGAGGGGCGGAAGCTCCACCCTATGCAGGCTACGTTTTGCGAACCGCGTCTAACGTCTGAGACAATCGACTCAGGCGTTACGGCCGGTCCAACAGAAGGGCGGTAGATACCCGCCCCTCCCCCGCCCGTCAACCCGCTCCATCGCGCCGCCGACGCTCTTTCAGCGCCCGATGATCACGTCCCCGCTGCCGGCGATCGAGCGCCGAACGGGGCCGGCCACCTGGCCCACGCGCACGTCGCCCGAGCCCATCACCGAGGCGTTCACGCTGGCGGCCGTGCCGCCGATGCGCACATCGCCGCTGCCCACGATGCTGGCGCTGACCGGGCCGGTGCGACCCGCGTTGACCACCACATCGCCCGATCCCGCGATGGAGGCGTCCACCGCGCCGGCGACGGAGGGGACGTAGATGTCCCCCGATCCTGCGATGGAAGCGTCCAGCGGTCCGGCTACAGGTCCCAGCCGGACGTCGCCGGAGCCGGCCAGGGAGACTTCCGCCTGACGAGAGGCGCCAACGAACACCGCGCCTGAACCCGCCGAGGACACCTCCAGCTCACCGGTGACGTTGCCTGCGCGGATCTCGCCGCAGCCGGCGTGGGACAGCTCCAGGCTGCTGGTCCGGCCGATGGAGCCGTAGACCGCCCCGCCGGCGCCGACTTGTGCGTCCAAGGGAACGCGCGCGGTGATCACCGGCAGTTGGTTGATCGGCACGCGCCCGATCCCGCGGATGCGCACGACGCCGCCGTCGCACCCCTCGATACGGCGCCTGAGGCCGCCGTCCACCTCCACCCCGGCGCGCCCTCGGCGCACCTGGAGCGCCGGCAATCCGGCGAGTCCCGGCGTCACCGTCACCTGAACATCGCGTCGCGCCTCGGGGATGACGACCAGCCGCGCGGCGGCGTCCTCGATCTCAAGCTCCTGCGCCTGCGCCGCACCGGCGCCCAGCGCCGCAATCGCCGCCACCGCCAAGGTCGTCCGCATGAGAGCCTCCCGTCCGCTATGGGAGCGACGTTAGGCCGGGCGCCCCGGCGATGCAGCTTAATTCGCGGTCATCTTGCCTTCGGGGTTGTCCCGACCAAGCTCGAAGCTCCCCCGGTCCAGCAGAGCGGTTAGAGCTTCATCCTCCACTAGTCCGGAAGCGCCCGCCCGGTGCTGGAAGGCCATAGGGGCCTTCAGGAAGGCCCCCCGGAGTTCGTCAGGCCAGTGTGGGATCAGCCGTTCGCTCATGCGCGTCGCCTATGCGTTCGAAGAAACGGCCGGGCCGCGGCGGGCGGCGTTGACGAAGGCGTCCGCGGCTCCACCCAGCCAGGCGGCGGGACGGGTTTCGCATGCGGTGATGATCTCGAACCGTCGCCGCATCCGCTCGCGGACCTCCGCCACCCTGGTCAGGCCCGGCGCAGCCGCCAAGGCGGCGTCGGCGGCGCGACATGAAACCCTGCGCCAGCCGTCCAGGTCGAGGCCGCCCTCATACACCGGCTCCGCGGCGTCGGCGTAATGGCGCTTGTACGCCTCCCCTTCCCTGCCGAAGTCCAGCTCGGCCAAGCCGGGGTCTTCGGCGGCCGCCTTGAAGAGCGAGATCATCAGCAGGGTTCCAGGCCCCCAACGCGCCACGTCGGGATCATAGGTCGGGAACCAGATGTGGCGAACCGGGCCCGCGCGGAGGTCCAACTCGGCAGCCAGCAGGCGTCCGCCGGCCCGCAGGGTCGCCAGGCGTCCGCCGAATTCGGCGGTGCGTTCGGCCCACAGGCGGCGCAGCAGGTCCCGCGTCCACCCGCAAGCGAAGACATCGTGGCGGGCCGTGCGCCGATACTGGTCGCGCTTGTTGGCGATCACGAAGGACAGCAGGTCCGAGTCGTCCTCCATGCGGAACTCCAGCGCGCCCAGATCCCGCTCCGCCGCGCGCCGGGCCCGTTCCTTGTCCTTGAAGAACTTGCGCGTGGACGGCCGGGCGGACAACCAGGCCTCCAGCCCCGCCGAAACGTCGGCCCTGAGCGCGGCGTGGGCGAAACAACGCCCGCTCTTGGGCGGCGCCGGGCCGACCAGCCCATTGAAGCGGTAGCTGTCGCAGCCTGTCAGACGGATCACCTCGCGGAGGTCCAGGTCCACTCCGGGCGCGGCGATCACGCCGTGGTAGTCGCTCAAGGGCGCGCCAAGAGGCTGGGCCACGCGACCCCGTCGCTGAAACGGCAGAAATCCCACCACCGCGCCGGCGCGCTCCACCACGGCCACGGCGCTGCCAGGCGCGACGCCATCGGCGGCCAGGGCGAAGTCGAGGCTGAAGAAAGGACTACGGTAGGCGGAGGACGCGGCCGTGAAGCTCCGCCACAGCGCCCGCTCGCTCAAGGTCAGCGCTCCGGGCGCCAAGACCTCTACGCTCAGTTTTGTGCCCATCTGACCCGCCCCGGCTTCTGGGCCTAAGAGGCTGCAAAGCTTGTGCCGGTTTCGCCTCGCAGGCGAGTCCGCCCGGCCGGGTCCCGCCGATCACCCCCAATGGGAGCGGAGGCTCCGGCGGCGCGTTGAGTCCACGACTGGAGACTCGATTATGGCCGACGAGAACAAAGAACCCTTTCGGGGCGCACCGTCCGGCAGGTCTCTCGAGACGGAATCCGAACGCGCACAGGGCGGCGCCTATCCCAGCGAAGTCGACAATCGCCGCCCCTCCGGAGACGATGGCCAGCCGCCCCGGGCCGCGACCGAGCCCCAGGGCTCAGAGGGCAGCGCCGTCCCTGATCCCGGCCTGGCCTCCGACCGCCAGACCTCGCGCGAAATCCGGACCGACCCCGTGACCGGCGCTCCGATCGGTTCGCCGGATGCGGAGAACAACCAAGCCTGAGAGTCAGACAGCTCCCGGGGGCCTGGGCAGGCGCCCCGTCGACCAGCGCGTCGCCGGCCGCCGCTCCAGCCCGTCAATCCTGCATCGGTCCGCCACCGGCTCCAGGTCGCCGGCCGACCGTTCGGAAGCCGGGAACACGCGGCGGCGCTCGTGAGACGACGTCTCGGAGCCCTCAGGCCCCCGACAAGGCTCGATCGACGGCCGCTTCCGCATGTATGACCGTGGTGTCGAGCAGCGGAACCGGGCTGTCCTCCGCCCGGACCAGAAGCATGATCTCGGTGCAGCCGAGAATGACCGCCTCCGCCCCACGCTCGACCAATCGCTCGATGATCTCCCGGTAGGCTTGACGGGAACTCGCGCTGACCCGCCCTTTCACCAGTTCGTCGTAGATCACCCGGTGAACTCGTCCTCGGTCCTCCTCCTCGGGCACGAGCACCTGGAGCCCGTACCGGTCAGCCAGGCGGCCCTTGAAGAAGGCCTGCTCCATCGTAAAGGCGGTGCCGAGCAGCCCGACCCGTCGGAAACCGGCTGTCCGGATCCGCTCGGCCGTGGAGTCCACGATGTGCAACAGCGGTCGGTCGATGGCGGCCTGCACCTCGTCCGCCATGCGATGCATCGTGTTGGTGCAGATCAACACGAAGTCCGCTCCGCCCCGCTCCAAACGCTGGGCGGCTTCGATCATCAGGGCCGTGGCTTGCGACCATCCGTCGGGACGCTGCAGCGCTTCGATCTCAGCGAAGTCGAAGGACCACATGAGGCAACGGGCGGAATGAAGCCCGCCCAGCCGAGTGCGAACCTGCTCGTTGATGATGCGATAGTACTGGGCGGAGCTCTCCCAGCTCATGCCGCCGATCAATCCGATCACCTGCTGCGACACCTGCCCCTCCGATCGTCCGGCGATGAGAGCAGCGGAGGAACGCCAGGGCAAGCATGGGGGGTCCGCCTTTGCACCAACCGCGGACCGCTCTCACCGGCGCCGTCAAGCAGGCATGAAAAAGCCCCGCCGGATCGCTCCAACGGGGCTCGTCTTCAGCAAGCTCGCGCCGGCTTATTTGATGATCTTGGCCACCACGCCGGCGCCCACGGTCCGGCCGCCCTCACGGATGGCGAAGCGGAGCTTCTCTTCCATGGCGATGGGGGTGATCAGCTCGACTTCCAGCTCGGCGTTATCGCCGGGCATGATCATTTCGACGCCTTCCTTCAGCCGGATGATCCCGGTCACGTCCGTGGTGCGGAAGTAGAACTGGGGCCGGTAGTTGGTGAAGAAGGGCGTGTGACGGCCGCCTTCCTCCTTGGTCAGGATATAGGCTTCGGCGATGAAGTTGGTGTGCGGGGTGATGGAGCCCGGCTTGCACAGCACCTGGCCGCGCTCGACGTCTTCACGCTTGGTGCCGCGCAGCAGCACGCCCACGTTGTCGCCCGCCTGGCCCTGGTCCAGCAGCTTGCGGAACATCTCCACGCCCGTGCAGATCGTCTTCTGCACGTTGCGGATACCCACGATTTCGATTTCGTCGCCCACCTTGACGATGCCGCGCTCGATCCGGCCGGTCACCACCGTGCCGCGGCCCGAGATGGAGAACACGTCTTCCACGGGCATCAGGAACGGCAGGTCCACGGGACGCTCCGGCTGCGGGATGTAGGCGTCCACCGAAGCCATCAGCTCGAGGATCTTCTCCTCACCGATGGTGGGGTTGTTGCCTTCCACCGCGGCCAGGGCCGAGCCCTTGGTGATCGGGATGTCGTCGCCGGGGAACTGGTAGGACGAGAGCAGCTCGCGCACTTCGAGTTCGACGAGCTCCAGCAGCTCCTCGTCGTCGACCATGTCGACCTTGTTCATGAACACCACCAGCGCCGGCACGCCGACCTGGCGGGCCAGCAGGATGTGCTCCCGGGTTTGGGGCATGGGGCCGTCGGCGGCGGAAACGACCAGGATCGCGCCGTCCATCTGGGCGGCGCCGGTGATCATGTTCTTCACATAGTCGGCGTGGCCGGGGCAGTCGACGTGGGCGTAGTGACGGTTTTCCGTCTCATACTCGACGTGGGCCGTGTTGATGGTGATCCCGCGAGCCTTTTCTTCAGGCGCCGCGTCAATGTCGGCGTAGTTCATCGCCTTGGCGCCGCCCGTCTTGGCCAGCGTCATGGTGATCGCCGCCGTCAGCGTGGTCTTGCCGTGATCGACGTGACCGATGGTGCCGATGTTGCAGTGCGGCTTGTTACGGTTGAACTTTTCCTTGGCCATCTCTTTGACTCCGCCCCAGACGGGGTGGGCTCCTTTCTGGGGTTTGGGTTAGGCGTACTTCTTGATCACTTCGTCGGCGACGACCTGCGGCACCGGTTCGTAGTGATCGTACTGCATGGTGAACTGAGCGCGGCCTTGGCTCATGCCGCGCAGGTTGCTCACATAGCCGAACATGTTGGCCAAGGGAACGAAGGCGGTGATCACCTGGGCGTTGCCCCGTTGATCGGTGCCCTGGATCTGACCGCGGCGGCTGTTCAGGTCGCCGATGACGTCGCCCAGGTACTCGTCGGGGGTCAGCACCTCGACCTTCATGATCGGCTCAAGCAGTTTGGGCGCGCCCTTCTCGCGAAGCTCGCGGAAGGCGGCGCGGGCCGCGATTTCGAACGCCAGCACGCTGGAGTCCACATCGTGGTAGGCCCCATCGTAGAGGGTCGCTTTGAAGTCGATCAGCGGGAAGCCGGCGAGCAGACCATTGTCCTTGGAGGACTCGAGGCCCTTCTCCACGCCCGGGATGAACTCCTTGGGCACGTTGCCGCCGACCACCTTGGACTCGAACACGAAGCCTGAGCCCGGCTCGCCCGGCTCGAACAGAACCTTGATGCGCGCGAACTGCCCCGTGCCGCCCGTCTGCTTCTTGTGCGTGTAATCGATGTCGGCCTTGCGGCCCAGGCTCTCGCGATAGGCCACCTGCGGCGCGCCGATGTTGGCGTCGACCTTGTAGGTGCGGCGTAGGATGTCGACCTTGATGTCGAGGTGGAGCTCGCCCATCCCCTTCATGATGGTCTGGCCGGACTCCTGGTCGGTCTGGACGGTGAAGGAGGGATCCTCAGCGACCATCTTGGCCAGGGCCACCCCCAGCTTCTCCTGGTCGGCCTTGGACTTGGGCTCGATGGCCTGCTCGATCACGGGGATCGGGAACTCCATCTTCTCCAGGATGACGGGCGACTTCAGCGGATCGCACAGGGTGTCGCCCGTCCGGGTGTCCTTCAGCCCAGCCAAGGCGACGATGTCGCCCGCGAAGGCTTCCTTGACGTCCTGACGGTCGTTGGCGTGCATGGCCAGCATGCGGCCCACCCGCTCGCGCTTGTCGCGCGTTGAGTTCAACAGACCCATGCCGGTTTCGAGCTTGCCCGAATAGACGCGGCAGAAGGTGAGCGAGCCCACGAAGGGGTCGTCCATGATCTTGAAGGCCAGCACGGACAGGGGCTCGTCGTCGGACGCGCGACGCTCGACTTCCGCCTCGGTCTTGTAGTCCAGGCCCTTGGTCGGCGGGATGTCCACCGGGGACGGCAGATAGTCGACCACGGCGTCCAGAAGAGGCTGCACGCCCTTGTTCTTGAAGGCGGAGCCGCAAAGGATCGGGTACCAGACGCCGCTCAGCACCGCCTTGCGGATGCAGCGCTTCAGCACCTCCTCCGAGGGCTCCTCGCCCCCGAGGTAGGCCTCCATGGCGTCGTCGTCGAGTTCCACAGCGTTCTCGACCATGTAGCTGCGCGCCTCGGTGGCCGCGTCCAGCAGGTCCGCCGGGATCTCCTCGTCGTGGTAGTTGGCGCCCAGCGCCTCGTTCTCCCAGACGACCGCCTTCATGCGGACCAGATCGATCACGCCCTTGAGCGAGGCCTCCGACCCGATGGGCAGTTGGATCGGTACGGCCTTGACGCCCAGCCGCTCGCGGATGGTCTTCAGGCACATCTCGAAGTCGGCGCCGATCTTGTCCATCTTGTTGACGAACACGATGCGCGGCACGTCGTAGCGGTCGGCCTGGCGCCAGACCGTCTCCGTCTGGGGCTCAACGCCCTGGTTGCCGTCCAGCACGGCGACGCAGCCGTCGAGCACGCGCAGCGAACGCTCCACCTCGATGGTGAAGTCCACGTGGCCTGGCGTGTCGATGATGTTGAGGCGCTTGCCGTTCCAGAAGGCGGTGGTGGCGGCGGAGGTGATCGTGATCCCCCGCTCCTGCTCCTGCTCCATCCAGTCCATCGTCGCGGCCCCGTCGTGGACCTCGCCGATCTTATGGCTCTTGCCGGTGTAGTAGAGGATCCGCTCGGTCGTCGTCGTCTTGCCCGCGTCGATGTGGGCCATGATTCCGAAGTTGCGGTAGTCCTCGATGGGGTGGCTGCGGGGCATGCGATGCTCTGCCGAAACGGCGTTCGAATTGTGCGGGGATCTTGGGGGCGCTTAGCACGGCGCCGGGCGGTCTAGGCAACCCCCGGCGCACATGATCGGCAAGGCTTTATATAGGGCTTACCAGCGGTAGTGCGAGAAGGCGCGGTTGGCTTCAGCCATTTTGTGCGTGTCTTCCCGCTTCTTCACCGCGGTGCCGCGGTTGTTGCTGGCGTCCAGCAGCTCGCCGGCCAGCTTCTCCGTCATGGTGTTCTCGCCGCGGTTGCGCGCGGCGTTGATCAGCCAACGAATGGCCAGGGCGCGGCGACGCTCCGGACGCACCTCGACCGGCACCTGGTAGGTGGCGCCGCCGACCCGGCGGGAGCGCACCTCGATCGCGGGGGCGACATTGTCCAGCGCGGTGTGGAACACCTGGAGCGGCTCCATGTCGCGACGGCGCGTCTCGATCAGGTCGAAGGCGCCATAGACGATGTTCTCGGCGACCGCCTTCTTACCTTCGTACATGACGTAGTTCATGAACTTGGTGACGACGACATCCCCGTACTTCGGGTCGGTCAGGACTTCGCGCTTCTCTGCGCGACGGCGGCGGGACATGGGCTTGGTTCTTCCTTCTGGATCCCGGCTCTCGCCGAGATGAGTCTCAGCTTCGTTGGGTCACTTCGGACGCTTGGCGCCGTAAAGCGAGCGGCGTTGCTTGCGGTTCTTGACGCCCTGGGTGTCCAGCACGCCGCGCAGGATGTGGTAGCGCACGCCGGGGAGGTCCTTCACACGGCCGCCACGGATCAGGACCACCGAGTGCTCCTGCAGATTGTGGCCTTCGCCAGGAATGTAGCACACCGCCTCGATGCCCGAGGTCAGTCGCACCTTGGCGACCTTGCGCAGGGCGGAGTTCGGCTTCTTCGGCGTGGTCGTGTAGACGCGGGTGCAGACGCCCCGGCGCTGAGGCGAGCCCTTCAGGGCCGGCACCTTGTTACGCGTGCGGTTCGGGGTACGGGGCTTCCGGATCAGCTGGTTGACGGTGGGCATTACGGCTCCGAGGCGGGCGTGTGCCGTTTGGCCGAGGCGCCCAGGGTGAAACTGTTTCGGCAAACGAAACGGCCCGGAACGCGCGCTTTGGGCGTTCCGGCGGGGACACAGCCCCATCTCGCTTGCTTCAGCCGGGGGGGACCCCGACCGAAGGAGGCCGCTAGATACCCGGCGCCTCTGTCGGGGTCAAGACGAGCCTGCCTGCCCGGCTCTGGCTCAATCGAAGATGTCGAACAGGTCGAAGCCGCGCCGCTTCTTGCGGCGCCGGTAATCGTCCTCGTCGGAATAGCTGTGGCGCTTCTGCTCGGTGTCATAAGGGTGACGCCGGCGCCAATCGTCCGGGTCGCGGCGGAACTCGTCCACGTCGCGCTCGAAGCGGCGCATTTCATCCTGCACCTCCGACTGACGGTCGCGGACGCCGGTCTGGACCTTCTCCAGTTCGCCGCGGTCCAGCCAGACGCCGCCGCAGCTGGGGCAAATGTCGAGCTGCACGCCCGAACGGCTCACCTCCTGCATCGCCCCGTGTCCGTGCGGGCACATCGTCAACGGCATTCGGCTCTCCTTCCGTGCTCCGTCGCCATTTAGGCGTCGGGCCCGGCCCCGCAAAGACCGCCGACCGGCCCCAGCTTGGCCGTAATGGCGCCCGCTCCTCCGGACGGTCGGGGAGACGCAAGTGGGACTCAGACAATGGGCCTGGCGCAGGGTCGCCGCGGCCGCGATCCTGTCGCTCGCCTTTCACGGCGCCCTGCTGGGCGGGCTCATGCTCCGGCGCGCCGAGACGGGTGCGCCCGCGCCGCCGCCGATCGAGGTCGCCCTGATCCGGCCGGAGCGGCCCGAAACCCCGCCGAGACCGTCGGTGGACGCCGCCGACCCCCGTCCGGCGCCGACAGGTCGCCTCGGGCAGGAACGCCGCGAGAGTCCGGCCTCCGCCCTCTCCGCTCCAGTTCCGGCTTCGCCGGCGCTCGCGCCAGCCGCGCCGCCGCCCCCTTCATCCCCGGCTCCGTCCACCCTGCCCGCCGGGCCGGCCAGAACGCCGGGCCCGCGGGCCCCGTCCGACCTGTCCGCCGTGGCCGCCGCGCTCCGCGCCGTCGATTGCAGCGGGCCAGGACCACGCACCGCCCGCGAGCGGGAGCTCTGCGCGGTACGAGCGCGCACAACGGCGCGGACCGCGCCCGCGCTCGGACCCGACCCGAACCCGCGGCTCCAGGCCGAGGCCGCAGCTCGAACAGCGGCGGCGGCCGCCCGGGAAGAGGCCAGGCTGCGGCCTCTGCCCCTAGGCGTCTGCACCGGCTGCAACACCATTGGCGGGCCCCGTCGGGGCGAAGGGCCAGCCACCAACCTGAGCGACAGCAGCGGGATCAAGATCCCCTTCGGCCGCCCCCCGCCCGCCCTGCCCGTCATACCGCCATCGACGCTGCGCGGCGACGACGACGCGCTCAGGCCGAAGCCGAGGCCTTGAGCCGGTCCAGCAGTTCGGCGGCGAACTGGGTTAGGGTGTCGTCGCGGGCGCCCATGACCACGATGCGGTCGCCTGGGCGGGCCAGTTGCAGCAGGCGTTCGCCGCAGGCCGGACGGTCCGGCAGAGCTTCGGCATGGCGACCGCGCGCGGCGACGCCCTCGACGATCTCCCGACTGCCGACGGAGCGGTCCACGGTGCCGCCGAAATAAACGGGCTCGGGCATGAGCAGGACGTCTTCCGCTCCCATCTGTTCGGCGAGAGTTTCGATGAACTCCGAACGAAAAAGGCGTAGCGGGCCATAGCCTTGCGGCTGGAACATCAGCAGGAGGCGGCCGGGAAAGGCGTGCAGGGTGGACAAGGTGGCGGTGATCTTGTCGGGGTTGTGGGCGAAGTCGTCGATGACGGTGACCCCGCCCGCCGCGCCCACCAGCTCCAACCGGCGGCGAATGCCCGAGAAGGTCTCCAGACCCCTGGCGGCGTCCTCGAGCGGGACACCGACCGCGGTTGCAGCGGCGAGAGCGGCAAGCGCGTTGGCCACATTGTGGCGGCCGGGAACCTGAAGCTTCACGGGCAGGCCGTTCACCGTGAAGCCGATCCCGTCGGACGTGGGCCGCACCGCCTGCGCGAGAAGCTGAGCTTTCGGGTCCGATAGGCTGTAGGTCAGCGCGCCCGGGTGATCGCGCGCCAGTGACGCGGTTTCCGGGTTGTCCAGGTTCAACACAGCCGTACGGGCGCCCCGAACGAAGTCGGCGAAGAGGCCGCGAAGCTCCTCCATGGTTTTGTGGTCCAGCGCCACATTGTTCACCACCGCGATCGTGGGGCGGTACAGCGCGATGGACCCGTCCGACTCGTCCACCTCGGAGACGAAGGTCTCCCCCCCGCCAGGGAGGGCGGAGGCGCCGAACAGCTTCATCTCCGCGCCGTTCATCACGGTGGGGCGCCCGCCGATTGCATGCAGGATGGCGGCGATCATGCCTGTGACGCTGGACTTGCCGCTAGTTCCCGCCACACCGATCCGCTCAGCGGCGGCGTTGAACAGATCGGCCAGGAGTTCGGCTCGACTGACGCGGGAGGCGCCCACGCGGAGCGCTGCGGCCACGTCGGGGATGTCGGCCTCCACCGCGGCCGAGGCGACCAGGATCTGGGACGCGTCGCGCAGGCCTGAGCCGTCCTGTGGATGAAGGACAATCCCACGCGCACGGAGCGCGTCGAACTTGTCGGGGGTGCGGCCCTGGTCGAGCGCGCGGTCGGAGCCCTCCACGCGCGCGCCACGGGCCTGAAGAATCAGCGCCAGCGGGAGCATGCCGCTGCCGCCGACGCCGCAGAAGAAGTAGGAGCCTGCGACCGCAGGCGAGGATCGGCTTGAAGCTTCCCGAGTCATGCGCCGAATCGTAGGGAAGGGTGAGCCCCGGGGGAAGTCATGAGGATCGCCGTCACAGCCCCCAGCCGTCCCATCTCGCCGGAAACGGCCGAGCGGGCGCGGATGGTGGCCTCCGAGCGTTGGGGCGCAGCGGTGGAGCTGGTCTTCCACGCCCAATGCTTCCTCCAGGACGGCCACTTCGCCGGGCCGGACGCCGCGCGCGCGGCCGCCTTCGCCGAAGCGGCGAACGATCCTCGGGTGGACGCCGTGTGGTTCGCGCGGGGCGGCTACGGCTCCGGCCGCATGGTGGAGGCGGCGCTAGGCCGGCTGGAGCCGGCGGCCCGGAGCAAACGCTACCTAGGCTACAGCGATGGCGGCGTGCTGCTGGCCGCGCTCCGCCGCGCGGGCTTCGAGGGCGCGGCGCATGGCCCCATGGTGGACGACATCCGGCGCGACGGCGGTGAGCAGGCCGCGTTGCGGGCGCTGAGCTGGCTTGTGGAAGGCGATCCTTCCGCACTCGAGCCCAGCCTCTGGGACGATCCGCGCCCCGCCCTGGCCTTCAATATCGCCATCGTCAGCGGATTGCTGGGGACGCCGTGGGAGCCAGATTTCGAAGGGCGGGTCCTGATGCTGGAAGAGGTGGCGGAGCCCACCTACCGCGCCGACCGGATGCTCTGGCAGCTCACGAGCAATCCGCGGGTGCGGCGCGTTGCGGGCATCCGGCTGGGCCGGTTCAACCAGGTCGTCCCCAACGATCCCGAGTTCGGGCGCGACGAAGACGCGATCGCGCGGGAATGGTGCGAGCGATCCGGCATCCCGGTGCTGGGGCAAGCCGATATCGGCCACGACGCGGCCAACAAGGTGGTGCCCTTCGGCTGAGCCGGTTCGGCCAAGCTGAGCGCCCTCGCTCTGACGTACGCGCAATTTCGCGCAAAGGTTAACTTCCCTCACGCCGGACGGGAACTTTCGGCTCCACCGCGGCTTGTGTCGGCACGCCTACCTAAAGGCTTTGTCCACGTCGCAATGTCCACTGCGTTCCCGCCTACCGTCGACGCCGTCGAACGATTGACCCGGTCCAGCGCCGCCAACGACCTGGGCGGCGCCGCTCTGCGGGGGGCCCGGCTGCCGATGCTGGTCACCGCGGGAGGCGACCGCGATCACGCCATCGTCTTTGTGAACGACGCCTTCACCGCCCTGACGGGTTACCCGGCCGAAGAGGTGCTGGGCCGCAATCCCCGCTTTCTTCGGGGTCCAGAGACCGACCCGGCCACCACCCAGGCCGTGCGCGAGGCGCTGAACGCCGGCCGGGAGCTCTCGGTGGAGCTCCTGAACTATCGAAAGGACGGCTCGCCCTTCTGGAACGGGATGTTCATGAGCCCGGTTCGAGGCCCGGACGGCCGGATCGCCTATTGGTTCGCTTCCCACCTGGACATCACGCCCCGCAAGTCTCGCGAGTCCGCCCTGGTGCGTGCAAACGACGAGCTGGAAGCGGCCGTGCAGCAGCGCACCGACAACCTGCGCACCACCGCCGAACAGAAGACCCTGCTCCTGCACGAGGTCGAACACCGGGTGAAGAACAATCTTCAGCTGATCACCTCCCTCATCCAGTTTCAAAGCCGACGCACCGCCGACCCGAGCGTCAGGGCGGCGCTTCGACTGGTGCAGGACCGGATCAGCGCGGTCGCCGCCGCTCACCGCGGCCTGTTCCAAACCGACAACGCGGCGCGATTCGACGTGGCGCGGTTCCTGCGCGATCTCGTCGACGACCTTGTCGGCCGCACGCCCAAGGCGGAAGTGGACGTCTGTTTCGAGCTGGAGAGGATCGATGCGGAGGCGGCTCGCGCAGCCCCCCTCGCCCTGCTCATCAATGAGATCCTCGCCCACGCGCTGAACGATGGTTTCCCGCCAGGGCGGTCCGGCCGTCTGCTTGTGTCCCTGCGTCGCGAGAACCACCGCTGCACCATCGAGCTCAGTGATGACGGCCAGGCCGACGTCGACCAGCTACGGTCGCACCTGGGCGGCCAGGCGGGCATCGTCGACATCCTGAGCCGCCAGCTCGGCGCCGTCATCAACTGGCGCAACAACGAACCGGGCGTGTCGGCCCGCATCACCCTGCCCTTGGAGCCCGCATGACCGCGGTTGATCAGATGGACATCCTCATTGTGGAGGACGAAGTGCTCCTGGCCGTCGAGCTGGAGCACATGCTGGCCGAAGCCGGCCACCACGTGGTGGGCCACGCGATGGAGTCCGGCGAAGCGGTCACCCTGGCCGGCCGCCACCGCCCGGACCTAGCCCTGGTCGACGTCCATCTGCAGGACGGCCCGAGCGGCGTGGACGCGGCCCGCACCCTGACCAACGACTGCGGCGCTGTGGTGCTGTTCATGACCGCCAACAAGCAGCGCCTGCCGGCCGACTTCGCCGGCGCCTGCGGGGTGATCTCGAAGCCCTACTCCGAACACGGCATCCGCCGCGCGCTGGACTTCGTCTGCGCCTGTCTCCGGAACGACTGCGGCGGACGCTCCCCGCCTCCAGGTCTCGACATCTCACCGGCCTTCGCCGCGCGTTGGCGGGTGGCCCACTGAGGAACGCCTCCCCGGTCCGAGCGCTTGTGTTGCGACACGAGGAACACGACCATGCCGGAGACGGACGCCCACAGCCTGCCTGACATGAAGGACGATGACGCCGGCAAGGGTCCCACCGCGCACCCGGGCGCGCGGGCGCAGCAGGACTGGGGCGCCACCAGCGCGGGGCTGACCGGCGACCGGGTCGCCCATCGCGACGCTTGGAGCGCCCAAACCGGCACCGACGACGAGGCCGGCGGCGGCGTGGCCGGCCAGGGCCTTACGCCCGAGCCGCTGCGCCCGGGCGCTCAGGCCCGCGATCCCAATTTCGCCAATGAGCGCACCCCGCGCGCCCCATGGCTGTGGGTCGCCGTGGCCTTGATCGCCGCCGTGCTCCTGGGCGCCTTTCTCCTGGGCGCGATCAGCCCGGACTAAGCGGAACCTTGACCGCCCGCCGCGGGTTGTTTCGCAAGGTCGACAAGGAGACACAGCCATGAAGATCGCCGACGTGATGAGCCGCGACGTACAGATCGCGAACCCGAACGACTCGATCCAGAGCGTCGCCCAGAAGATGGCGGAGCTGGACGTGGGCGCCCTGCCCGTCTGCGACGGTCGTCGCATCCAGGGCATGGTCACCGACCGCGATATCGCGGTGCGCGGCGTGGCCCAGGGTCTGGAGAACAGCGCCCCGATCAGCCGCATCATGACGGGCAACCTGGAATACGTCCTGGCCAGCGACGACCTGAACCAGGCCGCGGACAAGATGGCCGACCACCAGATCCGCCGGCTGCCCGTGGTCGACGAAAATAAGGACCTGGTCGGGATCATTTCGCTGGGCGACCTGGCCCAGGAGCATCGCGCCAAGATCGTGGGCCGCACCTTGGAAGAGATCAGCGAGCCGGGCGGCAGCGGGAACCAGACCACCGCCTGACGCGCTCGCGCGTGCGATCCGAGCGTGGGGGAGGGTTCAGCGGAGCCCTCCTCGCACGTCCCACGCCTCCCTTACACCCCCCGTCAATCAATCCCGTTCATGGTCGCCGCAACACCGCCAGCAGGGCGGGCAGGCGGGGGCGTCATGGCGAAGGCCGTATTTCATCGTAATCAGCGCGTCTGGGTAGAGACCGTGGGCACCTTCGCCGTCATCGACAAGGTCACGCCCGTCTGGGCCAAGGGCTTTGACGAACCGGTGCGCATCACCTACGACGTGGGCCTGGGCCGCGAGTTCGTGGCCCATGAACTGCGCGCGGACGGTCGCGACGACGAGCCCACCGCCGATGCGGACCAGGGCGATTGGCGCGTGTTGCGCGCGCGCAACAAGTGGCAGAACGAGGAACATTGCGCGCACCACCCCTTCCCGGGCACCTTTCCCATCGTGGTCACCGACCAGCAGGACTGGGGCGGCTGGCGCGTGCCGGGGGCCGAATACGACCGTGACCCCGAGAGGATGGAGCATCAGGCGCGCATGATCGCCGCCGCCCCCAAGCTCGTCCGCCTCGCCCGCGACTTGGCCGACTTCGGCTCCGAGAACCCCGACGAAGTTCCAGCCGAGGTTCTCAAGCTGGCTCGCCAGGCCGCCGCCGTACTGCGCCGGATCACCGAACAGCCCACGGCCGCCCTCGCCGCGAACGACGTGGCGGCGGCCTGACCTGCCCGGAGCGGGCGTAGAGGACCTTCGCCCGGCCCGCCGCCAAGCTCGGAAGCTTGGCCACGGATGCTACGGCCCGCGGACTTGGGGGGTGACCGGGATCGGCGCAGCTAGGGCGTCCTGACTCTCCCCCGCTACTCCCCGATCGGCTTCAACACCCGCTATCTCCACCCCCGCCTCAGCTGTGACGGACGAGACGGCTGGGGCTTGAGGCGGCCGGCGGCGGCGAGGCGCCGGCCTCCTCGGCCGCCGCCCCGCGGGCCGTCCGACCCGCCAGGCGCTGTTTTCAACCGCTCGCTCGATCGGGCGTCACCGCGTGCGAAAAACCGCCGGTGACCCGCTCAGGCCGGTTGCTCCCCCGGCCATGGCCGCTCCATCTAGGCTCATGCGCACCGACACGCCCCAAGCCGTCCGCCTGGCCGACTATCGTCCCCCCGCCTTTCTCGTCGACGAGGTCGAGCTGAGTTTCGACCTTCAGCCCTCCGCCACCCGAGTGCGCGCGCGCTTGCAGCTGCGACGGAACACGGCGGGCGCGCTCCGCCTGGACGGCCGGAACCTCCGCCTGATCTCCCTGGCCGTGGACGGCCGTCGGCTTGAACCGGCCGACTACGTCCTGGAGGCGGACGGCCTCACCCTCCCCACTCCGCCGGACGCCTTCGCCTTGGAGACGGAGGTCGAGATCGATCCCTCCGCCAACACGGCCCTGGAAGGGCTTTACATCTCCGGCGGCCGCTTCTGCACCCAGTGCGAGGCCGAGGGCTTCCGCAAGATCACCTTCTTTCCCGACCGCCCCGACGTCCTGGCCCGCTACACCGTCCGGATTGAAGCCGACCGGGTCTATCCACGCCTGCTCGCCAACGGCAACCGCCTCGAATCCGGCGAGACGCCCGAGGGTCGCCATTACGCCGTCTGGCGCGACCCCTTCCCTAAACCGGCCTATCTGTTCGCCTTGGTGGCGGGCGAGTTGGACGTTCTCGAGGACCGTTTCACCACCGCTTCCGGTCGCGAGGTCAAGCTCGAGGTTTACGTCGATCCCGGCCAAACCGCGCGGGCGACCTATGCGCTGGACGCCCTAAAGCGGGCCATGGCCTGGGATGAGCGCGCCTACCGCCGCGAGTACGACCTCGACCTGTTCATGATCGTAGCCGTGCGCGACTTCAACTTCGGGGCGATGGAGAACAAGGGGCTGAACATCTTCAACTCCAGCCTGCTCCTGGCCGATCCCGACACCGCCACCGACGCTGATTACGAGCGCATCGAAAGCGTTGTGGCCCACGAATACTTCCACAACTGGACGGGCAACCGCATCACCTGCCGCGACTGGTTCCAGCTCTGCCTCAAGGAAGGCTTCACCGTTTATCGCGACCAGGGCTTCTCGGCGGATCAGCGCTCGGCCGCGGTTCAACGCATCAAGGACGTCCGCGCCCTGCGCGCCCGCCAATTCCCCGAGGACGCCGGGCCGCTGGCCCATCCCGTGCGCCCGTCCAGCTACATCGCCATCGACAACTTCTACACCGCCACCGTCTATGAAAAGGGCGCCGAGCTGATCGGCGTCCTGCGCACCCTGGTCGGCGAAGAGGCGTTCAGCCGCGGCTGCGATCTGTACTTCGAGCGTCTGGACGGCACGGCGGCCACCATGGAGCAGTTCGTGGCCTGTTTCGCCGAGATCTCCGGCCAGGACCTTTCCTCGTTCCTGCGTTGGTACGCCCAGCCGGGCACACCTGCCGTCCAGCTTCAATCCGCCTACGATCCCGAGACCGGGGCGCTCGACCTCACCTTGGACCAGACTGCGCCGGAGGGCCGCCAGGAAGACTCCGCTCCCGTGCCGATCCCCATCCGCCTGGGTCTGCTGGACGGCGACGGCCGACCGCTCGCCTTTACGCGCGACGGCCGCCCCAGCGAAGAAACAGTGATCGTGCTGGACGCGGGGCGGACCCGCGTACGCCTGCACGACATCACAACCCCGCCCGTGGTCTCGGCGCTGCGCCGCTTCTCCGCCCCCGTCCGGCTCTCGACGGACGCGCCCGACGACGACCGCTACGTGCTGCTGGCCGGCGACCCGGACCTGTTCAACCGCTGGGAAGCCGGCCAGACCCTCGCGGCCGACCTCGGGCTGCGCCGCGCGGCCGGAGACCCGGACGCCGCCGGCGAACGCCGCTGGGCCGAGGCCGTCGGGCGCGCACTGGCCGACCAGTCCGCCGAAGCCGCCTTCAAGGCCCTGCTGCTGAGCCCGCCCAGCGAGGGCGACCTGTCCCTCCTGCGCGCGCCGTACGACCCTGCAGCGGTTCACACCGCGCGCGAGGCTCTCCGCACCGTTCTGGGCGAAACGCTCTCGGCCCCTCTGGCCCGACTTCACGATGCGCTCGCGTCCCATGCTCCTTATTCCCCCGATGCGGACTCGGCGGGCCGGCGCGCGTTGCGCAATGCGGCGCTGCACCTCCTCACCGCAACCCGGGGTCACGATGCTGCGGCCCGGGCCCAGGCGCACTTCGCCGACGCTTCCAACATGACGGACGCGCTCGCCGGTCTGGACGCCCTGGCCGAGATCGGGGGCGCAACCTACGACGAGGCGCTGGCGGCCTTCTACGTGCGCTGGGCGCACGAGCCTCTCGCCATTGACAAGTGGTTCTCCATCCAGGCGCGCGCGCCCGAGCCCGGGGTGCTGGGCCGCGTCTTGGGCCTGCTGACCCATCCCGCCTTCGACCGCCGCAACCCCAACCGGCTGCGCGCCCTGGTCCAGGGCTTCAGCAGCAACCTGGCCGCCTTGCATGCTCCGGACGGCTCCGGTCACGGTTTCCTCGTCGACCAGATCATCCTGACCGACGCGCTGAACCCCAAGACCGCCGCCCGCCTGATCGAGCCGCTGGGCGCCTGGCGGCGACTGACGCCCGAGCTCGCCGGCCGGCTCCGCGCCCAACTCCAGCGTCTGGTCGACACGCCCGGGCTGTCGGCGAACGTCCTCGAACTCGCAGAGAAAGCCCTCGCCTGAGGGCCTGAGCCCGAGTCCTCGGGGCCACGGTTCCGAGTCGTTTAAAAGCAAGTGAACATCGCGCGTGACGCGGGACTCGGTACGAAGCTAAGGTGCGGGGCGAGGGTCGCGATTCAGGAGGGGTGGGGTTGGGGCCGAGCCGCCGTCGGCGTCCGGAAAGGTCGCTCGCCGATGCGGGCGGGCCGCCCGACGCCTTCTTCTCGCCCGGCCTGCGGATCGCCTTTCTGGGCGTCCTGTTGTTGCTTGCAGCCTATACCGCAGTAGCGCCGCTGCTGTTCGAGCCGGGTCCCACGGCCGAACTCGCCGGACGCTTCCTGCCGCTGGTCATCTGCTGCGTGCTGGCCATCGGCCTGGTGGTCCAGACGAAACGGGCCGAAGCCGCCCGACGCAGTTGGAGCGAACGCGAACGCCGGTTCCGCACCGCGGTCGAGGCCGCCCACTGCGGCATCTGGGAATGGGATCTGGCCACCGACCAGGTCTTCATGTCCGACGTGACCGCAGCCATGCTGGGCTGGGGCGGCGGCGGCACCGCGCCCGGCTCCGAGATCATCGACCGCATCGCCCCGGAACACCGCGACAAAGTCCGGAGCGCGCTCAAGAACGCCGCGGCCTACGGCGCCTTCGACGTGGCCTTTGCTGTTCCCGACGCTTCGGGCCGCGTCGCTTGGCTGGATGCGCGCGGCCAGGGCGTCGGCCGCCCCGGCGATCGGGCCTACCGCCGCATCATCGGCGTGGCGCTAGACATCACGGAGGAGCGTACAGCCCAGGTTCGCGTTCAGGCTGCCGAAAACCGGCTTCGCGACGCCATCGAGAACGTTTCGGACGCCTTTGTCCTTTGGGACGCCCGCGGCCGGTTGATCATGTCCAACCGGACCTTTCGCGATTTCTTCGCCCTCGACGCCGCCCTCCTGGCGCCGGGGGTCACGCGCGACGTCGTCCAGCGTAAGGCCGTGGACGCGGTCGCCCGCAGCCAGCCCGGACCCGACGGCCTGACCGAGGTGGAGCTCCGCGACGGGCGCTGGATCCAGATCGCCGAGCGGCGCACCTCCGAAGGCGGGCTGGTCATGTGCGCCGCCGACATCACCGCCATCAAGCGCCAGGACGAGGCGCGTCGCCGCAACGAACAGGCGCTGCAGGGCCTGGTCAGCAGCCTGGAAGCCAGCCAACTCGAATTGGAGGACCTGGCGCGCCGTTACGAGGCCGAGAAGGTCAACGCTGAGGGCGCCAACAAGGCCAAGAGCGAGTTCCTGGCCAACATGAGCCACGAGCTCCGCACGCCGCTGAACGCGATCAACGGCTTCTCCGAAATCATGGTGGGCGAGATGTTCGGCCCCCTGGGCGACCCTCGTTACAAGGGCTACGCCGCGGACATCCTGAACTCCGGCCAGCACCTGCTGGCCCTGATCAACGACATCCTGGACATGTCCAAGATCGAGGCCGGCAAGATGAACCTCAATATCGAGCCCGTGTCCCTGGACGAGGTGGTCGAGGGCTCCGTCCGCCTCGTCCGCGACCGCGCCGAAGCCGCCGGCCTGGCGCTCCGAGTGGACCTGCCGGCGCTGCCTGAGGTGGACGCCGACTACCGCGCGCTCAAACAGGTCATGCTGAACCTTCTGTCCAACGCTCTGAAGTTCACGCCCCGCGGCGGCCGGGTCGCCGTGGAGGCCCTCCGCGAAGGCGGCCGCGTCCGCGTCAGCGTGGCCGACAACGGCATCGGCATCTCCGAAGAGGACCTCGCGCGCCTGGCCCGCCCGTTCGAACAGGCCGAGTCGCAGTTGGTGAAGACGCAGCAGGGAAGCGGTCTGGGCCTGGCCTTGACCAAATCCCTGGTCGAGCTCCACGGCGGGCGGTTGGAGCTTTCCAGCGAGCCGAACGTGGGCACAACGGCCAGCTTCACCCTGCCGGTGTCCGGTTCAGCGGTCCCGGGGCTTCGCCCCCGCATCACCGAGGCCGCCTGACCGGGAGGGCCCCTCGTTCGGGCGCTCACGCCAGCCGCGGCCGCTCTTACGGAACAGCGGCGATAGCGCCACCCGCTCCTCCGGTTCCAACCGGGTCGCGAACTCGAGCAGAGTGCGGTCGAGGTCCGCGCGCAAAGCCGTCTCTTCCGCCCTCACCCGCGCCAGCGCGGTGCGAACGGCTACCGGGTCGTAGTCGGGACGACCCATGGCCGTCTCCAGCTCGCGCCGCCGAGCTCGCAGGGCCTGCACCCGGGGCTCCGCCTGCTGGCCCTCCTGCCGCATCACCTCGCGCAAGGCCTCCGCGTCCGCAGGATCGAGCCGTTCCACCACGGCCGCGAACCGCCCGCCCGAGCGGGACGGCGCTCCTTGCTCGCGTTTGTGCTCGCCGAGCAGCCGGGTCCCGGCGATCAGCCCCACCAGGAAAAGGTTGCCCGCGAGAGAGGCGGCCAGGGCGATCTTGAGCGTGCGCTCTCTCACCGCCCCCCATCCACGTTCAGCACCGCCTCGTCATAGGGCCCAGCCTCGGCCAGCAAGGTGTCGGCCGACGTCTCGAGACCCGAGCCCGACAGCACCACTCCGAACAGCACCCCGGCCAAGCCCGCCGCCGCCAAGCCCGCGCCCGGCGCCCAGGCCCGCATCCGGCGTCCTGCGACGCGGCTCCAGGTCGGAGGCCTGGGCGCGGCCGCCAGCACCCGCGCCCGAAGCACGGGGCTCGGCAGCGGGGCCCGATATGCGTCCAGCAACTGATCCCATCGTTCGGCGTCCATCGCTCAGACCTCCGCCACTTCGTTTTTCATGTCCGCCAAGGCGCCCCGCAGGCTGCGGCGCCCGCGCGAGAGCAGGCTTTCCAAAGCCTCCACGCTCACCCCCATGACCTCCGCCGCTTCGATGTTGCCCAGCTCCTGGTAGTGACACAGCACCACCGCGTCCCGCTGCCGCTCCGGCAAGGCCTGCAATGCGGCGGCCACGCGCCGGCCCACATCGGCGGCGCGAAGTCCGCGATCGGGGCCGAAGCCGGGATCGACCCGCTCCGGCAAGTCGGCCACCGGCTGCTCGCGCCGCCGCCGCAGTCGGTCATAGCAGAGGTTCAGCGCCACCCGGTGCAGCCAGGTGTCGAACCGGGCCTTGCCCGGCCTCCAGGCGGGCGCATGGCGCCAGACCTTCAGCATGGCCTCCTGCGCCACGTCCTCCGCCTCGGCCGCGTCGTCAAGGGTGCGGTAGGCGAGCGCCAGCACACGCGGCAGTTTCCGCGCCACCAGCGCCTGGGCTGCAGTCGGGTCGCCCCGGCCGGCCCTTTGCACCAGTTCGCCGTCCGGATCCTCGACCGCCTGCAACCGCCCCTCTCACCCGCGCTTCCCAACGCGGCGGCCCCGAGCATGACCGATGCCGTAGGCGCCGTCATGCCCGCAGTCCTCGCCTCCCCGCTCAGCCCTGGCCGCGCCGGCTCTGGCGGTGTGCGCGGCGCTCGTCGAGCGTGAGATAGCCGTCACGGTTGAGGTCGACCCGTGCGAACCGCGCCCGGATCTGCGCATCGGCCTCAGCGCGGGAGATGGCCCCGTCACCGTCGACGTCGGCGCCGAGCCGCTGTCTCCCCGCACGCTTCGGCCCACGCTGGCCACGCATTGCGACCCGACCAGCCTGCAGTTCCCCAGCCGTCAGCCGTCCGTCGCCGTTCGCGTCGAACTGGGCGAAGCGCGCCGCCATTCGTTCCGGCGCTTCAGCCTGGGTCAGCGCACCGTCACGGTCGCGGTCGCGTCGCGCGAAGGCGGCGGCCTGGCGTTGCGCGTGCTGGGTTTGGCGCTCCGCGCGGAGCGCCTGACGGCCCAACTGGCGCTCCTGGCGAGTGAGCCGCCCGTCGCGGTCCACGTCCAGCCGGTCGAACCGCTCGGCTTGGGCGGCCTGCATCTCGACCAGGGAGATGCGCCGGTCACCGTCTCGGTCCGTTCGATGTGCCGGCCCGGCCTCCCCGGCCGCGGCCGCGCCAGCCAGCGCCAGGGTCGCGATCGCCGCCAGCAAGGTCGTCTTCAACATGGGTGGTGCTCCGAAGTCGAAACCTGGTCCCTTGCCCTCTTCAACGGCTCAGTGGGCCGACTCCGTCGCCACGGCGACCTGAAGCCAGGCGCGCCGGACCGCCGACTGCACGCGTCGGAGCCTTGCGTCTAGAGCTCGCACGCCACGCACGCCCGCCGTCCGGGCCAGCTTGCGCCGGAATGGATCCGGCTCTCCCAGGGGATCGGCCCCCTCCTCCAGCGCCGCTGCAAGCAGTTGCGCCAGGTTCGACTGCAACCGCCAGCCCGCAAGCAGAGGCGCCGCATGCCGAGCTGCGAGCCGGCCGGAGGCGGCCAAGTCTTCGAGGGCCTCCGCAACGCCTTGCCGCAAGGGCCCGCCTTCGGCCGCGTGCGCCAGCTGGAGCAGTTGCGCCGCGAACTCCACGTCCAGGAGACCGCCCGGTGCGGCCTTCAAGTCCCACACCCCGTTGGGCGGCTTCTCCCTCTCCAGCAGAGCCCGCATGGCTCGGGCGTCCCGGACCATGCCGCCCCGCTCAGCTGGACGGCGCAGCAGGGCCTCACGCGCGTGCTCCACCTGTTCGGCGAACCCCGGGGGGCTCGCCCAGAGCACCCGGCTGCGCGTCAAGGCCATACGCTCCCACGTCTCGGCTTCTCGGGCGTAGTAGCTCTGGAACACCGGCAGGCTGACCGCCAGGGGACCGTCCGTCCCTGCCGGCCGGAGCCGCATGTCCACCGAATAAAGGCCACCGTCCGCCATGGGCGCCGACAAGGCCGCGATCAGTTGCTGCGCGAACCGCCCATAGACCGTCTCCGCCCGCCACCCCTTTTCCGTAGAGGCGGCCCCCGCCTCCGCCGCGTACACGATCAAGAGATCCAGGTCCGAGCGCGCCGTCATCTCTCGTGAGCCCGCCTTGCCCAGGGCCAGCACCGCGACCGCGCCTGGGAAGCCCCCCCCGCGCCGCTCCACCTCGGCCAGGGCGCGCGGCGCGAGCGCCTGGAGACAGACCTCCGCCAGATCGGTATAGGCCAGCCCGGCCTCGTCTCCTTTCGCAGCCCCCGTCAGGATCTGTAGCCCGATGCGGAAGCGCTGCTCCCGCGCGATCCGACGAACCGCCCCCATGGCCGCCTCCAACCCGAGGCCCTCCCCCACGCCGGCGCGCACGGCCTCGCCGGCTCCGGACATTCCGATCGGCTCGCGGAAGCGGGCGTCCAGCAGGGCGTCCAGCGCGCCCGGGTGCCTGGACAAGGTCCGGGCCAGGTCCGGCGCGAACGCCAGCACCTCCACCAACTGCTCCAGCACCGCCGGCTCGGCCAGCAGCATCGACTGCACCGGGGCGCCCGCGCTGAGCCCCGAGAAGAAGCTTGAGAACCGGCTGAAGGCCGCGTCGGGCGCCCCGGTCCGCCGCGCCGCCTCGAGCAGCCGGGGCGCCAGACGGGTGAACAGCTCCCGCCCGCGGGCCGTGGATGTGGCCCGGATACGGCCATGGTGCCAGTGGCGGATGGTGGCGGACACCTGCGCCGCCTGCGTGAACCCCATTCGCTCCAGGGTCCGCATCGTCTCCGGATCGTCCTCCACGCCCGTGAACACCAGGCTGCCGAAGCGCGAGCTCAGCGGCTCCTCTCCGGCGAACAATCCGGCGTACAAGCGGTCCACCCCTCGCAGGGTCCGGCGCACCTCCGCATCGAACCGGCGGAGGTCGCCGAACCCGGACAGGGCCGCGATCCGCCGCCGCCCCGCGTCCTCGGCCGGCAGCCGGTGGGTCTGCTCGTCGCCCACCATCTGCACGCGATGTTCCCAAGCCCGGAGCCGGCCATAGGCGGCCGTGAGTTCCTCGGCCGTGCCGGCGTCCACATGCCCGGCGTCGCGCAGAGCCTCGAGCGCCTCCACCGTGCGCCTCGACCGGAGCGCGGGATTGCGTCCCCCCAGGATCAACTGCTGGGTTTGAACGAAGAACTCGATCTCCCGAATGCCGCCCCGCCCCAGCTTGAGGTCCGCCCCTGCGGGCTTGATCCCCCCTTCCGCCTGCCCGGCCAGGATCTGCCGCTTGATGGCGTGCACGTCGGCGATGGCGCCGTAGTCCAGGCTGCGCCGCCAAACAAAGGGCGTCAGCTCGCGCAGAAAGGCCGTCCCGGCCCTCTGGTCGCCGGCGGCCACCCGGGCCTTGATGAAGGCCGCCCGCTCCCAGTTCTGGCCGGCGGTCTCATAGTAGGTGAGCGCCGCCCCCACGGGCACGGCCGGCGGCGTGGCGGCCGGGTCCGGCCGGAGCCTGAGGTCGGTACGAAAGACATAGCCGTCGGCCGTGCGCTCGTTCAGCAGGGTGGACGTCGCCTGCGCCAGCCGGATGGCCAGGGCCGCCGGGTCACCCACCGCGGGCAGCCGCTCCGGCTCAAAAAAGAAGGAGATGTCGATGTCGCTGGAGTAGTTCAGCTCGCCCGCGCCGTGCTTGCCCATGGCCAGCACGAACAAACCGGGTGCCGGCCCGGCCCCGTTCGCCTCGCAGGCCGACATGCGGCCGCGCGCCACCTCCAGCCTGACCGCCTCGGCCAAGGCCGCCTCCAGCACCGCGTCGGCGAAACGGGTCATGGCGCCGGTGGCGCCCACCCAGTCCCACGCGCCGCCCAGGTCGGCCAGGGCGATGGCCAGATGGGCGTCGGCCTTGAGCCGGCGCAGCGCCGTTCCCGTCTCCTCTCCTGCCACGGCCCGCGCGGCCGCGACGATCTCCGCCGAGCGCGCTTCCGGCGATAACTCCAGCGTTCGAACCAAACCTTCGGGCCGTTGCTGCATCAATCGGGCGAGGTATGGGGCCGCGGCCGCCACCGGGGCCAGCGCAGGCCAGGCCGCAGCCAGCACCTCCGAAGGCGGCAGAGCCTCCCGGATCCGGGAGGCGGCCTCCCCATCCACCACCGGCCCGCATGGCCGCAAGCTGCTCGCCAGCGCAACCCCGCTCACCTCAGCTCCCGGCCAGTACGAGTGCGGTCCGCAGCCCCGGCCCGAAGCCGTTCGCCTCACCCGGGCCCTCCGTGATCTCCAACCGTCCTCCGTGCGCCTCAGCCACCGCGGCCACGAGCGACAGCCCCAACCCCACGCCCGGCTCGCTCCGGCTGTTCTCCAGCCTGACGAATCGCTGCGCGATCCGCGCCCGGTCGGCTTCGGGCACCCCCGGTCCGGTGTCGGTGACCGAAAACTCCACCTCGCCGGACGAGCGTCGACGCGCCCGCACCCTCACCGCACCGCCCGGCGGGGTGTATTTCACCGCGTTGTCGATCAGATTGGCCAAGGCCTGGGCCACGAAGGCCTTGTTGCCGGTGGCCACCAGGTCCGGATCCAACTCGGCCAGGAACTCCACGCCCTTGTCCTCGCAGACCGGCTCGTAGAGTTCGGCCACGCCCGCCGCAAGCTCGCCTGCGTCGAAGGGCGCAGGATCGGGCGCCTGCCCCGCCGCCTGCAATCGAGAAATCGCCAGGACGGCCCCGAAGGTCTTCAACAAGTCGTCCGCATCCTGCAGCGCTTGTTCCAGCGCCCCCTGCGGATCACCCCGTCCGGCCTCCACCTCCAGGAGCGCCACTTCGAGCCGCGAGCGCAGCCGGGTCAAGGGCGTCCGCAGGTCGTGGGCGATCGCGTCGCCCGCGTGGCGCACGCCGCCCATCAGCTTCTCGATGCGGTCCAACATGTCGTTCATGCCGCCCGCGAGCTCGTCGTATTCGTCCCCCGTTCCACGCAAGGGCGCGCGCGCCTGCAGGTCGCCGGCCCGCACGGCGGACACCGCCCCGCTCAGCCCGGCCATGTAGTTGCTGGCGCGCCGGCTGATCAGCACGCCTCCGGCCAGTCCCAGCAAGAGCACCAGCGCGCCCGCGCCCCAGGACGCCCGTGCGACCCGGAGCACATAGCCCCGTTGGTCCTCCACATCGACGCCCACGAACAACAGCTCGCCGGACGGGAGCCGGATTTGCCGGCCGACCGATTCGCGTCCGCTGAGGCTGAACGACACCCAGTCGTCCACTCCCGTGGCCGGCTCGGCGGGGGTGGTCTCCAGCGTGCCGCTGATCTTGCGCCCATCAGGCCGCATCAAGAGGCCCACATAGAGGGGATCGGTGATAGAGCGCTCGATCACCAACTGGTTGACGGCGTTCACGCCGCCGCGCACATAGGCGCGGTTCACCGTTTGCACCTCGCGGTTGATCTCGGCCCGCGCGCGCCTGTTCACCTCGCCCGCGGTGGCCAGGTAGATGTAGATCAGGAAAGCCCCTGCCCCGGCCGCGAACAGCGCCAGGAACAACAGGGTCATCCGGAACGGCGTGGTTCGAAAAAGGGCGGGCGCACGCATCAACGGCTAAGCTCGCCCGGCGTCGCTCAAGGGACAACCCCCATATCGGGGGGAGGCGTCAGGCCTCCAGCCGATAACCCGCCCCACGCACGGTTTGCAGCATGGGCTTGGCGAATCCCTTGTCGATCTTGGAGCGCAGCCGCGAGATGTGCACGTCGATGACATTGGTCTGCGGGTCGAAGTGGTACTCCCAGACCTTCTCCAGCAGCATGGTGCGCGTCACCGACTGGCCGGCGTGACGCATCAGGAACTCGAGCAGCTGGAATTCGCGCGGCTGCAGGTCGATGTCCTTGCCGGCGCGGTGGACGGTGCGGCCGATCAGATCCATCTCCAGCTCGCCGACGCGGAGCTGGGTCTGCACCGACCCGGTCTCACGGCGACGCGCCAGGGCCTCCACCCGCGCGACCAGCTCAGCCAGGGCGTAGGGCTTCACAAGATAGTCGTCGCCGCCCGCTTTCAGCCCGGCGACCCGGTCCTCGATCTCTCCCAAGGCCGAGAGGAAGAGCACGGGGGTGTTGTCGCCGTCGCGCCGCAACTCCTCCACCATGGTCACGCCGTCCATGCGCGGCATCATGCGGTCAACCACCAGCACGTCGAAGCCGCCCTTCTGCGCGGCCCGCAGGCCCGAGGCCCCGTCCGGTGCGGTGACGCACTGGTGCCCGGCCTCGCCGAGGCCGCGGCACATGGTTGCCGAAGCCTCCTCGTCGTCTTCGACGATCAGCAGCCGCACCCGGTCAGCCGTTCGCGCTGCGCGGCTGCAGCCGGATGGGCACGGGCACGGTGTTCCCGTTGCGGCTAATCCAAGCCAGCACCGACGGCCGGTTCAGCCGCCGCGCCGTCTCCACGGCCGCCTGGACCTCGGCTACGGAGCGGACCGGCCGGTCGTTGATGCGGGTGACAATATCCCCGCGCTGGATGCCCCGCTCGGCGGCGTCGGAGTTGCTCTCCACCCGCTCCACCCGGAGCCCCGGAGTCCCTGCGGGCGCCGGGCTCAGGTTCATCCCCAACACCGGCGGGCCCTGCACCTGGGCGGGAGCGCCGGGAGCGCCGCGCGATCCCGCTGCATCGTTGTCGAGGTTGGCCAGTTCCTGACGCGACGGGCGCGTACCGGAAACCACGTTCAGCGTCCGCCGGCCGTCTCCGCGCGCGACCTCCAGACGGATGTTCTGGCCCGTTCGGGTCCCGGCCACCGCGCGCGTCAGGTCATTCGCATCCCCTACGGCCCGGCCGTTGACGCTGAGCACGATATCGCCCGACTGCAGCCCGGCGCGCGCGGCGGGGCCGTTCGGCACCACTTCGTTGATGAAGGCGCCCCGGGCCTCCCGCAGGCCCTGGCTTTCGGCGATGTCCCGGTCAACGTCGCCCACCGTGGCGCCGAGGTAGCCGCGGGTGATCCGCCCGCCGCTGATGAGCTGCCGGGCCACTTGGTCGGCCGTGTCGGACGGAATGGCGAAGCCCACGCCTGCCGAGGAGCCGGAGGTGGAGTAGATGGCCGTGTTCACCCCGATCACCCGGCCGTTGAGGTCGAAGGTCGGCCCGCCCGAATTGCCTCGATTGATGGGCGCGTCGATCTGCAGGTAGTCGACGAAGGCCTCACCGGGCAGGTCGCGACCCTTGGCTGAGACGATGCCCGCCGTGGCCGTGCCGTTCAGCTGGAACGGGTTGCCGATGGCCACCACCCAATCGCCCACGCGCGGCTGAGCGCCGGTGGCGAACTGCACGAAGGGGAAGTTGCGTCCCTCCACCTTCAGCACGGCCAGATCGGTGTCCTCGTCGCGTCCGACGACCCGCGCCTTGAGTTCGCGCTCGTCGGACAGGTGGACGGTGATCTCGCGGGCGTTCTCCACCACGTGGTTGTTGGTCACGATGTAGCCGTCGGCCGAGATGAAAAAGCCCGAGCCCGAGGCCTGGGTCCGCTGGGTTTCGGCTTCTTCGCTTTCGTTGCCGGGTTCAGCCTGGCCGCGATTGCTCCCGCCCTGTCCGCCCCGCGGGGTGAGACCGAAGAACTCCTCGAAGCCCGGCGGAAGTCCGCGTCCGCCCGCCGCAGAGCGCGGCGCCTGGCCGGTGACCTCCAGAGACACCACGGCGGGCGAGACCCGCTCGATGATGTCGGCGAAGGACAAGGGCGCTCCCGCGGGCGGGCGCACCAGCGAAGAGGTCAGGTTCTGGGTGCGGATCAGCTCCGGCTGCTCGACCCCGAACGCATCGCGCGGCCGGTCGTTGGCGGCGTTGAAGCCGGCCGTGGCGCCCGCGGCGGCGGCCCCGGTCAGGAGCACGCCAACGGCGGCGCCGGTGAGAAAGCCCTTGGACTTGACGAGCATGTCGATTTCCCGGTTCCAGCCCGATGAGGCCGGATCATTGTGAGCAAACCTAGGCGCCCCCGGCGCTGGGGACAATGAGCTCAAATTACGTTTCGGTTAAACGGTTCCGTCCCGTTCAAGGCGCGGAGCCGCTCCGCCTCTTCCGTATCCAACGGAGCGACCGGCGGCGCCCGTCGCGCGCGCGCAACGAGCAGACCCAGCCCGCCCAGCACCACAAGGAACGGCGTCAGCCAGAGCGCCGCATTTCCTGGCGAAAACGCCGGCCGGAACATCACGAACTCGCCGTAGCGCGCAACAAGAAAGGCCCGGACCTCCCCGTTGCTCCGACCGGCCGCGACCTGTTCACGCACCACGCGCCGAAGGTCGGCCGCGATCTCCGCCTGGGAGTTGTCGATGCTCTCGTTCTGGCAGACCACGCAGCGGATCTCCTTGAACAAGGCCCGCGCCCGCGCCTCTTCGGCCGGGGCCGGGGCCGGTGCCTGGGCCGGAGTCGGGGCGGGGCTCGGGGCCGGAGCCGCCGCCAGGCAGGAAACAGCCGCGAGCAAGGCCGGCGCGACTCTCCTCCTGCGCCGCGCTCCCAGCCTGAAGCCGGGGCTCATCTCGGCGGCGGACGCAGCGTTGCGGCAAGAAACTGGACGGAGGGAACTCATTCCGCCGGCTCCAGCACGGGCGCCCGCCGCGGTGCGGGAACGGCCAGCCGCAGGCGGCGATCGGACAAGGAAACCAGCCCTCCCAGGGCGATCAGCAGCGGCCCTACAAAAATCAACTTGGCGAAGGGGTTGTGATAGGCCCGCAGCAGCCACCCTGCAGGGCGCCCGTCCGGACCTGGCCGCCGCTCGCCCAGAACCAGGTACAGATCTCCGGGGCCCGAGCCGCACAGCGCCACCTCCGAGGTCGTCTGCCGCGAGACCGGATAGAGGCGCCGCTCCGGATAGGCGGTGCACACCTCCCGGCCCTTGCGGGAGGCTCGAACCTCCGCCCGTTCCGCCAGATAGTTCGGTCCCTCCGTCCCGGTCACCCGTTCGAGCGCCAGCTCATAGCCCCCCAGCTTCAGCACGCCCTCGGGCGCCAGGACCCCCACGGCTTCCTGTTTTCCGGCCGCTTCCAGACAGGCGCCAAACACGAACACGCCCAGGCCCAGGTGGGCCAAGGTCGTGCCCCAGGCTCCCGTGGGCAGCCCCGCCGCGCGGCGGCGCACCTCGGCCCACGGCGCCCGGAACAGCCGCACCCGCTCCAATGCCTCCAGCACCGTGCCGGCGACCAGCCACACCCCCAGCGCTGCGCCGCCCGCCGCCAGGGCCCGCCCCGGGGCTACCGTCGCGGCGGCCAGCAAACCCGCACCCACCGCCAGCGCCGCGGCCAGCCACAAGCGCTGCAGGGCTCCCAGCGCGTCCCCCCGCTTCCAGGCCAGCAGCGGCCCAAGCGGCAGGATCAGCATCGCGGCCGCCATGATCGGTGCAAAGGTGAGATTGAAATAGGGCGGTCCCACCGAGATCGGCCGCCCGGTCGCCGCCTCCACCATCAGCGGATACAGGGTCCCCAGAACCACCGCCGCCGCCGCCGCCGAAACAAAGAGGTTGTTGAGCACGATGGAGCCCTCCCGGCTCACCGGCGCGAAGACCCCGCCCGGCGCCAGCGTCCGGGCCCTCCAAGCGAACAGGGTGAACCCCGCCCCCGCCGCCAGCCCGAGGATGGCCAGCAGCAAGGCGCCCCGCGCCGGGTCGACCGCGAAGGCATGCACCGAGGTCAGCACCCCTGAGCGCACGAGAAAGGCTCCCAGCATGGCGAAGCTGAACGCGCAGAGCGCCAGGAACACCGTCCAGCCCGCCAGCGCCCCCCGCTTCTCGGTCACCACCGCGGAGTGCAGCAGCGCGGCCCCCGCCATCCACGGCAGCAGGCTGGCGTTCTCCACCGGGTCCCAGAACCACCAGCCCCCCCAGCCCAGTTCGTAGTAGGCCCAGAACGCCCCCAGGGTGATGCCTACCGTGAGCAGGCTGAAGGACCACAAGGTCCAGGGCCGCACCCATCGCGCCCACGCCGCGTCCACCCGCCCCTGGATCAGCCCGGCCACGGCGAAGCTGAAGACCACGGAGAATCCGACATAGCCCGCGTAGAGAAACGGCGGATGCGCCGCCAGCGCGGGATCCTGCAGCACCGGATTGAGCCCGCGGCCCTCCACCGGCGCCAGGGCCAGCCGGGCGAGCGGGTTGGACGTCGCCACCGTGAACAGCAGGAACAGCGACCCCAGCGCACCCTGCACAGCCACCACCAGCGTGCGCAGCGCCTCTGGCAGGCCTCGGCCATAGACCGCCACCGCGGCGCCGTAGCCAGTCAGCATCAGGCACCACAGCAGCATGGAGCCTTCGTGGTTTCCCCAGGTTCCGGCCACCCGGTAAAGCAGGGGCTTCTCCGTATGGGAGTTGGCCGCAACCGCCGCCACCGAGAAGTCGGAGGCGAGAAACGCCCAAACCAGCGCCGCCGCAGCCCCGGCGGTTGCGGCGAAGGCGCCCAGCGCCGCGCCCCGTCCCGCGCCCTGCAGAGCCGCGCCGCCCCGCCATCCCCAACCGGCCGCCACCGCCTGCACGATCGAAAGGGCCAGCGCCAGGGCCAGGCAGAAGGCGCCCAGTTCGATGATCAACGTCCGCCCTCGACCAGGGTCGTGGTGGCGACCGGCTGCGCCGCCGCCTCCAGCTCGCGCTTCAGCTCCGGCGGCATGTAGTTCTCGTCGTGCTTGGCCAGCACCTGCTGCGCCGCGAACACGCCGTCCGCGCCCAACCGCCCCTGGGCCACCACCCCCTGCCCTTCCCGGAAGAGATCGGGCAGGTCCCCACGGTAGCGAACCGGCAGGCTGGCGTTTCCGTCCTCCACCGTGAAGCTCACCGCGCCCGCGGCCTCATGCCGGACGCTGCCGGCGCGCACCATGCCGCCCACGCGCACGACCCGCTCGGGCGAGATCGCCGCCGCGGCCGCTTGGGAGGGCGTGTAGAAATAAGACACCCCCTCGCGCAGGCCCCAGAGCGCGAGCCCCACCGCGCCCGCCAGCACGGGCGCGATCACGGCGATGGCCAGCAGGCGACCGCGCGCTCTGCGGGAACGGGGCAACAACGACATGGCGATCAGATAGTCGGCTTAACGCCCGCCGCGAAGCGCCCCGGTGGTTGATCGACCTCGGCTGCGCCCTTCGGCCGCCGCAGTCTCCAGTTCGGCGATCACTTCCGGTCGTCCGCTGAACAGGCGCCGTGCTTCGGCCAGCGCCGCCGCCTGCTCCGCATCGCGCCCCAGCACGCCATAGGCGCGCACCAGCCGCGCCCATCCTTGCGGATCCAAGGGCTCCGCGCGCAGCCGCGCGGCCAGACCGGCCACCATGTTGGAGATGGCGGCGTCAACCTCCGACGCGGTCGGCGCGTCGACCGCCGCCAGCTCCGAATGCAGCGCGGCCCGACGCGGGTCGTCAGGCGCGAGGTCGGCCTCGAGAGTGCGCCAAACGGCCTGCCCGCCGACCCGGTCCCCCTCCGCAAAGGCCGCCCGTCCCAGCCAGTACCGCGCGTCCGGATCGCCTGGGGACAACTGCAAGGCCCGGCGCAGCACGGTTCGCGCCTCATCCACCGCCGGGGTCTCCAGCCCCAGCAGCGCCTCCCCCAGCGTGGTCCACCGCTCCGCGCGACCGGGCTCCAGCCGTGCAGCGGCCTCCGCCGCCCGAACCGCGCCGAAGCCGTCGCCCGCCGCGGCTCGAGCCCGCGCCAGTTGTCCGAAAGCCTCCGGATCGTTCGGCCGCTCCCGCACAATACGTCCCAGGACGGCGGCGGCCTGATCGGGCCCCAAGCTCTCCGGCGAGGCCCGCCATTCCGAAAGCCGGCGCGCATAGCCCTGGTCCGGCGCGCCGGGCGCCCCGACCGCCAGATAGATGCCGGCGGCCAGCACAGGGCCGGCTACGCAGAGAGCCGGCGCCGCCCAGGGGGGCGCACGTCCCCCGGTCCCGTCCGGGGTCTCCGCCGCCCGCAGCAGCCGCCGCCCAGCCTCCGCCCGCGCCGCCTCGCGCTCCGTGTCGGCCAGCAGCCCGCGCCGGGCGAGCGCGTCGATCTCGCCCAGGAGCCGCCGGTGCGTGTCCACGGTCGGATCGGCCGCCGGTCCCCCGGCGCGCGCGCGCTGAGCCGCAAACAGCAGCCCGACGGCCGCTCCCGCCGACAACAGCGCCGCCGCAAGGCCGAACGCGATCACCATGCTTGTCTCACGCGCGGCATGTAGGCGGCCGGCGCGGGCGTGTCAGGTTCCCGCGCCCTTCATGGGGCGGGATCGCGCGGGAGGAGGACAGCCGGGCGGCGGAGGAGGTCCTCGCCAAGCCTCCCGTCGGCTCCGCCGAACTTCCAGCTCCGGGAGAGGCAGGCCAAGGGGAGATCCCAGGCCCAGGCGCCGGGTCCGCCTAGCGTCCGTACTCCCCGCCCAAAGCCAGCATGGCCGCGCGCTGAGGCACCGAAAACCCGTCCAGCGGCTCCGTCTCGCCCTCCCGGATGGCCTGCAGCAGGGCCGGGGTCAGCGCCGAACTGAGCGACCAGTTCCAATAGCGTAACACGGTCTGCGCCCGGTCCACCGCCATGCTGTCATAGGTGATCATGACCCGCTCCAGCGGCGGCAGAAGAGCGCCCGAGGAGTCCGTCTCCGGCCGCCGCAGCCCCCGCCAGATCGCCCGCACGGCGGCCTTGGGCAGCCCCGCCGCCTTGCACAGAATGGCGATCGGCTCGCCGCCGTCGTCGGCCAGGATCTTGGCCCCGGTCATGGGCTTGATCCCGGCTAGATAGCTGATCTCCTCGGCGATCTCGCGCGTCAATCCGCTCTGCGCCTGCCGCACCGCGTCCTCCAGGCTCCCGAAAGGGCTCTTGTCGATGGCCGCCCGGTTCCGCTGCCGGCGCTCGATGAACTGCAGCGCCTTGCGCGAACTGGCGTCCTGCCAGCCTTCGGCCGCGGCGATCGGGAACACGTCGCCCGCCATGTCCTGCAGCACCTCACGGCTCACAGCGAACCTTTGCAGGATGGTGCGCCGCGCCTCGGCGTCCGCCCACCAGAACATCACATAGGCTTGGCTGGGCCGAAGCTCGCGCCGCCGCAGCACCCAGGGGATCAGCGAGAGCTCGTCCCGCGAGGCGGCCACGACCACGTCCATGGTGGGCTGCGACAGTCGAGCGGTCTCGTTCCGGAGCAGCGTCTGGATCACCGCGGGCTCGGCGCGCTCCAGCAGGGCCTCACCCACGATCTCGGCCAGGTCGCGTCGGCGCGCCACCAGCTTGCGGTGCTCGGTGGTCGCGTTCATCACCACCATGACCAGGTCCGCGTCGGTCAGCGCATGGCTACCCTCGAGCAGAGGCTGCGCCACCTCCGCCTCGTCCAGCAAAAGCCGGCGAAGCAGGTTGTTGGGGGCGTCCGCCAGCTGGCACATCCGCCGCGCGGTGCGCGTGCGCTCGGCGACCGAGGCGTCGTTGAGCATCTCCACCAGCAGGTCCGCGGTCATGGCGCGCTCGAAGGTGTTCACCCGAGAAGACGGGAGGCACACGACGTCGGTCAGCCGCTTGAGCAGGGTGGTGCGCGAACGCGGGGCGGGCGCCTCGGGCGTGTCCCGCGATAGGTCGGAATAGCTCAACGCAGCTTCGGCCATGGCCGGCCGACCCTGCGGCCCGGATGGTTAAGGCCGGGTGTGCTTTCCCGCCGCTTGCGGCGGCCCGTCGCGAGCTCTAGCCAAGGCCCATGCGCCAGATCCCCATCACCGAACTGCCCGAACTCGTGGGCCAGGAGTTGGGCGTGTCCAACTGGGTCGCGGTGGACCAGGAGCGGGTGGACCGCTTCGCCCAGGCCACGGGGGATCACCAATGGATCCACGTCGATGTTGAGCGCGCGACCGCCGAGCTCGGCGGGACCATCGCACACGGCTACCTGACCCTGTCGCTCATCCCCATGCTGTCGCAGAGCATGATCGCCTTTGTGGGGGTGACCCGGGGCATCAACTACGGGTGCAACAAGGTCCGCTTCACCAATGTCGTGCGGGTCCCGGCTCAGGTGCGCCTGCGCCAATCGGTGCTGGCCTGCGACAAGCGCGCGGGGGGGCTCCAACTCGTCACTGAGTGCACGGTCGAGATCGAAGGGCAGACCCGCCCGGCCTGCGTCGCCGAGACGGTGGCGATCCTCTATGGAGAGCGCCCCGCCCGGGGGGGCTGACCCGCCGGGCTCACCTCGCTCGTTACGCCGCCAGCGGAGGCTTGGACTTTCCGGCGCGGAGCCCTAAGCCCCGCGCCCATGTCCGACCCCGCCGTCCAGATCACCGCGCGTGGCCCGCGCGCCCAGGCCGAAGCCGCCGCGGCCCTGCTCGACGCCGACCCGCAGCTGGAAGGCGCCACCTATTCCATCCTGGAGGAGGACGAGGACGCGGACGTCTGGCGCATCGACGCCTATCCCACCTCGACGCAAGAGGCGGACGCAATCAGCGCCGCCCTCGCCCGCTTCCCCCTTTCCGTCGCCACCGAAGAGCTCGCGGACGCCGACTGGCTGGCCATGGCCCTCTCCGGCCTGCCTCCGGTGCGGGCCGGCCGATTCTTCATCTACGGCGCGCACGACCGTGGCCGGACGCCGCAAGACACCGTGAACCTACGTATCGAGGCCGGCGCCGCCTTCGGCACCGGCCACCACGGCACCACCACCGGCTGTCTCGAAGCCTATGACCGCCTGCTCTCGGAAGGCGCGACCTTCGCCAAGGTTCTGGACGTGGGCTGCGGCACGGGCGTGCTCGCCATCGCGGCCGCCCGCACAGGTTCGCCCACGGCGCTCGGCACCGACATCGATCCCGTGTCCGTCCGCATCGCCAACGAGAACGCCGCCCTCAACGACGCGGGCGCCCGTTTCGTCCACGCCGCCGGCCTCGAGGATCCGGCGGTCGCGGACGAAGCTCCTTACGACCTCGCCTTCGCCAACATCCTGGCCCAGCCTCTGATCGAGCTCGCCGCCGATATCCACGCCGCCCTACGCCCTGGTGCAACCACCATACTGTCGGGCCTGCTCCGGACCCAGGAGGAGGCCGTGCGCACCGCCTACGAAGCCGCCGGCTTCACCCTCGCCAACGTTCTGCACAAGGACGCCTGGGCCACCCTGGTGCTTACCCGGAGCTAGGCTCCGGCCGGGCCGCCCATACCAGCGTCTCCAGGGCGCCCTCGCCACCCGCGATCGGGCTCTCCACCTGGCCGCGCACCGCCCAGCCCCGAGTCTCCAGCCAGCTCTGGACACCCGCCACCGCCTCAGCACGGGCGAGCGGGTCGCGCACCAGCCCGCCCTTGCCCACCCGCTCCGGCCCCACTTCGAACTGCGGTTTGACCAGGGCCACCAGTTCCGCCCCGGGCGCGCTCAACCCCAAGGCCGCCCCCAGCACCTTGGCCAGGCCGATGAAGCTGGCGTCGCAGACCACCAACCCCACCTCCTCCGGGACGAGCACCCGGTCCAGCCGCCTGGCGTCCACGCCCTCCAGCGGCACAACCCGCGGGTCCGTCGCCAGCCGGGGGTGCAGCTGCCCGCGACCGACGTCCACCGCATAGACCCGCGCCGCGCCCCGGCTCAGCAGCACTTGGGTGAACCCGCCGGTCGAGGCGCCCACGTCGAGGCACACGCGTCCCTCCACCGCGATCGGCCAGAGCTCCAGCGCATGGACCAGCTTCAGCGCCCCGCGGCCGACCCAGGGGTGGGCCGGCTCCGCCGCGATGACCGCGTCGGGCGCCACCGTCGCTCCGGGCTTGCGCGCCACCGTTCCGTCCACGGTCACCCGCCCCGCCGCAATGGCCGCAGCGGCCTTGGCGCGACTCTCGAACAGCCCCACACGGGTCAGGCGGACGTCCAGCCGCTCCCCGCCCGACATGCCTAAGGCCGCCGCCGCTCGAACAGCACGGTCGGCTGCCCTTTGAAAACGGTCTCCTGGAAAGGACGGTAGCCGTTGCGCTCGGCCACGCGCAGGGACGGACTGTTCTCCGGATGGATCAGGCACACGGTCCGAGGCCACCGTTCGTCCGCCCAGGCCAGGGCGGCCGCCGCAGCCTCTCCGGCCAGGCCTCGTCCCTGCATTTCCGGGGCGATCGCCCAGCCCATTTCGGGCCCCCCCGAAAACGCCGCCCCCAGACCGCGCCGGCCGTCGCCGACGCCCACCTCCCCCACAAAGCGCTCTCCGTTCCGCTCACGGACCACCCAGAAGCCATATCCCAGTAGTGACCAGAAGCCGGCGTAGCGCATCAGTCGGTTCCAGACCTCGTCCTCGGCCGGAACGACCCCGCCCACGAAGCGCGTGGTGAGAGGGCTGGACCACAAGGCCAGGCTGTCCCCGAAGTCTTCCAGCCTGTGAGGCCGCATCGCCAGCCGCGCCGTGCACAGCACCGGTCCCGTGTCCGCCCCCGTCCCACCCATCGCACCCTCCCGGCCGCCGCCGCCAGCGTCGGTGACGCGTGAGCGCGCTCGCGCTACGCGCCCCTGCGTCGGCCTTGCAAGTTCGCCCGCCCCGCCGCTACCACGCCATACAACCGACCAACTCTGCCGCAAGCATAACAGCCCAGGTCCCCGCGACCGGGGCGGAGCGCACCATGCAGCCACCCCGTTCCAAGGATCAGCGGCCTGCTCCCGCCAATCCCTTCGCGCGGCCCTCCCCCTACGGCTCCCTCAAGTCCATGGAGCTCATGCCCGCGCCTTCGGCCGCGCCGGCCCCGCCGCGCGCCAAGCCTCCGTCCGGCCCCGCAGCGCCTCCGGCCGGGCCCAGGACCGACCAATACCTCAGCGTTCCCGTCCGCCGCGAGCCGGCGCCCGCTCCGCGCCCGGCCTCCCAGCCCGCGCCCGCCGGCCTGATCAGCGTCCCCGCCCCCAAGGACCCGGTGGGCGGATTTCGCCCGCAGCCCGCGCCGGCGGCTTCCACCCCACCGCCGGCTGTGTCAGCCCCGATAGCATTGGTGGAGGCCGCCCCTGCGCCGATACCGACGCCACGGCGCGGTCTGCCTATCACCGTGACGCCTGACCCGGCGCCCCCTCCGCCGGCGCCCGCAGCCCACCCGCCCGAAGCCGTTGAAGCGGCCACGCCATTCAGCGTCCCGCCCGCCGTGGCCCCGCGCTCCAAGGCGGGCCATGGCCTTCCCCCCGGTCTGGCGATCGGGGCCGTCCTGCTGACCCTTGCCGGCGCCGGTGCGGCCTGGGTGATCTCCCGTCCGTCCGCGCCCCAGCCGGAGCCCGCGCCCGCCGTAGCGGCCGCTCCCGCCGCGCCCTCCGCCCGGCCTGCAACGAGCGAGGCCTCCACGACCCCGCCGACCCCTCCGCCCGTCGCGGTCGAGACGCCACCGGCTCCGTCGCCCGTCCTTCGCGCCGAGACGCCTGCTCCCCTGTCGAGACAATCGCGCCCAGTGGAGGCCGACCAGAGCGTTCCGGTCCGGCCCGCCGCCCGCCCGGCCCGTGAGGTCCAGCCGGCGCAACGGACACGGGCGGCCACGCCCGCGCCTACACCCGCGCCCCGGGCCACAGCAGCGGCGCCCGCGCCTGCGCCCGCGCCTGTCCAGGTTCCGCCGCTGGTGCTGCCGCCGCCTCGCGCGGCCCAGCCCGCCCGGCCGCCCCCGCCCGTGATCCGGCCCCCGGCGGACCCTGACGCCCCGGTGACCACAGGCCCCGAGGGCTGAAACAGCTCGGTCCGGGTCTCGGACTCCGCGCCCGACGCGCCCCGCGCAGCTTCCAGTGCGGGGAGGACAGCCGCGCGGCGGCAGCCCCGCTCGAAGAGCGCTCGAAGAGGTTCAGGCCCTTCTGGACCGGCTCCGCCGACAACTTCCCGCAGACGGGAGAGCGCAGGTCACCGGCCTTCCAGGGTTTCCGTGAACCGCACGGGCGTCCCGATCCCTTCCGCGACCACCTCGTCGTCGCGCATGACCACCCGGCCGCGGACCACCGTCATCACCGGCCAGCCGACCGCCTCGAAGCCGTCGAACGGCGTCCACCCCGCGCGGCTGGCCATGTCGGCGTGCCGGATCGTCCGGCGCGCCTTGAGATCCACGATCGTCAGGTCCGCGTCGTAGCCCTCCGCCATCCGTCCTTTTCCCGCAATCCCGAACACCCGTTGCGCCCCGGCGCTGGTGAGGTCCACGAAACGCTCCAGCGAAAGCCGCCCGGCCGCCACATGCGTCAGCATCACCGCCGCCAGCGTCTGCACGCCCGGCATCCCGGACGGCGACTGAGGATAGGGTCGCGCCTTTTCCTCTCGCGTGTGGGGCGCGTGGTCCGATCCGAGCACGTCGAACACCTCCAGCCCCCGCCACAGTCCGTCACGGTGCGCCGTGTCCCGGATCGGCGGGTTCATCTGCGCGAAGCCCCGCAGCCGCTCGTAGGCCTCCGGTCCCGCCAACGTCAGATGCTGCGGCGTGACCTCGGCCGTGGCCACGTCCTTGGCGTCGCGCAGTAAGCCGATCTCGTCGGCCGAGCTTACGTGCAGAACGTGAATGCGCTTGCCCAAGTCGCGGGCGAGCTTGAGCAAACGGCGCGTGCTTCGCACCGCGCTCTCGGAGTCCCGCACCTCGGGGTGGCTGGTCCAGTCCCCCGCCCGCGCCAGCCCCCGCCGCTCGGCCAGCCGGTACTCGTCCTCCGAATGGAAGGTCGCCCGTCGGTTCACGGCGCGCAGCACCGCCTCAACGCCGTCGTCGTCCGGCACGAGCAAGGAGCCCGTCGAGGCCCCCATGAACACCTTGACCCCGCAGCAGCCCGGCAGCCGCTCCAGCTCGGCCAGTTCCCCGACGTTTTCGTGCGTCCCGCCCACGTAAAAGGCGTGATCGCAGTGCATGCGCCCCTGCGCCCGCTCCAGCTTGTCGGCCAGAGTCGTCGCATCGGTGGTGTTGGGATCGGTGTTCGGCATCTCGAACACGGTTGTGACCCCGCCCAGCACCGCCGCGCGCGAGCCGGTCTCCAGATCCTCCTTCCAGTCCAGCCCCGGCTCGCGGAAATGGACCTGGGTGTCGATCAGGCCCGGCAGCACCGTCAGCCCCGCCGCCTCGACCACCTCGCCGGCCGAGGCCGTCCCCAGATCGCCGATGCGCACCACCCGCCCGTCCCGCACGCCCACGTCGGCCCTGCCCCGCCCCGCGTGGTTCACCACCTCGCCGCCGCGAACGACGAGATCGAAGGTCTCAGCCAACTGCGCTCTCCCGCTCGGACGAGGGCGGCTCGTCGGCTCCCTCCATCCCTTCGGCCGAGCTCCCGCCTTCGTCGTGGCACGAAGAGTCCTGGGGTTCGGCCGCGACCGGCGACCCGTCCGCTTCCGGCGTCTCCGCCAGGAGCTCCAGGACCGCCTTGTACACCCGCTCCACCGCCAGATCCGACATGTGGCTCAGGCTCTGGTTCAGCTGCGGATCGACGAGCTTGTAGCTTTCGAAGTTCCGGGGGCCCCGCAGCGCCCGGGCGTGCGGCCCCCAGGGCGCGTACCTGCGATCGTCCGAAGGCCCGAACAGTCCCAGAGTGGGAGTTCCGGCCGCCGCCGCCAGGTGCATCAAGCCGCTGTCGTTGCCGACAAAGATGCGGGCCCGCTTCAGCATGGCGTAGGCGATCAACAGGTCCACCTCGCCCGTGGCGTCGATCACCCGCTTGCGGCTCACCTCGCGGCGAACCGCTTCCGTCGTGCGCCGGTCGTCCGGTCCGCCCAACAGCAACAGGCGCCCATCCGGCAGGGGCCCGTCCCGGCCGAGCAGTCGCTGGGTAAGGATCGAGAAACGTTCCGCCGGCCAGGTCTTGCCCACCCAATTGGCGGCCGGGGAAACGGCGAGAATGGGCTCACCCCGCCAGCCGTGCTCATGCAGGTGAGCGTCCGCCTCCCTCTGGGTCTCCTCGCTGAGGAACAGGTAGGGCGCAGGCGGCGCCTCTCCGTCCAGCTTCAGCAGCCGGGCCAATTCCTCCACCTTGTGCACCACGGGCTCGTCTTCGTCCGGGCTTCGCCGCACGATGCGCATCTTGGCCCACAGCGTCCCGGCCAGCCCCGACCCCCGAAGGTCCAGCACCAAGCCCCACTTGGTCCCGCGGACCCGCTTCCACAGGTCCACCCAATGCAGCCCGCCGGGCTTCTTCTCGACAGGGATCAGCGCCTCCAGGTTCGGCGTGTCTCGGAAAAGCGGGGCGGCCAGCACCCCCGCGGCGATGGTGAACCGCGCGTGCGGGATCTCGGCATGCAGGCGCGCGAGCAAGCCTGACGACAGTACGGCGTCGCCGATGCGCGTGGAGGTTATGAACAGAATCGGGAACGGTTTGGCCGACATCGGTTCGCTTATACCCCGTCCGGACCCTAGATGGGCTCATGCCCTGCAAGATCGCCGCCTTATCCGAACGGGCCTTGATCCGGGTCGGAGGTCCGGACTGGCGGCCCTTCCTCCACAACCTCCTTACCCATGACATCGAGGGCCTGGCGCCCGGAACCATCCGCTTCACCGCCCTGCTCACCCCGCAGGGCAGGCTGCTTCACGATCTGTTTGTCCACGCTGGAGAAAGCGGGGCCGTTCTCGACGTCGCCGCCACGGGCCGCGACGGCCTTCTGAAGCGCCTCACCCTTTACAAGCTCCGCGCCAAGGTCGGGCTGGAGCCCATGCAAGGCGCCGTGCACGCGGCCTGGGGGCGGCCGCCGTCCCAAGGCGGATGGGCCCGCGACCCTCGCCTTCCCGACCTTGGCTGGCGGTCGGCCGCCTACCCCGGCCCGACCACCGCCGCGGCCGACGACTACGACGCCCACCGCTTGTCGCTGGGCGTGCCCGATCCCGCCCTGGACGGCCGGGACACCGACTACCCCATCGAGCTCGATTTCGATCTCCTGAACGGGATCGACTTCAAAAAGGGATGCTTCATCGGCCAGGAGATCACCAGCCGGATGAAGCGCCGCGGAGCGATCAAGACCCGCGCCGTCCCCCTGGGCCCACGAGGCCGCACCCCGCCTCCGGGCGCCGAGGTCCTCTCGGGGGAGCTCCGCGCCGGGGAGGTCCGCTCGGGTCGCGACGGCCGCGCCATCGCCCTGCTCCGCCTGGACCGCGCCCAAGGCGGCGCCCTCACCGCCGGCGCCCGCCCGGTCCGCCTGGACCCGCCCCCCTGGCTAGCCGACAGCTTGGGCCTGACCTCCTAAGGCGGCGCCAGGCCGCCGCGCCTTCAGCCCCGTCGCACCAGTCGGCCGTAATCCTCGACCAGCGCCCGTGAAATGTCGGCGGGCCTGTAGCGGAATTCACCGATCTCCGACACAGGCGTGACCTCCGCCGCCGTTCCCGTGATGAAGCATTCCGAGAAGGACGGGAGTTCGGCCTCCTGGATGTGGCGTTCGATCACCTCCAGCCCCCGCGCCTTGGCCAAGCCGATGACGGTGCGCCGCGTGATCCCGTCAAGGAAGCAGTCGGGGGTGGGCGTGTGGATCTGTCCGTCCCGGACGAAGAAGACGTTGGCGCCCGTGGCCTCCGCCACGTATCCCCGCCAATCCAGCATCAAGGCGTCCGCATACCCCTCCCGCTCCGCGGCGTGCTTGGACAGAGTGCAGATCATGTACAGCCCCGCCGCCTTGCTGTTGGTGGGGGCCGTTTCCGGCGAGGGTCGCCGATAGCGGGCGCGCCCGAGCCGCACGCCCTTCATCTTCTGCTCGGGGTCGTAATAGCTCGGCCAGGCCCAGCTCGCGACCGCCACATGGATCTGCGAATTAGGGGCCGACACCCCCATCTGCTCCGCTCCCCGCCAGGCCAGCGGCCGGACATAGGCGTCAGGCATTCCCATCCGCGCCGCCGTCTCCAGGCAAGCCCGGTCGATGTCCTCCACCGAGTATGGGAGTTTGAAGTCCAGGATCTCCGCCGAGCGGAACAGCCGCTCGGTGTGCTGCCTCAGTTCGAAGATCTCGCCGTCATAAAGCCGCTCGCCTTCGAACACGCAGGAAGCGTAGTGCAGGGCGTGCGTCAGCACATGGACCTTGGCCTCGCGCCATGCGACGAACTCGCCGTCCATCCAGATCCAGCCGTCGCGATTGTCGAAGGGAACCAGGGAAAGGGCCATTGAACGTCCTTCAACACAAACTCGACACGGCGGCCCCGAAGGCTCAGGGCGCGGCGGCCTTAGAGCGCGGCGCTGAAGGTTCCGTCAACTTAGGTTGTCCCCGGTGAGCCGCGTTCCGGCGCTGGACGGGGGCGCGGCCGACGCGGCCCGCCGCCATCTGCTGGTCGTCGACGACGACGATCGGATCCGCGACCTGCTCCGCCGCTTTCTCGTTCGAGCCGGCTTCCGGGTCACCGTGGCCGAGGACGCCGCCGCCGCCCGTCGCCTGTTCGAGAGTTTCAGCTTCGACCTGGTCGTGGTGGACGTGATGATGCCCGGCGAGGACGGCTTCTCGCTCACCGCCTGGCTCCGCAAGCGCACCGCCGTCCCGATCCTCATCCTGACCGCCCGGGGGCTCCCCGGCGATCGTATCGAGGGCCTGAGCCTTGGCGCGGACGATTATCTGGCCAAACCCTTCGAGCCTCAGGAGCTGCTCCTCCGCATCGAAGCCGTCCTTCGCCGCACCGGCCCGTTCTCCTCCGGTCCCCGACAGGTCTCCCTTGGCGAGCTGACCTTCGATCTCGAGCGGGCCGAGCTCTCGCGGAACGGCGCCGCCATCCGGCTTACCGAAAGCGAGGCGGCCATTCTCCGCGCCCTGGCCCAGAACGCCCATGCGGCGGTGGATCGTTGGGATCTCGCCCGCCCTGGCGAATCCGACGCCGAAGCGCGACTGCGCGCCGTAGACATCCACGTCACTCGCCTGCGCAAAAAGCTCGAAGTCGACCCCAAGGCCCCGCGCTACCTCCAAACCGTGCGCGGGATCGGCTACATGCTGGCCCCAGACTGATGCCCGAGCACCCGGCCCCTCCTCCGAGCCAAGCCCCTTCCCCGGCCCGCCCCGGCCCGGAGGCCGTGGGCGAAACCGCGCCGCGTCCGGGCGCGGCTCAAACGACCGCCGATGCTCGCCGGCGCCGGCGCTGGCTCACGGTGAAGCGGTTCCTGCCGACCTCTCTGTACGGCCGCGCCCTGCTGATCATCATCCTGCCGATCGCGCTCATGCAGGGCGCCGTGACCTGGGTCTTCTTCGCCGGGTACGACGAGCGGGTGAATTCGCGCTTGAGCGGGGCGCTGGCGGGCGACGTGGCCTGGGTGGTGGACGCCTACACCGCGGACCGAGCCGCCTTTCCGGTGGTTGCCGCCCGCGCCCGGGCCCACTCCGACCTACAGGTCAGCCTTCGCCGGGGACCTCTGCCGCCCCGCGACGCGCGCCCTTCCGGGGGGGCGGACCGCATCCTGCAAGCCGCCCTGGCCCAACGGCTTGACCGCCCCTTCCGCGCGGACGCCGACCGCCTCCCCGGGGCCGTCCAGGTCGAGGTCGACGCGGGTCGGGGCGAGGTGCTCCGGGTCCTGGCCTCCCGCGAGCGAGTCTCCGCCAGCCGCGCTCATGTTTTCCTTCTTTGGCTCGCCGGCGCCACCATCCTGCTCACGGCCGTGGCCGTGGTGTTCATCAAAAACCAGGTTCGGGCCATCGAGCGACTGGCCGCCGCCGCCGAAGCGTTCGGCAAGGGCGCGGACGCCCCGCTCAAGCCCCACGGGGCGCGCGAGGTGCGCCAAGCCGCGCGCGCCTTTCTGGACATGCGTGAACGCATCAACCGCCACCTCGACCAGCGCACCGCCCTGCTGGCCTCCGTCAGCCATGACCTGCGCACCCCGCTCACGCGCCTGAAGCTCGAGCTGGCGCTGGCCCGTCCTTCCAAGAAGCTCGACGCCATGAAGCGGGACCTGGTGGAGATGGAGCACACCATTGACGAGTACCTCGCCTTTGCTCGAGGCGAGGGCGGGGAGGAGTTGGAGTGCGTGGGCCTCCGGGCTCTGTTGGACGAGGTCGCCGAAGGCGCACGGCGGGCCGGCGCCGAGGTGGCGCTGTTCGCCGATCCAGGGCTCACCGCCAACGTACGGCCGAACGCCTTGAGGCGCGCCCTGTCCAACCTCGTCATGAACGCCGCAGTGCACGGCGAGCACGTGCAGATCGCCGCCCATCCGCGATCGTCGGGTGTCGAGATCATCGTGGACGACGACGGGCCAGGCATCCCGGCCGACCGGCACGAAGACGCGTTCAAGCCCTTCTCCCGCCTGGACGAGAGCCGCAACCAGAACCGCAAGGGCGTGGGTCTGGGCCTGGCCATCGCCCGGGACGTCGCCCGCAGCCATGGCGGCGACATTCGCCTGGAGCGGAGCCCGGCCGGAGGGCTGCGGGCGGTGCTCCGCCTCCCCTGACCCGCTCCGGACGGGGTGGAACAGCCGGCGGCCCGGCCCGTTAAGCCGCCGAACGCGGGGGCTGCCGCGCCGCCATCAAGAAGAACCGATGATCCGCAAACTTTCACGGGGCGCGAAGCTCGCGCTCACCGCCGGCTGCGCCACGGTCGCACTGGCGGGCTGCGCCGATTTCCCCAAGACCCTGAGCCGAGCCCCCGCCGGCCAGATGGGCATACCCGCCAGCGGCGTGAGGCCGGACGCTCAGAACCAGGCGGTGATCTCGGCCATGATGCAATTGGGCGTGCGCCCGCTTCACACCCTGACGCCGCAGCAAGCCCGCAACAACGTCACCCCGACCGACGGCGTCAAACGGGTCCTGCTCGACCAGGGCCGTCCCACGGCGCCGCCGCCCGGCGTCAACACCCGCGAGATCACCATCCCCCGCGCCCCAGGCGCGACGGGAACCAACCCGGCCCGCGTCTATACGCCCGCGAGCGCGACGGGGCCCCTGCCCGTCATCGTCTATTTCCACGGCGGCGGCTGGGTGATCGGCGACCGCAACGTCTATGACGCCGGCGCGCGCGGCATCGCCCGCGAAGGTCAGGCTGTCGTGGTCTCGGTCGACTACCGCCTGGCGCCCGAGGCCAAGTTCCCCGCGCAGCACGAGGACGCCCTGGCCGCCTATCGCTGGGCCTTGGCCAACGCCGCCTCGCTCGGCGGCGACCCCCGCCGAGTCGGTCTGGCCGGAGAATCGGCCGGCGGCAATCTTGCGGTGGCCACCGGCATAGCGGCGCGGGACGCCGGGCTGCAGCAGCCCTTCCACATAGTCTCGATCTATCCCATCGCCGGAAGCGATCCGAATACGCGCTCCTACCAGGAGAACGCCAACGCCATGCCGCTGAACCGGGCGGGCATGCTGTGGTTTTTCGAGCAGGTGAAGCGTACGGACGCCGACCTCTTGGACCCTCGGATCAATCTGGTGGCGGCCGACGTCCGCGGCCTGCCCCCCACGACCATGGTCTTCGCCCAGATCGATCCGCTCCGCTCCGAAGGCTTGATGCTCGAGCAGCGGCTGCGGCGGGCAGGCGTCGATGTTCGAAGCCGCGGCTTCGAAGGGGCGACCCACGAGTTCTTCGGCATGGACGCCGTGTCCGAAGACGCACAGCAGGCGCAGCGCTTCGTGGGCGACCGCCTGCGGGGCGTGGCGGCGCCCCGCCGACGGCCACGCTTCAGCTTCGGTTCAGCTTGGCTTCGCCACAGGTGAGGCAAGCTGAACGGGGGCGATCATGAAGGTGAAGGTTCTGGCCGGCGTGCTTGCTGCGGCGGCGATCGCCAGCGCGGCGGAGGCGCAACAGGGCGTCCAGGGCGACTGGATGACCGAGGGCGGCCAGGCGAAAGTCCGCATCGGCCCTTGTGAAGGCCAGCCCGCCCAGCTTTGCGGCCGCTTCGTCAATCCCAAGACAGGCGGGCTGGCGAAAACGGCCTTCCTGACCGGGTTCAAGCCCAGCGGCGCCAACAAGTGGGGCGGCGGCAAGATCGCCAACCCGCAGGACGGCAAAACCTACAACTCGAAGATGACGCTGAACCCGAACGGGACACTGAGCGTCAGCGGCTGCGTTCTGGTGATCTGCAAGGCCCAGACCTGGCGGCGCGCACCCTCGTGAACCCGAGCCCCGCCCCGGCCTAGAACCCGGCGCCGATCCGGCCCAGGCGGTCGCGCATCTGCTTCAGGCGGCTGTCGATCTCGGCCATGGTCCGGTTCAAGGCGCCTTCGTCGTCGCGCCAGACCTGGAGCACCCGGGCCCAGACGGCCGTCATGGCGGCCACGCGCGCGGCGCCGGCCAGCCCCTCGGTCGGCACGCCCGCCGCTTGCAGCAGCACGCGCGCCGTCCGGGGCAGTCGCGCCGCGATCCGCTCCGCCTGTTCGTCGCGCGCAATGGCCAGCAGCACGAACCGATGGGGCTCCATGGCCTCCAGCCGAGCCATGGCGGCCTCGAACAGCCGGTCGTGCGTTTCGCCTTCCAGCACAGCCTCCGCCGCCGCTGTGTCGAACCGTCGGGCCAGACGGCTCAGCAATGCGTTCTTGGACGGCGTCCGAGCATAGAGTTCGGCGAAGCTGAGCCCGGTTTCCCCGGCGATGTCGGCCAGGGTGATCTCGCGCCAGGGCCGGTCGGCGGCCAGAGCCAGGGCGGCGTCCACCGCGCGATCCAGCGCCTCGCTTTCGGTCACCGCAACTCCTCGGCCCTGCGGATCGCGGCGGCCAGAGCCTCGCGCAGCAAGGGTCCGAAGCCCCGTTCTCCTTCCAGCACCCGTAAGGCCGCCTCGGTGGTCCCGCCCGGCGAGGCCACCTCGGCGCGCAACTCCGCCAGGCTCTCCTGCGAGCCATCCATCAAGGCCGCCGCGCTCACTATGGTGGAGGTCGCAAGCCGCAAGGCCGCCTCGGCCGGCAGGCCCGCCTCGGTTCCCGCGGCCGCCAGCGCTTCGGTAAAGGCGTACAGATAGGCCGGCGCCGAGCCGGAGGTCGCCGCCGCCACATCCATCAAGCCCTCGTCGTCCAGGTCGACAGTGGTCGCCACAGGGTCAAACAGGGCGTGAGCGCGGGCCCGCGCCTCTGAGTTCTGGGCGTAGATGCTGGCCACGCCCCGCCCGATGCTCACCCCAGTGGTGGGCATCACCCGTGCGGTCCGCCGCCCTCCGAAGACCTGGCAGATGTCGCCGGCGCGCACGCCTACCGCGACCGACACCACCACGGCCTCCGGCGATAGCTGATCGCGGTAGGTTTCGGCCACCTCGCGCCAGACCTGCGGCTTCACCGCCATCAGCACAGTCTGCGCCTCGGCCAGCTTCGCAGGCGGCGGGTTCAGCACCGCCCCCGAATACTCGGCCGCCCTCGCCGCGGCGTTGGGCGAGGGGTCCAGAACATAGAGGTCGCCTGGCGCGAAGGCGTGCGCGCCCAGCCAGCCTTCGAGCAGCGCCCCGCCGAGCCGGCCGGCGCCCAGCAGCAGAACGGGCGCGGTGCTCACAACAGCCTCAGGCCTCGCCCACCGTTTCGAACATGCAGGCGGCCATGGCGTCGTCGGCGTTCTTCCCCTTGAGCAGGAAGTCGAACGCCGGATGGAAACGGTCCGCCGCCTCCACCGCGCTGTCGATCATGGACGCCGCCTGCGCCAGCGTCGGCCGCTCGCCGGTGGGCAGCCCCATGGCGTGACGGTAGACGATCTCGCCGTCCTCCGCCCAAACCTCGAAATGCCCCAACCAGACCCGCTGGTTGATTAGACTGAGCAGTTCGTGAGCATCGCCACGGCGCTTCTTCGGCACACGCATGTCGATGGAAAGGCACAGCTGCAGGCAGTCGGCCTCCGGACGCCAGGCGAACCAGAGCTCATAGTCCTTCCAGTCCCCGGCCAGGGCGAAGGCGAGGTCGCCGTCCTCCGTGCGGTCGAAGGTGAGGTTTTCGGCCGTCAGCACGTGCTCGACCACATCCAGCGGGTCGTAGCCGAACTCGACGTCTTCCTGCGGCGTGTCCATGGCGGGGAGCAAACGCGTCCTTCGGCGCAACGAGGCGGGACGACCGTCCAACTGGAGCGAGTCATCCCAAGGGACAGCCTAGCGGGTTCGCCGGGCGGGCGGAACGGCCGTCGTCCGTAGGGCGAGCGATCAGCCCCCCGGCTCGGCTTTCAGGCGTTCGATTTCGGTGCGGAGCGCAGCCACTTCGTCGCGCAAAGCCTCATATTCGTCGCGCCGGACCAGGTCGAACTCCGAAGCCAGCCGATCGGTCCCGGCACGGGCGGCGGAGCGCACCTCCTCGCCGGCCGCCTGGGCGATGCCCACGGCCGCCACCGACAGCTTTGCGACCTGATCGAGAAGGGGATTGCGCGTGTGCATGGCGGAAGGGGGATATAGGCCGCCCCGGCCGGTCTCGTAACCCGCCGCCGCCCCTGCTACATCGCCCACGCGCGACTCCGGAGCCGCCTTTGCCCTTTCCTGACTTTGATCCGGTGCTGTTGGAGATCGGGCCCTTCGCCCTGCGCTGGTACGCCCTGGCCTATGTGGCCGGCATCGTGCTGGCCTGGCTCTACGCCGTGAGGCTGATCAAGACGCCGGCCCTCTGGCGCGGCGAAGCGCCGCCCGCCACCCAGCAGCAAGTCGACGACCTGATCCTGTGGCTCACGCTGGGCATCATCCTGGGCGGGCGCATCGGCTATGTCCTCTTCTACCGCCCCGACCTGTTCTGGACCAATCCGCTGGAGGTGCTCCAGATCTGGAACGGCGGCATGTCGTTTCACGGCGGCTTTCTGGGCGTGGCCGTGGCCGTGGCCGTCTTCGCCCGGGTCAACGGGATCGACCTGCTGCGCTTGGGCGACCTGGTGGCGCCCTGCGCGCCCTTCGGATTGTTCTTCGGCCGGGTCGCCAACTTCATCAACGGCGAGCTCTGGGGCCGACCGACGGACGTTCCTTGGGGCGTGAGCTTCTGCAACGAGACCATCCGACGGCTTCAGAACGGAGTCTGCCCGGCGGGCGAAGCGCCCCGCCACCCCAGCCAGCTCTATGAGGCGGCGCTTGAGGGCGTGGTCCTGTTCCTGATCCTGCGCTGGGCCACGCACGGGGCCAAGCTCCTGCCCCGCCACGGCATGCTCACCGGCCTGTTCCTCCTCTTCTACGGCCTGTTCCGGATCGGGGTGGAGTTCCTGCGCGAGCCCGACCAGCATCTCCCCGACGTGCTGCGCCAGTACGCGACCCTGGGCATGCTGCTCTCCATCCCCATGGTCCTCGTCGGAGCCTGGCTGGTGGCGCGTGCGCGCCGGCGCAGCGAACCCGCCGCCCGGGCCGACGGCGCCGTGCCCGCGTGAGCCTCGAGGACCGGCTCAAGGCGCGCATCCGCGAGGCGGGTCCGATCACCGTGGCGGACTATATGGCGGCCTGCCTGCACGATCCCATTGACGGCTATTACGCCACCCGCCCCAGGCTAGGCGCCGATGGCGACTTCGTGACCGCGCCCATGATCAGCCAGATGTTCGGCGAGTTCCTGGGCCTGTGGGCGGTGGCGGTTTGGCGGGGGCTGGGCGCGCCCGAACGCTTCCGTCTGGTCGAGGTCGGCCCGGGCGACGGCACGCTCATGCAGGACGCCCTGCGCGCGGCCGCGCTCGATCCAGCCTTCCTCCAGGCCGCGGAGCTGGTGCTGGTGGAGCCCAGCCCTCCGCTGCGGGAGCTGCAGGCCGAGCGTCTGGCGGACGGACCGCTCCGGCCCCGCTGGCTGGCCAGCCTCGACGGCCTGGGCGCGGACCTGCCGCTGATCCTGCTCGCCAACGAGGTGCTCGACTGCCTTCCCGCCCGTCAGTTCGTTCGTGTGGGCGAGGGCTGGGCCGAGCGACGGGTCGGCGTGGACGAAGCGGACGCGCTGGTCTTCGGCCTGACGCCCGCGCCCGACGTTCCGCCGGCCTTCCGGGCCGAACCGGGCGAGCTGATGGAGGTGTCGCCGGCCCAGGCGGAGTTCGCGCGCCGTTTGGCGGCCTTGATCGTGGAGGCGAGCGGCGCGGCTCTGCTGATCGACTACGGGCGAGCCCGACCCGAGCCCGGGGACACCCTGCAGGCCTTGCGCAATCACCAGAAGGTTCCGCCCTTGTTGGATCCGGGGCATGCCGACCTGACGGTGTGGGCGGACTTCCCGACCGTTCTGGCCACGGCCGCGGCCGAGGGGGCGGGGGTGACGGAGATCCTCACCCAGGGCCAATTCCTGCGCAGGCTGGGCGTGGAGGCCCGCGCCCACGCCCTGATCGCCGCCAACCCCGATCGCGAGGCGGTGCTCCGCCGTCAGCTGGCCCGGCTGATCGAGCCCGACGGCATGGGCGAGCTGTTCAAGGCCGCGGCGGTGATGTCTCCGCCCGAGTTGATCCCGCCCGGCTTCGCAGGCGCAGCCCGATGAGCCTGCCCGTCCTGACCTCTCCCCTGCTCGACGCCCTGCCGGGCGTCCGCCACGCCTTTTTCACGCGCGAAGGCGGGGTCTCCACAGGCGTGTACGCGAGCCTGAACCTCGGCCGAGGTTCGCGTGACGACCCTGCCGCCGTGGCCGAGAACCGGCGACGGGCGGCCGCCCACCTGGCGGTGGAGGAGCCCGCGCTCCTGGCCTGCTACCAGGTTCATTCCGCTGAGGCCGTACAGGCGGACCGCGCCTGGGGCGAAGCTCGGCCCGAGGCCGACGCCGTGGTCACCGGCGCGCCGGGCCTGGCCTGCGGAGCCCTGTCGGCCGACTGCGCCCCGATCCTGATGGTCGACCCGCAGGCTGGAGTGGTAGGCGCCGCCCACGCCGGGTGGAAGGGTGCGCTGAGCGGCGTGGTGTTGTCCGCCGTCAACGCCATGACGCGGTTGGGCGCAGACACGGACCGGATCGTGGCCGTGGTGGGCCCCTGCATCGGCCCGGACTCCTACGAGGTCGGCCCGGAGTTCCACGCCCGCTTCCAAGCCGAGATCCCGCTCGCCGGCCGATTCTTCCGCCCCGCGCGCAGCCCGGACAAGCGCCTCTTCGACTTGCCCGCCTTTGTGCTCCAGCGGCTTGCGGAAGCGGGAGTGGCCAGGGCGGAGTGGATCGGCGCCGACACCCTGACCGACGAGCGCCGCTTCTTCTCCAACCGCCGCGCCGTCCAGCGGGGCGACCCCGACTACGGTCGCCTGATGTCCGCCATTGTGTTGACCTCCTGACACCGCCCCGTCATTGGGAGCCCCCCTCGCGAGACCCCCGATGAAGCTGCTGGCCGGCAACTCCAACCGCGCGCTCGCGCAGGCCATCGCCGATTATCACGACGTTCCCCTGTGCCGGGCGCAGGTGCGCCGCTTCGCTGATGCGGAGGTGTTCGTGGTGATCGAAGAGAACGTCCGCGGCGAGGACGTCTTCGTTATTCAGTCCACCTCGGCTCCGGCCAACGACAACCTCATGGAGCTGCTGATCTGCATCGACGCCCTGGTCAGGGCTTCCGCGCGGCGGATCACGGCGGTGCTGCCCTATTTCGGCTACGCCCGCCAGGATCGGAAGATGGGCGGCCGCACGCCGATCTCGGCCAAGCTGGTGGCCAATCTGCTGACCCGCGCCGGGGTGGACCGGGTGCTGTCGATGGACCTGCACTCGGGACAGATCCAGGGCTTTTTCGACATCCCCACGGACAATCTCACCCCCGTGCCCGTGCACGCCGCGGACATCCGCCAAAGGCTGAACGGGGGCGACCTGATGATCGTCTCCCCGGATGTGGGCGGGGTCGTGCGCGCCCGGCAGCTGGCCGACCGTCTGAGCGCCGACCTGGCCATCGTGGACAAGCGCCGCTCGGCCCCGGGGCAAAGCGAGGTGATGAACATCATCGGCGACGTTTCCGGCCGTCGATGCATCCTTTACGACGACATCGTGGACAGTGCGGGCACGCTCTGCAACGCGGCGGCCGCTATTGCGGAGGCCGGCGCTACTGAGGTCTACGCCTATGTCAGCCACGGCGTGCTGTCGGGGTCGGCGGTGGAGCGGGTCGAGAACTCCGTCCTGCGTGAACTGGTGGTGACCAACTCCATCGCCTTGTCGGACACCGCCGCCGGATCCAGAAAGGTCCGGGCGATCAGCGTGGCGCCGCTCATCGGTGAAGCCATACGGCGCATCGCCAACGAAGAGTCCGTCTCGAAACTGTTCGATTGAGGCGGCGCCCCGATTGCAGGGCGACCCGCACCGGACGGCGCGCCGTCCCGTTTTGAACCCCCGGTCCGCGGAGCGGGGGGCGCATGTTCGTGCCTAACGCACGTGAACCGCGTTTCCTGGCAAGAGCTTAAGCCCGCTGGGCCACTCTGAGCACGCCGGACCGAACCTCCCGGCCCATTCGGGGAAGATCATGCTCACCTTTCCGCGGCTGCGTTCGGCGGCCTTTCTGGCCAGCCTGGCCAGCCTGTGCCTGCTCCACACCGCTCACGCTTCGACCGACACCGTCCAAGGCCCCGGACCCGAGGAGCTGGCCTCCCTGGGCCTGACGGCGCCCGAGTCGGTGGTCCCGATGGCCCTGCCGGTCACAGCCGCCCCTACCCCGACGGTAGGGCTCCCGCGCGAGGTGCTGGAGGCCGCCGGCGCCTACCGGCTCTATATGCGCCAGGCGGCCGCAGTGTCGGCGAGCTTCGCCGACGGCCCCGCGATCGCCGGCGCGCTGGAGCTCGGCGCGGCTTATGAGCCCAAGCAGATGACCCGGGGCGCCGTGGCTTTCGCGGCCGTGGCCGCGCTGCATGAGCGCCGCTTCGTAGAGGGCGTGCGCGCCGTGGGGGCCGACCCCGCGCGGCGGGCCGCCCTGGTGGCCCGGCTGACGGGGGCGCCTCATTCCGCCGGCGAGCTTGCCGGAGCCGACGCCGCCGCCGGCCGCGCAGCGGCCGCCCTGGGCGAGGAAGGCGCGCGGGTGCGCGCCGCCGGCCAACGGGTCAAGCAGGCCGCCTATGATGTGCAAAAGCAGGCCTGGGCCAAGAACGAGGTGAGCGCACGCGTGGAGCGCCTAGCCTTGGCCAAGTCGCTGTCCGCCCAACCCCTCTCGGCTCCCGCCACCGACCTCGCGGAGTTGCAGCTGGCTTCCCTGGGCGCCGGTCGCCTGAGCTTGCCCGAAGGCGCGCCCGAACCCTCCGCGCGACCGGTCGTGGCCCGCGGCCTGGCGCTGGCCGCCCTGGCCGTGCTGGGCGAGGCGGATCTGGCCAAGGCCGATCGGCTCATGGAGGAGGCCGGCTGCGGCTCCTGCCTGCGGATGTCCAAGCTGAACCTTTTCCAATGCCTGGCCGTGGCCAAGCCCTGGTACGAGGACGTCTTTTGCCTGGGCCAGCACGTCTTGATCGACACCGGAGACTGTATCCAGGCCGCCGCCGCGAAGCAGCCGGCCCCTTCCCTGCCCGCGGCGGTGCTTGCGGCGCCGTCAAGGCCTTACAAAGCTGAGCCGGCCGGGGCCCTGACCACCGTGGCCGCCCTGCACTGAGGCCGGCCACCGGATTGTGAACACGGGAGGGGGTGCTGCGGCGACGCAGCGCCCCCTTCACCGTTGAGGCGACTCGTCGGCTCCGGTATGAGCCTCCTAACGGTCGATGCCGGCGTCCCCTCGCCACATTGCCGGCCCTTTTCATGCCTTAGTTCAACCCCCTGAGGGGAGGCCGTTCATGCTTCGCAACCACCACCGCCGCGCCGCCGTCCTGGGCGCGGTCTGCATCGCAGCCATCAGCCTGGGCAGCTGCGAAACCCCCACGCCGGAACCCGCTCCGGTTGTGGTCGCGGCGCCGCCGCCGGCCCCGCTTCCGCCCTTGACGGTCGCTCCTCGTGTGATCGAGCAGGCGGCGGCGTTCGAGGCCTATATGAACCGTGCGGCCGGCATCACCCCGTCCTTTACGGACGGACCGTCCGTCGCGCGCTCGCTCACGATCGCGGCGGCCTATGAGCCTCGTCAGCTCGCCACCGGCGCAGTGGCGTACGGAGCGGTTGCGGCCCTGCAGGATCCCGTCTTTGTTGAAGCGGTCCGAGCCTATACCCGCAACCCGGCGCAGCGGGCTGACATCGCTGCGCGCATCGCCGCCGATCCGGCCTACATCACCGGATTCCCCGGCGCCTCCAGCGCGGCCAGTCTTGTGGCCCAGGCTCTGGACCGCGAAGGCCGCCGGGTCCGTGTGGCGGGCGAGAGCGTAAAGCAGAGCGCCTACAGCGTTCAGCGCCAGGCCTGGTCGAAGGTCACCATTCCGAACCGGGAAGAGCGGCTGGCCAACGTCAAGGCCTTGGGTACGGCGCTTGCGCCCGCCGACACGCCCACCATCGAGCGCCTGCGCAGCCTGGCGCTGGGCCAGACCCCGTCCGCGGCTACGCCGGCCAGCCTGCGACCGCCCTACACTCCGGTGGTGGTGCGCAGCTTGGCTATCGCAGCGCTGTCCGCGCTCGGCTACGGCGACGATCCCGCCTTTGCGCCGTCCTTTGACACTTTGTTGGTTGAGCCCACGGGCGGGTCCTGCCTGAACATGAGCAAGCTCAACCTCAACCAGTGTCTGGCGGTGGCCAAGCCCTGGTACGAGGACGTGTTCTGCCTGGGTCAGCACGTGCTGATCGACACCGGTCAGTGCATGGTTGAGGCCGGCAACGCAGCGCCCCCGGCCATGGCCGCCGCCGTGGTCCCGGTCGCAGCGCCCACCGCGGCGGCTGCCGCGGCGCAGGCCCGGCCCGCGACGCCCAAACCGGGAGGCTGACGTCCCTGGCGGACGGCGAAGCGTCGCCGTCCCGCTTGCCTCTTGGGCGGCGTCCGTGTAAGGACGCCGCCCAATTCCGTTCCCGTGAACGCCCGCCGCCGCGCCTTTGCGCGGCGTTCGCTTTAGAGAAGACCCACCCATGGCCGACATCGTCCTGAACGTTGAAGTGCGTGAGAACATCGGCACGGGCGGCGCCCGCGCGGTCCGTCGCGCCGGCCGCGTTCCCGGCGTGCTGTACGGCGGCACGCGCGGCCCCGTGCCGCTGTCGGTCGACGCCAACGCCTTCCGCAAGGCGCTGTTCACGGGCGGCCTGCTGGGCCACCGCGTGACCCTGCAATACGGCTCCGAAACCCAGACGGTGATCGCCAAGGACATCCAGTTCCATCCGGTCAACGACCAGCCCGTCCACTTCGACCTGTACCGGGTGGAGGAAGGCCAGTTGATCCGCATCGCCGTGCCCGTGCGCTTCGACAACCCGGAGGATGCTCCAGGCCTCAAACGGGGCGGCACCCTGAACGTGGTTCGCCACGAGGTGGAGCTGTGGGCCCCGGCCGAAAGCATCCCGGAGGTGCTGGTGGCCGACCTGACCGGTCTCGACATCGGCGAGCAGGTTCGGATGTCGTCCATCACCCTGCCCCAGGGCGTGGAGCCCACCATCACCGACCGCGATTTCGTGATCGCCACCGTGGCTTCGAGCTCGGCGATGGTCTCCAGCGAGGCTGACGCCTCCGGCGAGACCGCCGAAGGCTGATGCTGCTGCTGGCGGGGCTGGGCAATCCCGGCCCCAAGCACGCCCAAGACCGCCACAACATCGGCTTCATGGCCGCCGACGCCATCGCGCAACGATGGCGGTTCGGGCCCGAGCGGTCGCGCTTCTCCAGCCTGGTTTCCGAAGGCGCCGTGCCGACGCCGGAGGGCGGCTCCGTGCGCGCCCTGTTGCTCAAGCCGCAGACCTTCATGAACGAGAGCGGCCGGGCGATCGCCGAAGCGGCCCGGTTCTTCAAGATCGACCCCGCGGATGTGGTCGTCTTCTACGACGAGATCGACATGGCTCCGGGGCGATTCCGCATGAAGACTGGCGGGGGCGCGGCGGGGCACAACGGGATCCGCTCCACCATGGCGCGGTTCGGGCCGGACTTTCGGCGCGCGCGGTTGGGCGTGGGTCATCCCGGGCATAAGGACTTGGTGCAGGCCTATGTGCTGGGGCCGTTCGCCAAGGCGGAGCAGCCCTGGGTGCGGGCCTTGCTGGACGCCTGCGGCGAGGCCCTGCCCTTCCTGGCCGCCGGGGACGACGAACGCTATCAGGCGGAGGTGCTGCGCCTGGCTCCCGCGCCCAAGGGCGATCCCAGAAAACCGCGCAGCCAGGACTGACCCCGACGGGAGTTCAGGGCCAGGAACTTAGGTCAAGTCTTACAGCGATTTAATCACCAAAGCTCAATCGGCTGGATGAGGTCTCGTCCATTCAGGCGTATGCTCGCCGCCGTCTCATCCCGACAGAGGAGAGCGGAAATGGCTGAGCAGCAAGCGAACCGAACGAACCCTCTTATCGGCCTCCAGGTCTTCGACCTCACCGGTCGAAAGCTGGGCCACATCGAAGAGGTCAAGCTCCACGCGGACACCGGCGAGATCGACCAGGTCACGGTCGAGGACGACGGGCTGTTGGGATTCCGAAAGCGACGCTTCTCGGTGGCCTGGCCCATGCTGAGCTATAGCGAAACCCGGCACGCCCTGGTGTTCGCGCCCGGCGTCCACAGTGATCACGAGGAGCACTTGCCGCCCCCCGAAGCGCGCTCGGAACCGACGGATCGGGTCCCCTGGCCGCACCTCTAGGTCGTCCCGGCTGTTCAGCGGCGGTAGGGCGGGCCATATTCGGGCTCCCCTTGCTTCGAGACGCTGATGGCTTTGAAAGTTGCGATCGTGGGCTTGCCCAATGTGGGCAAGTCCACGCTGTTCAATGCGCTGACCCAAACGGCCGCGGCCCAGGCGGCCAACTATCCCTTCTGCACCATCGAACCGAATGTCGGCGATGTGGCGGTGCCTGAGCCCCGGTTGGAAAGCTTAGCCGCGATAGCAGGTTCCAAGGAGATCATTCCCGCACGCATCAACTTTGTTGACGTTGCGGGGCTGGTGAGGGGCGCCAGCAAGGGCGAGGGCCTCGGCAATCAGTTCCTGGCCACCATCAGGGACACGGACGCGATCGCTTTTGTGGCCCGGTGCTTCGAAGGCGGCGACGTGACCCATGTGGAGGGCCGGGTCGATCCGATCGACGACCTGGAGATTATCGAAACCGAGCTGATGCTGGCCGACCTGGAGAGCTTGGAGAAGCGCGTCGACAATCTGACCAAACGCGCCAAGGGCGGCGACAAGGAGTCCGCCGCAACCCAGAAGCTGGTGGAGCTGGCGCTGACGGAGCTGCGGGCCGGGCGCCCGGCCCGGCGGGCGGACGTGCCGAAAGAGGAGGAGAAGGGCTGGCGGATGCTGCAGCTGCTGACCTCCAAGCCCGCGCTGTATGTGTGCAATGTGGACGAGGAAAGCGCGGCCGCGGGCAATGCGCTCTCAGCCCGGGTGTTCGAGCGCGCCCGGGAGGAAGGCGCGGAAGCGGTGGTGATCTCGGCCAAGATCGAGAGCGAGATCGCCCTCCTGCCGACAGAGGAACGGGCGGAGTTCCTGGAAGCCGTAGGACTGGAGGAACCGGGACTGAACCGGCTGATCCGGGAGGCCTACAAGCTCTTGGGGCTGCGGACCTATTTCACCGCGGGTCCCAAAGAGGCGCGAGCCTGGACCATCGACGCGGGGGCGACCGCGCCGCAGGCGGCTGGGGTGATCCACAGCGACTTCGAAAAAGGCTTCATCCGGGCGGAGACCATCGCCTTTGACGACTATCTGGCGCTGAAGGGCGAGGCGGGCGCGCGCGAGGCGGGCAAGCTCCGCGCCGAGGGCAAGAGCTATGTGGTCAAGGACGGGGACGTGCTGAACTTCCTGTTCAGCGGCTAGAGGCGCGGATCAGGCCGCCTCCGCCGCCCTCTCCTGTCCCAGCACCCCCAGCACCTCGGCGGCGATCTCGAAGCTGCGTAGCCGGGCGAGGTGATCGTAGGTCTGGGAGGTCAAAATCAGTTCGTCGACGGCGGTGCGGGCGATAAAGCCTTGGAGCTGACCTCGGACGGTCTCCGGCGCGCCCACGGCGGTGCAGGACAGCGCCTCGGCCAACATGGCCCGGGCTTCGGGCGGGAGGGTGTCGGCGTAGCCCGGCGTCGGCGGGGGCAGCGGCCCGGCGCGGCCGGTGCGCAGGTTGACAAAGGCCTGCTGCACGGAGGTGGCGAGGAGCTCCGCCTCCGCGTCGGTGTCTGCGGCGAAGACGTTGAGCCCGGCTGCGGCGTAGGGCCGAGCCAGATAGGCGGACGGGCGGAAGTCCCGGCGGTAGACGTGAAGCGCCTGCTCCAGCGCACGGGGCGCGAAATGGCTGGCGAAGGCGTAGGGCGGGCCCAGCACGGCTGCGAGTTGGGCGCCGTACAGGCTCGAGCCCAGGATCCAGACGGGCACATTCAAGCCGGCCCCGGGCACGGCGGCCACGCGCTGGCCGGGTTGAACCGGCGCGAAATAGCCGATCAGCTCCAGCACATCCTGCGGAAAGTCATCGACCTCGCCTTGCAAGGTGCGGCGAAGCGCACGGGCGGTGAGCCCGTCCGTGCCGGGAGCGCGGCCCACGCCCAGGTCGATTCGGCCCGGATGCAGCGCGGCCAAGGTGCCGAACTGCTCGGCGATGACGAGGGGCGCGTGGTTGGGCAGCATGATCCCGCCCGCGCCGATGCGGATGGTGGAGGTTGCGGCGGCCACATGGGCCAGCGCCACGGCGGTCGCGGCGCTGGCCACGCCCGGCATATTGTGGTGCTCGGCCATCCAGTAGCGGCGGTAGCCCCAGCGCTCGGCGCGCCGGGCGAGGTCGAGCGCGTTGCGCAGGGCCTCGCCGGGGCCGGAGCCCTGCACGACCGGCGCGAGATCGAGGACGGAGAACGGTGGCACGGGGCTTTCCTCGCCTGTATCGCCCAGAGATAGGCACAGCTCCCGGCCTCCGCCACCGGGAGCGGTCCCGGAGCCGCCTACCGGAGGGCGAACCCCGTCTGCACCACCTGCATGGGCGGCACGGCGGAGGCTGCCTGGAACGGGACCGCCGCCCCGAGGGCGACGGGCTGCGGCGCG
>JAHWJX010000029.1 GCA_019348195.1 Pseudomonadota bacterium | reverse complement strand
GGATTGCGGCCGGTGATCGTCTCGCTGGCCGACCGGCCCCGCCGAACGCTGGCGGCGCTGGCCAGCGTCTCGACCTCGGAGGGCGTCAGCGTCGAGGGACGCCGGTCCAACTTCAACCGCTTCGGGCGGGCCGACACCCTGACCTACCTGGTTCGTCTGGGCACGCTGGACAGCCGTCTGGAGAGCACGCTGTCCTTGCCGCATTATCGCAGGCCGCAGCGGACCCTGACGCTGGGGGGGGCGGCTTTCGCCACCCAGACGGAGGCGTTCGACGAGACGGGCGTCAACCTCAGGGCCGACATCACCCAACGGTTCGGGCGGACGACCTATTTCACCTACGGCGCTTCCGTGGACCTCAGCCAGACGGCCGAGTTCGGGGAGGAGCGCAACTTCATCGCGCTCACCGGCTTGGGCGCATTCAACCTGGACCGATCCAGCGACCCGCTGGATCCCCGCAGCGGATACCGTGTCGAGGGCCGGGTGGAGCCGACCGCCTTGACCGGGGACAGCTCCCTCGCCTTTTTGCGGACGGTGGCCCAGGGCTCGATCTACCTGCCCTTTGGCGAGAACCAGCAGACGGTGATCGCCAGCCGGGTGCGTCTGGGCCTGATCGCGGGCGGCCAGATTCCCGAGGTGCCGGCCAGCCGCCGCTTCTACGCCGGCGGCGGCGGCTCGGTGCGCGGCTACGAGTTCCAGGCCGTGGGCCCGCGCGCTCCGGACGGCAAGCCCTTTGGTGGGCTGTCGCTGGCTGAGACCTCGCTTGAACTGCGTCGAAGCGGCCTTTTAGGCCAACGACTCGGCGGGCGGCTGGGCGGCGTGGTGTTCGTGGACGCGGGCTCGGTGGGGCTGGAGGAGACGCCCAGCTTTGACGAGCTCAAGGCCGCGGTGGGCTTCGGCGTCCGCTACAACCTGGGCTTCGGACCCCTTCGCGCCGACCTCGCCGTGCCGCTCAACAAGGAGGAAGGCGAGGCGCCCTTCCAGATCTATCTCAGCATCGGGCAGGCGTTTTGACCGGGCCGTCCACATCGGAGGGGACGCTCCGCGAGAGGGCTGAGAAGCGGCTGAAGAAGCGTCGCTTTCGGCTGATCTGGCTCCCGTTCTGGGCCGGCGGCGGCTTGGTCGCCCTGGTGCTGACCGTGCTGCTCGTGGCCCGCTTCGCCATTCTGACCGAAACCGGCCGCAACACCCTGGTCGGCTATTTGGACGGGCTGGAGCTCAGTCGGTTCGGCACCCTGCAGCTGGAAGGCCTGTCCGGCGACGTGCTGGGCGACTTCAAGGTCGAGCGGCTGGCCGTGGTGGACGAAAAGGGCGTCTGGATCGAAGGCCGCGACGTGGCCATGCGCTGGAAGAGCTACAGCCTGCTTCGCCGCAGGCTCTGGGCCGAGAGCGTCACTGCGCGTGAGTTGCACGTGTTCCGCCGCCCGATCCTGGAGGAAAAGGAGGACAAGCCCGAGAAGGACCTGCCTGTCTCCATCCGCATCGACGACGCGCGCTTCAGGCTGGTCACCGATGAGGCGGCCACCGTGCGGCGGGGCGACTGGAGCGTGCGGGCCCGGACGCGTGTGGCGCGCGAGGGCCCGATCTGGGCGCAGGTGGACGCGCTCAGCCTGCTGCGGCCCGGCGACGGGCTGACGGCTACCGTGTCGCTGCGCGACAAACGATTCCTGGTCACGGCCGACGCCATTGAAAAGGCGGGCGGGGCGTTGGCGGGCGGACTGGGGCTGCCGGTGGACCAACCCTTTGTTCTGCGCCTGCGCGCGGACGGCCGGAAGGAGGAGGCGAACCTCCAGCTGCAGACCCGGGCGGGCGGGCGCGCGCCGGTGGTCGCCGACGGGCGCTGGGACAGCAGCGGCGGGCACCTCCGGGCCGGGCTGGACCTCACCGCCTCCAGCCTGACCCGGCCCTTCGTGGACCAGGTTGGAGACCGGCTGGGCTTGGCGGCCGACATCGATCCCGACCAGGGCTCGTTTTACGTTCTGAACGCAGCGGTCTCAGCGGCCAACCTGCGCGCCACTGCGGCAGGGCGGGTCAACATGGACGAACGAAGCGCGCCGGGAGGGCTGCGCATCACCGCGGGAACCGGGAGCCTGACCCAGCTGGTCGGGACGCAGGCGGCGGGGGCGGCCGAGATCCAGGGCGTGCTCACGGGCGGGCTGGACGATTTCCGCTTCGAGGGCGAGTCGGCGGTGAACGAGGTGGTCACGCCGGACTTCCGGCTGGCCAATGTCTCCGGCCCGCTTCGGCTTGTGCGCCGCAACGGCGAACTCGCGGTGGGCGCGGAGCTGCAGGGGCGGGGCGGGCAGGGAACGGGCGTGCTGGCGGCGCTGCTGGGCGGGGCGCCGCGCGCGAACCTCGAGGCGGCGCGGCTGAAGGACGGCCGCATCCTGGTCCGGTCTTTGGAGGCCGTGGGTTCCGGCCTCCGGGTGAAAGGGTCGGGCAGCCGCGGGCTGCTGGGCGGGCTGACCTTCCAGGGCGAGGGCGCCCTGTCCAACCTGGCCGTGGCGCGGCCGGGTGCGCGGGGCGGCTTGACGGCTCGCTTCCAGGCGCGTCAGGGCGGGGGAGGTCGGCCGTGGAGCTTCAGGGCCGACGCCCGCGGCCAGCAGCTTCGAACGGGTCTGGCCGAGCTGGACCGGTTGCTGGGGCCGACCCCGCGGCTGCAGATCGCCGCCGAGTACGGGAACAATCAGCTTCGCATGGAGCGCGCGGTGCTGAACGGCTCGGCGGGAGAGCTGGGCGCGCGCGGGACGGTGGGACTGGGCGGCGGCCTGGATCTGGCGCTGAACTGGCGCGCCAACGGGCCGTTCCAGGCGGGGCCGGTTGAAATCGCCGGCCGGATCACCGGCGAGGGCACGGTCGACGGCTCCATCGCCTCGCCTCGCGCCGACCTGACCACGCGCATCGGCGTGCTCGACCTGGAGCGGATCGTCCTCAACAACGCCGTGATTGGTCTGACCTTCGCGGCCAACGACAAGGCCTACAACGGCTTTTTCCGCATTCGCGCGGACAGCGAGTACGGGCCGGCGCGTGGGGAGGCGGGCTTCCGCTTCGCCCAGGGCGGGATCGACCTGCGCGACGTGAACATCAACGCCGGCGGTGTGCAGGCGGCGGGGAACGTGTCCCTGCGAAACGGCGCCCCGACCACGGCCGACTTCCGCGTGGCCGCCGGACCGGGCGCTTTCCTGTCGCGGGGGAGCGCCAATGGGGAGGTCCGCATCGTGGACGCCGGCGGCGGCCTGAATGCGAACGTGCGGCTCGACGGCCGCGACCTGGCCTTCCGAGGCTCCAGCGCCAGCTACATCGATACGATCAGCTTCACGGCCAACGGCCCCTTGACCCGGCTGCCCTTCACCGTGGCGGCGACGGGCGCGGCGCCCCAGCCCTACCGGCTGAACGGGCAGGGGATCTACGCCCGGCAGGGCTCGGCCCAGACGATCAGCATGAATGCGGACGGGCGGGTGCGCGAGTTCGACCTGCGCACCCTGGAGCCCGCGGTGATCCGCATCGCCGGGCCGGAGCGCTCCGCACGGCTGCGCGTGGCCCTGGGCGGCGGGACGGTGAGCCTGGACGGGCGGCAGTCGGGCGAGACCGTGGATGCGCGGGCGGCCTTCCAGGGGCTGAATGTCGGGACGATCAACGAGGACTTCGCAGGCCAGGTGAACGGCACGGCGACCCTGGCGGGGCGCGGCGCTCGGCTGAACGGACGGCTCGACGCCCAGCTGGTGGACGCCCGCAGCCTGGACGCACCCCGGGAGCTGGCGGTCGATGGGCGGGTCCAGGCCGTGCTCAACGACAACCGACTGGCGGTGAACGCGTCGGCGACCAACCAGGCAGGGCTGCGGGCCAATGTGGACGCCGTGCTGCCTACCCTGGCTTCGGCCCAGCCGCTGCGGCTCGCGGTGAACCGGACGCAGCCGATCAGCGGCGATTTCAACGTGGACGGCGAGCTGCGGCCGCTGTGGGACCTGTTCTTCGGCGGCGAGCGGGTGCTGGCCGGGCGGGTTCAGGCCAGTGGGCGGCTCGGCGGCACGCTGAACAACTTCCAGCCGACCGGTCAGGCCTCCTTGACCAACGGCCAGTTCACCGACGGATCCACGGGGCTGGAGCTTCGGGCGCTGACGCTGCGGGCCGACCTGCAGCGCAACGCCGTGCAGGTGCGGCAGCTGACCGCCAACGACGGCTCGGGCGGGACCATCAACGGCGGCGGCCAGATCAATCTGCAGCGAACCGGCGGGAGCAATTTCCGCGCGCAGCTGAACAGCTTCCGGCTGATCGACAACGAACTGGCCGAGGCGGACGCCACCGGCACGATCACGGCCACGCGCAACGCCTCCGGACAGATCCGGCTGGCCGGCGACGTGCGCATCGACGAGGCGGAGATCCGGCCCAACCCGCCCACCCCCTCGGGCGTGACCCGCATCGATGTGATCGAGCGCAACAGGCCGGCCGAGGTGGGGATCGTGGGACGGGAGGCGCGTCGCGCCCGCGCGAACACCGCGGGGGGCGCCAACGCCGGCGCCGCGCCGCCCTCGCCCATCCAGCTCGCCATCAACCTGACCGCGCCTCGGCGCATCTTCGTCCGGGGACGGGGGCTGAACGTCGAGCTGGCGCTGGACGCCCAGGTCCGGGGCACGATCAACCGACCCGACCTGTCGGGCACGGCGCGGGTGGTCCGGGGTGAGTACGAGTTCGCCGGGCGGCGCTTCGAGTTCGATCGGCGCGGAACCATCCGGCTGGACGAAACGCCCGCGGGCATCCGGCTGGATCTCGTGGCCGTGCGCGAGGATCCCACGCTCACGGCGGAGGTGCGCGTGCGCGGAACGGCGGCGCAGCCGGAGATCACGCTCACCTCGCGGCCGCAGCTGCCCCAGGACGAGATCCTTTCGCAGGTCCTGTTCGGGCGATCCGCCTCGCAACTGTCCGCTCTGGAGGCGGCGCAACTGGCTTCGGCCTTGAGCGGATTGGCGGGCGGGGGCGGGTTCGACATCGTGGGCGGCCTGCGCGAATTCGCCGGGCTGGACCGGTTGCGCTTCGCGGGCGAGGGCTCCGGCGTCACCGTGGCCGGCGGCAAGTACATCTCCGACAACGTTTATCTGGAGATCATCGGTGGTGGGCGCGAAGGTGCGGCGGTGCAGGTCGAGTACCAGGTCAACCGCCGCCTTTCGATCGTCTCGCGCCTGAGCGGCGACACGCGGGTGTCCGTGCGCTACCGGCGCGAGCAGCGCTAGGCTCGGCGTTCCGGCTTGGCTTTAAGGCTGGAGGTTTCCAGGGGTTGAAACCCGGGCCCCGGCGAGGCAAGCCCGGCCTATGGAGCTTCGGCGCGACGAGCGCGATGTCATGGAAGGCGTGAGGGACCGGGGCGAGGCTCTGGTGGGGCGCGCCGTGCAATGGTGTCTGATCCCGTCGGGCAGTCGCGACCTGGACGGGCTTGCGCGGCAGCTGGAGGTTCTTGAGACCGCCTTCGGCGGGTTGCCGGGCGAGGTGGCGCGCCGGCCCCTAGCGCCCTCGAGCGACGTGGACGCGCAGGGGCGACGGACGGAGCAGGAGCACACGGACGCTCTGCAACTGACCGTGCGGCCCGAGGCGCCGATCCAGGTGGTCCTGACCGGCCACTACGACACGGTGTACGGACCCGAGAGCCGCTTCGGGGAGGTGCGGCGCCGCGCCGACGGGGCGCTGAACGGACCGGGGATCGCCGACATGAAGGGCGGGCTCAGCGTCATGCTGGGAGCGCTGGAGGCCTTTGAGACCTGCGCGGGTCGGGAAGCGGTGGGTTACCGCGTGCTGCTCTCCCCGGACGAGGAGGTGGGGTCGCCCGCTTCCGCCCCGCTGCTGGCCGAGCTGGGACGGACGGCCCATCTGGGACTGACCTTCGAACCGGCGATGGGCGAGGCCGGCGCCTTGGCGTCCTCGCGGAAGGGCTCGGGCAACTTCGCCGTGGCGGTGAGCGGGCGCGCGGCCCATGCCGGGCGCGACTTCGCGGCCGGACGCAATGCGGTCGCGGCTGCCGCGCGGCTGGCGGCGGCGCTGGACGAACTCAATGGCCGCCTGGGCGGGGTGACGGTCAATGTGGCCAGGATCGACGGCGGGGGTGCGCTGAACGTGGTCCCGGCTTCGGCGGTGGTGCGCTTCAATGTGCGAACAACGGACGAAACCGGCGCGCGCTGGGCCGAGGAGCAGATCAGCAAGGCTGTCGCGGCCGCAGCCCGGCAGGACGGGATCACCCTGGTGCGGCACGGGGGCTTCACACGTCCGCCGAAGCCGGCGAACGGGGCGCAGCAGGCCTTGTTCGCGGGCTTCCGAGCAGCGGGAGCGGATCTGGGCATCGAGCTGGACTGGGCGCCCTCGGGCGGAGTGTGCGAAGGCAACAATCTGTTCGCGGCGGGGCTGCCCAATCTGGACACCCTGGGCGTGCGCGGCGGGGCCATCCACAGCCTGGACGAATTCGCCTGGCCGGACAGCTTTGCGGAACGGGCCGCGCTGTCCGCGCTGGCCCTGATGCGGATGGCGTCGGGCGACATCGATGCGCGCGGGATCAAAGCCATGATGGGCGCGGGCTGACGCATGCTGGTGGTGAGGCCCGCGGGGCCGGCGGATCTGGACGATCTCTACGAGTTGGCCGTGCGTTCAGGGCGGGGCTTCACCAGCCTGCCGGAGCACGAGCCGACCCTTCGCGAACGGCTGCGGATTTCGGAGCTGAGCTTCAGCGGCGAGCTGCCGCCTCAAGAGTGCTGGTACACCTTGATGCTGGAGGATGAGACCGAAGGGGAGATCCTAGGCGTGAGCGGCGTGCACGCCGCCGTGGGGCTCAAGCGGCCGTTTTTCTCCTTCCGAGTGGTGACCCTGGCGCAGTCGTCCAGCATCATCGGTTTGAGGTTCGACCATCGGGCGCTGGTTCTGGTGAACGAGTGCACCGGCTGGACGGAGGTGGGCAGCCTGTTCCTGAAGCCGGAGCGGCGGAAGGGCGGTGCGGGGCGGCTGCTCGCGCAAAGCCGATATATGCTGATCGGGGCGGAGCCGGACCGGTTCGCGGAGATGGTCCTGGCGGAGCTGCGGGGCTGGTTCGACAAGGACGACCATGCGCCCTTCTGGGAGCATGTGTCCTCCAAATTCTTCCGCCTGCCTTTCGACGAAGCGGACCGGATGAGCGCCTCCACCGACGGCCAGTTCATCCTCGACCTGGCCCCGCGGCATCCCATCTATCTGGAGCTGCTGCCCGCGGCCGCTTGCGAGGCGGTGGGGCGGGTGCACGAGGATGGGGCGGCGGCGCAGGCCATGCTGGTGAGCGAGGGATTCCGGTACGCGGGCATGGTGGACATCTTCGATGCGGGACCGACGGTGAGCTGCCCCAAGGAGGACATCCGCACGGTCAGGGACGCGCTGCACCGCACTGTGCGGGTGGGCGAGCCTGACGAGGGGCGGACGGCCCTGCTGAGCACGGACTGCGTGAAGGGCTTCCGGGCCGTGCGCGCCAGGGCGGAGCTGGTCGACGAGCAGGCCGTGATTGCGGCGGAGACGGCGGACGCGCTGAAGCTGAAGCCGGGCGACCGGGTCCGGGTGAAGTCATGAGCCTGTTCGTGGGCGGCCGTTGGCGCGAGGGGAGCGGGGAAGGCTTCCGCTCGCACGATCCGGCGACGGGCGGAGCTGTGTGGGAGGGCGCGGCCGCTTCGGAAGGAGATGTCGCGGCGGCGGTGGCGGCCGCGCGCGCGGCCTGGCGGGACTGGGCGGACCGGCCGCAGGCGGACCGGACGGAGGCGGTGCTGCGGTTCAAGGCTGCGCTCTTGGAGCGGGCCGGCGCCTTCGCCGAGGCGATCAGCCGGGAGACGGGCAAGCCGCTGTGGGAGACGAAGGCCGAGTTGGGCTCCATGGCCGGAAAGGTGGACATCTCCATCCGCGCGCAAGCGGAGCGGGCGGGGGAACGGCAAGCCCAGACCGGGTTCGGGCGGGCGGTGCTGAGACATCGGCCGCACGGGGTGATGGCGGTGCTGGGCCCCTACAACTTTCCTGGGCACCTGCCGAACGGGCACATCGTACCGGCGCTGCTGGGCGGGGACACGGTGGTGTTCAAACCTTCGGAGGAGACGCCCTGGGCGGGGGAGCTGGCCGCGCGGTGCTGGGAGACTGCCGGGCTGCCGGAGGGCGTGTTCAATCTGGTCCAGGGCGGGCGGGCGACCGGCGAGGCGCTGCTGGCCCAGGACATCGACGGGCTGCTGTTCACCGGTTCGGCGGAGGCCGGCGCGATCTTCCGACGGGCGTTTGCGGACCGTCCGGAGGTGATCCTGGCGTTGGAGCTGGGGGGCAACAATCCCCTGATCGTGTGGGAGCCGGCCGATGTAGAGGCCGCCGCCGGGATCGTGATCCAGTCGGCGTTCTTGACCACGGGGCAGAGGTGCTCCTGCGCGCGGCGGTTGATCGTGGACGAGGCCGGGGCGGAGCCGCTGATCGAGGCGGTTCGAGCACTGGCCGGGCGGCTGGTGGTCGGGCCCTGGAATGGAGCGGAGGAGCCGTTCATGGGGCCGCTGATCTCGGTGCGGGCGGCGGAAGGCGCGCGGGCGAGGGCCAAGGCGCTGAACGGGCGCGAGCTGTTGGCGACCACGGATGCGGGGCGGGGGCCAGGCTGGATGACGCCCGGAATGGTGGACGTGACGGGGGTGGAGACGCCGGACGCGGAGATCTTCGCTCCCGTCCTGCAGGTGCGGCGTGCGGAGAGTTTCGACGGAGCCGTGGCGCTGGCCAACGACACCCGGTTCGGCCTGGCGGCGGGGCTGGTCGCGGACGACCCGACGCTCTGGGAGCGGTTCCTGCAGCGGAGCCGGGCGGGCGTGGTGAACTGGAACCGGCCCACGACCGGGGCGGCGGGAGACATGCCGTTCGGAGGACTGGGGGCCTCGGGCAACCACCGGCCCAGCGCCTATTACGCGGCGGATTACTGCGCATACCCGGTCGCGAGCTTCGAGGCCGACGGGGTGCGCTCGACGCTCAGCGAGATCAAAGGATTAAGGACGTGAACGCGCCCGCCTTGGAGGCCAACGCCGATGGGCTGGTGGGGCCGACCCATTCCTTTGCGGGGCTGGCGCCGGGGAACCTGGCCAGCGAAGCGAACCGGGGGAGGGCGTCGAATCCGCGCGCCGCCTTGTTCGAGGGACTGGCCAAGATGGCCCGGCTGGCGGAGCTGGGTTTGCCGCAGTTCGTGCTGCCGCCGCACGAGCGACCCGCGGTGTGGGCGCTCCGACGCATCGGCTTCGAGGGCGACGAGGCGCAGGTGCTGGAGCGGGCCTGGCGCGAGGCGCCCGCCCTGGCGGCGGCGGCGAGCTCGGCTTCATCCATGTGGGCCGCCAACGCGGCTACGGTGACCCCGTCCGCCGATAGCGGCGACGGGCGGGTGCATCTGACGCCCGCCAATCTGCTGAGCCATCCGCACCGGGCGTTGGAGGCGGGCCAGACGACGCGGTCCCTCCAGGTGCTGTTCCCCGACCGGGAGCGGTTCGTGGTGCATGACGCCTTGCCCGCCCAGCCGCACTTCGCCGACGAGGGGGCGGCCAACCATGTCCGCCTGTCGGCCGACCAGGGGGAGCCGGGCGTGGAGCTGCTGGTGTGGGGGCGTGAAGCCTACCAGCCCTGGACGGGAAGGTTTCCCGCGCGGCAGACGCGGGAGGCTGCGGAGGCCATAGCGCGCCGGCACGGTTCGCGGCGGCCGGTCTTCGCCCAGCAGGGGCGCAGGGCCATCGATGGCGGCGCCTTCCACAACGACGTAGTGTCGGTGGGCACGCGGACCTGCCTGTTCCACCACGAGAGCGCCTTCGAGGACACGGCGCGCGTCTATGACGACGTCCGGCGGGCGGCCGACGGGCTATTCGAACCGGTGTTCCTGGAGGTCACGGAGGAGGAGCTGCCGCTGACCGATGTGATCAGCTCCTACCTGTTCAACTCCATGCTGGTTCAACCGCCTGGGGAGGATCGGCTGGTCCTGGTGGCGCCCGCGGAGACCTGCGAACAGCTCGGACCGTACCGGTTGGCCAAGGCCCTGCCAGGTCGAAACGGCCCCATCGGGCGGGTGGAGTTCATCGATGTGCGTCAGAGCATGAGCAACGGCGGGGGGCCCGCCTGCCTGCGGCTGCGCGTGGTGCTGACACAGGCGGAGCTGGACGCCGCCAACTCCGGGCAGCGCTTCACGGCCGCCCTGCACGCCGCCCTGAGGGATTGGGGCGAACGACGCTATCGGGAGGTGTTGACGCCGGACGACCTGCGCGATCCGCAGTTGCTGGAGGAGAGCCGGACCGCCCTGGACGAGCTCACGGGGATGCTGGGGCTGGGCTCGGACTTCTACCCCTTCCAACGGGCGTGACGGAAGGGATCAAGGGTGGGAGGCGCCGGTGGGCCGGCGACCGCCTCCCATCACGGAGCGTGACCCTCGGACCTGTTCCGAGGGCCCACGTCCAGCGATGCGGAACCGTGGGCGCGACCGACCCGTGCGTCTCAGCCCCTGAGGTCCGTCGGGCGGAGAGATGGGCCCTCGGACCAAGTCCGTGGGTGAGGTTCTTTGTGGGCGCTTTGGGCGAAGGGGAGCCGGCCCGGGGGGAGCGCTTGAGGGCGGACCGGCTCGTTGCCCGCCTTTCGCGTCATGAACGTCGGGGGACGCGTCGTCGCGGCCTGACTCCTCCCAGTGGGACTGCTCGACAGGACCGTGTGACGAACGAGCGGCGATGTGGAGCCGGGCGCGGATCGGCGTCTGAAACCACCCCGGAGGTGCAGGCGTTGCCCTTCGGACGGTGAAGACCGCAGATCATTGAAGGAGCGCGTCATGGCGCATCGCGACGACACCCGCAGACAGCAGCAGAACGGCCAGCGTCGAGGCGGCAACCGCACACACCATCAAAAAGGCGACAGCCAGACTACGGGGAAGCACGTGGCGCAGTCGGAACATGACAAGGCCGAACGCCAGAAGCAGGAGGCCGCGGCGGGTGAAGGGCGCGATGAGTCCGCGGCCGGGTCCTCGGACGCTGGGGACCCACCGACTGGCTCCTGAAGATGCGCCGTCCGCGCTGGCCCGGCCTCAGATCCGGCTGCACGGGGACGTGGACGACCGGATGTTCAGCCTCTTCCGCGAGGCCCTGGAACGGGCGGAGGAGGGCACGGCGGATCCCGTCGTCCTTGAGCTCACCACATTCGGCGGCGACGCGGACGTGGCGCGTCGGATGGCGGGAGACCTTCGCCTGTTCGGCGAGCGCGCCGGAAAGCGCCTTATCTTCTTGGGCAGGACCACCGTCTATTCCTCCGGGGTCACGGTCATGGCGGCCTTCCCGCCCGCGGACCGGTGGCTGTCACGGGAGACCACGCTGCTGATCCACGGTCGGAGCCTGGCGAAAACGCTGGAGCTGTGCGGCCCCCTGGCGCTGGAGCGCGCAAGGGTCCAGGCGATCCTGTCCGAGATCGACGCGGGCCTGCGGCTCGAGCGGGACGACTTCGAACAGCTGGTCGAAGGGACGGGCGTGGGCTTGGCCGAGGTGCTCGAGCGAGCCCCGGCCAACTGGTACCTACGAGCCCCTGAAGCTCTGGCCCGGGGCCTGATCTCCGGAGTGATTTGAGGCGGTGGGTCAAGGCCCGGGTGCGGTCTTGGCGCCGGCACCGCGAGTCCGGGATGGAAGGCAACATCGCCGCCCTTCAGCGCCCTGGCTGATCTCCGGCCCGGCTTGGACCTCCGGAGGCCTCCTGTCCAGGACGGGACGGCGCGGCCGCCCTACTCAGCCGCCTGTTGCTTGCCGTGAGCGTAGGCCTGGGTGCCGCGGGTGATCACGCGGTCGGTCGGCAGGATGGCGTCGACCGGGAGGTCCGGCGCCGCCTTGAGGCGGGCGTAAAGGGGGCCGAAGTCCTGGAGAGTGTCGGCCAGGAGCTGGTCCAGGCTGTTGATCACGAAGTAGACCTGCTGGAAGTCGTCGATGCGGTAAAGGGTGCGCATCACGCGTTCGAGGTCGAAGCCCAGCCGGTTGGGGGAGGGGTCCTCCAGCGCGAAGATGGACTCGGCGCGGCTGGAGACGATGCCGGCGCCGTAGATGCGCAGGCCCCCGGCGGTGTTCATCAGGCCGAACTCGACGGTGTACCAATACAGACGCGCGAGCTGGTGGAGCTGACCGCTGCCCATGGCGCGCAACCCGCCCTGGCCATAGGCGGCCATGTAGTCGGCGAAAACGGGATCGGTCAGCATGGGAACGTGGCCGTAGACGTCGTGGAAGACGTCTGGCTCCTGCAGATAGTCGAGCTGCGAGGCCGCGCGGATGAAATTGCCCGCCGGGAAGCGGCGGTTCGCCAGGTGGTCGAAGAAGACGTCGTCAGGCACCAGACCCGGGACGGCGACCACGCTCCAGCCGGTGAGCTTTTGCAGGCGTTCGGAGATGCGGCGGAAGTCGGGGATGCCCTGGCCGCGGAGGTCGAGCGCCTCCAGCCCGTGGATGAAGGCGTCCGCGGCGCGACCGGGCAGGACGGAAGCCTGACGGTCGTAGAGGGTGAGCCAGGTCTGGTGTTCCTCGGGGGTGTAGGCGTCCCAGCCCTGGTCGATGGTCCAGTCGGCGGCGGCGCCCTCGGGGCGCTCCAGCGTGGTGCTCATGGCGACGGCCTCCCTGCGTGTAAGGAGAGCGTTATAAGACCGCGCCGGTTGCATGGCCACGACGCAGCTCAGTAGAATGGGGCGAAAGGCCGGCGGGCGGATGCGCACGCAAGGCTGCGGAGTTGGAATGGCCGAGGGCCAGGGAAGTGGAGCCGTCCCGGTTGGGACGAACGCCGGAAGGCGGGCGGGGCCGCCGGCCGCGGGGGCTGCGGGCGGCCGTGGGGGTCGGGCGCGGCCTCAGGCCTATGCGGCCCTGGATCTCGGCACCAACAACTGCCGGTTGCTGATCGCCACCCCTGCAGGACAAGGTTTTCGGGTGATCGACGCCTTTTCGCGAGTGGTGCGGCTGGGCGAGGGCATGGGGACCACCGGCCGGCTGTCGGATGCGGCCATGGACCGCGCGGTCGCGGCCCTGGGCGCCTGTGCGGAGAAGGTCCGACGGCGGCAGGTGGCGGGCCTCAAGGCCGTGGCGACCCAGGCCTGCCGCGCGGCCGGCAACGGCGCGGAGTTCGTGGCGCGGGTGGCCAAGGAGACGGGCATCCGACTGGAGGTGATCAGCCCGCGGGAGGAGGCCCGGCTGTCGGTAGCGGGCTGCCGGAACCTGCTGGACCAGCGCGCGGAGGCGGCGCTGGTGCTGGACGTGGGCGGGGGCTCGACAGAGCTCTCCTGGTTGGACCTGCGGCGCGGCACGGGACCGGGGGCGATGCGGGCCTGGCTGTCCATTCCGGTGGGCGTGGTCAGTCTGGCCGAGCGTTTCCCGGAAGAGGCCGATCGGGACGCCTGGTTCGAGACGATGGTGGCCGCCGTGCGGGCCGAGCTGAAGGCCTTTCCCCACGCGGAGGGAATGCGGCCAGCCTTCGCCGATGGGCGCGCCCAACTGGTGGGGACCTCAGGCGCGATCACCAGCCTGGCCGGGATGCACCTGGGGCTGGCGCGCTATGATCGGGCGCGGGTGGACGGGCTGTGGCTGACCGACGCGGACTGCCGGACAGCGGCCGCGCGCTTGCTGTCCCTGGACACGGCGGGGCGCGCGGAGGAACCCTGCATCGGCGCTGATCGGGCCGATCTGGTGCTGGCGGGGGCGGCCATCCTGGAGGCGGTGCAGCGGGAATGGCCGTGCCGCCGAGTGCGAGTGGCGGACCGGGGACTGCGAGAAGGCTTGCTGCTGGCCATGATGTCCGAGGGTGGCGGGGCGGGGCGCAGACGCCGCCGGTCCCGATCGTGAGCGACGATGGGGAGGAGCCCAAACGGCGGCTGGTGCGCGCCCCGACCGGCGGCGATCCGCGTGGGCGGCAGCAGAGCCAGCGGCTGAAGACGGCCAAGATGCGCACCCCGTCGCAGCAGCATTGGCTGCAGCGACAGATCGACGACCCCTATGCGGCTGCGGCGCGGGCTGCGGGCTATCGTTCCCGGGCGGCGTTCAAGCTCAAGGAAATGGATGACCGGTTCGGCTTTCTGAAGCGGGGAGCCAAGGTGATCGACCTGGGCTGCGCGCCGGGCGGGTGGATGCAAGTGGCTCTGGAGCGCGGGGCGGGCGCGGTGGCGGGGGTGGACCTGCTGCCGGTGCCGGCGCTGCCGCCGGCGCAGATCATCCATGCCGATTTCAGCGACCCCGCCACGGGGCCGGAGCTGATCCGGTTGCTGGGCGGGGCGCCGGACGTGGTGCTCTCCGACATGGCGCCCAACACCGTGGGCCACCGCGAGACGGACCACCTGCGCATCATGGGACTGATCGAACAGGCGGCGGCGTTCGCCGAAGGCGTGCTCAGGCCGGGCGGAACCTTCGTGACCAAGAGCTTCCAGGGCGGGGGGTCGGGGGAGATGATCGCCTCCTTGAAGCCGAAGTACGAGACGGTGCGCAATGTGAAGCCGCCAGCCAGCCGCTCGGACAGCTCGGAGGTGTACCTGGTCGCGCTGGGATTTCGGAAGTGAGCTCGTCGGATCAGACGACCGTGCGCCTGCGCAGAACCGCTGGCCGATGAGCACGGTCAAAGGGTCAACGCCCACCGAGTTCGAGGCTAAGTGTCTGGTGACCCGTGATCGCGCCATCCTCGACCATGCGGTCACCCGGTGTGCGAGCGGTGGCGTGTTGAGCGGGAGGCCGCTATAGCCGACCCGCAAAACGGAGGCTCCGGATGGAGATTCGCGAAGGGCTGACCTTCGATGACGTTTTGCTGGAGCCGGGGCCCTCGGAGGTGACTCCGGGGGAGACGGACGTCTCCACTCAGCTGACGCGCGAAATCAGGCTGAACATACCACTGCTGTCCTCGGCCATGGACACGGTCACGGAAGGCCGGCTGGCCATCGCCATGGCGCAGTCCGGAGGGCTAGGCGTCATCCACCGAAACCTCTCGGCGGAGGAGCAGGCCGAGCAGGTGCGTGCGGTCAAGCGTTATGAGAGCGGGATGGTGATCAACCCGATCACCATCCATCCGGACACGCCGCTCGGCGAGGTTCGTGCGATCACGGAGCGCCGGCGCATCAGCGGCTTTCCCGTGGTCGAGCGAGACTCGGGCAAGCTGGTCGGCATACTGACGAACCGCGACATGCGGTTCGAGACGGACCTGAGCCGGCCTGCCTCGGAGGTGATGACGCGCGAGAAGCTGGTCACCGTACGCGAGGGCGTGGGGCAAAGCGAGGCGCGCGCGCTTTTGCAGCGTTGCCGAATCGAGCGGCTGATCGTGGTGGACGACGAGGGTCGGGCGGTCGGGCTGGTGACCGTGAAGGATATCGAAAAGGCGCAGGCCTTTCCCATGGCCGCCAAGGACGAGCAGGGGCGGCTGCGCGTGGGCGCGGCCTCCACCGTAGGCGACGCCGGCTTTGAACGCTCAATGGCGTTGGTGGACGCCGGCGTGGACGTGGTGGTGATCGACACGGCGCACGGCCACTCCGTCCACGTCGGCGAGGCGGTGCGGCGGGTGAAGCGCGAAACCAACCGCGTTCAGGTGATCGCCGGCAATGTGGCGACCTATGAGGGGGCGCGGGCCCTGATCGACGCGGGGGCGGATGCGGTCAAGGTGGGGATCGGGCCAGGCTCGATCTGCACCACGCGGATCGTGGCCGGGGTGGGCGTGCCGCAGCTGACGGCCGTGTCGGAGGCCGCGCGCGCGGCCGAGGGCACGGGTGCGGCGGTGATCGCCGACGGCGGCATCAAGTACAGCGGCGACCTGGCCAAGGCGATCGCCGCCGGGGCCTCCACGGCCATGCTGGGCAGCCTGTTCGCCGGCACCGAAGAAGCGCCGGGCGAGGTGTTCTTGTTCCAGGGTCGGTCGTACAAGAGCTATCGCGGTATGGGGTCGGTCGGCGCCATGGCGCGGGGCTCGGCCGATCGGTACTTCCAGAAGGAAGTGGCGGACAGCCAGAAGTTCGTACCGGAGGGGATCGAGGGCCAGATGCCCTACAAGGGACCGATCGCGGCGGTGATCCACCAGCTGGTCGGCGGGCTGCGGGCCTCCATGGGCTATGTCGGCGCGGGCAGCATCCCGGAGCTGCAGCAGCGTGCGCGCTTCGTGCGCATCACGGGAGCGGGGCTGCGCGAAAGCCACGTGCACGACGTGCAGATCACACGCGAGGCGCCCAACTATCAACCCTCAAGGGGGTGACGTGACTGACGCGCAGGTCAAGGCGGACGTGCTGGCCCTCGCCAGCGCCGTGCCTGCGGGGCGCGTGGTGACGTATCGCGCGATGGCCGGATGGCTGGAGGTCTCGCCGCGGCAGGTGGCCTATCTGCTGGGGCAGCTCACGCCGGAGGAGGCGGACGCCACGCCTTGGCACCGAGTTGTGGGCGACGAGGGTTGGCTGGGCGCGGTCAAGGTGGACAGCTCCGGACGGTCGCAGGAGGAGCGGCTGGTCCAGGAAGGCGTGGCGGTGGCCGAAGGTCGCGTCAGCGACTTCGAGGCGGTGCAGGTCGCGGTCGGAGAGCTGAACAGCGGGGTCCGCCGCGGCGACGCGGTCCAGGCGGCGGCCGACGGGCGGGAGCCTTAGCCGATGCCCGCTGAACTGGAGCTGCTGGGCGTGGCCGTGATCATCGGCCTCCTTCACCTGTTCTGGGCGGCGGCGGAGAGCCAGGCTCAACGGGGGTACGGGTGGGCGGCGGGACCGCGGGATGAGCCTCGAGCGGTGACGGGCCGGGCGGCGCGGCTGAACCGGGCCTTCGCCAACTATCTCGAGACCTTGCCCTTGTTCGCTGCGGCGGTCGGGGCGGCTGCCGCGGGCGATCAACTAGGCGCGCTGACCTTCTGGGGCGCGCACGCCTATGTCTGGTCGCGGGCCTTGTATGTGCCGGCTTATGCGTTCGGCTGGCCGGTGCGGCCGCTGCTGTGGTTCATCAGCATCGGCGGGCTGATCGCGGTCACCGCCGCCATCTTCATTTGAAGCGGGTTCGATGACGCCGGGGGCGCGGCTGGCGGCCGCCGCCGAAGTGCTGGACCGGATCGCCGCCTCCCGGGCGCCCGCGGAGCAGGTGCTCAAGGAATGGGGCCGGGCGAACCGCTACGCCGGCTCGGGCGATCGGCGGGCGATCGGCGAGCTGGTGTTCCGGTGCCTGAGGAACCGCGCGCGGCTGGCGGACGCGGGGGGCGCGGAGGACGGGCGGACGCTCGTGCTGTGGTCGCTCAGGCTGCTGGACGGGAGGGACCCTGAGGAGATCGAGAGGCTGTTCTCGGGAGCGGGCTATGCGCCGGCGGCGCTGAGCGATGCGGAGCGGACCCGGCTGAGCGCGATGAAGGTCGGGGCGGAAGCCAGCCTGCCGGGGTTCGTGGAAGCCGATTTCCGGCGGCGGTTCGGCGCGAACTGGGCGCGAGAGGCGGAGGCGCTGATCGCGACCCGGGCGCCGGTGGACGTGCGGGTGAACGGGGGGGATCGGGAGGCGGTCGCGGGCGAGCTGCGGGCCGCAAGGTTGGCGGCCCAGGAGACGCCCTGGTCGGCCTGGGGGCTGCGGCTGCCGGCGGGATCGGATGTGCAAGGGACGGTCGCTTGGCGCGAAGGCAGGGTCGAGGTCCAGGACGAGGGCTCGCAGCTTGCGGCGGGGCTGGCGGGGTCTCGACCGAGAGAGCTGGTCGTCGACTACTGTGCGGGCGGCGGGGGGAAGACGCTGGCGTTAGCGCAGTCCGGGGCGCGAGTGATCGCTTGCGACGTGCAATCCAGGCGGCTGGACGCTGTCCGGCCCCGGCTTGAGCGAGCGAACGCAGAGGCCGAGCTGCGGCTGCTCGGGCCGGAAGGGGAGGGTGTGGCCGACCTGGAGGAGCGCGCCGACCTGGTGTTCGTGGACGCGCCGTGCTCCGGGGCTGGGACCTGGCGACGGCGCCCCGAAGCGGCCTGGCGGCTGACCGAGGCGGAGGTGGACCGGTTCCACGGGCTGCAGGTCGCCATCCTGGGACGGGCGGCGAAGCTGGTCCGGCCGGGCGGGCGACTGGTCTATGTGACCTGCTCGGTGCTTGGCCGCGAGAACGAGGACAGCGCGGCGGCCTTCGCCGGGGCGCATGGGGCGTTCCGGCCCGTGGCGGTGGCGGAGGCGGCCGCGCATGCGTCGGGGCTGACGGAGGCCGGCCGGGCGCGACTCGCCGAACTGGCCGGCGGCGGACACCAGGTGCAGTTCACGCCTGCGCGGACGGGCACGGACGGGTTCTTCGTGGCGCTGTGGAAGCGAACAAGCTGAACGGAACTGATCACCTCGCTCACCGCCAGAAGTCGCCACCGTCAACCGAGTTCGAGGAGAGAGCGGGTGCTCGCGGCAAGGTGATCTGCCGACTTTTGTCTCCGTTTGCTGGGACGAGCTAAGGCTAGTTCACCCTCGAACGCCCCGCCCGTGCGGGCTCACGGCAGCTTGAGGCTTCCCGGGTGGCGCAGGAAAGGCTTAGAGGGGCGGCTCCGTCCCCGTGAGCCGTCCGTGACCGAGTCAAACCCGCCTGAGCCCAACCACGAGCGTGTGCTGATTGTCGACTTCGGGTCGCAGGTGACGCAGCTGATCGCGCGGCGGGTGCGGGAGAGCGGGGTCTATTGCGAGATCACGCCCTTTGACAAAGCCGAGAGCTATCTGGACACGTTCCGGCCCAAGGCGGTGATCCTGTCGGGGGGGCCGTCGTCGGTGACGGAAGCGGACTCGCCCCGGATCGGGACCAAGGTGTTCGAGATCGGCGTCCCGGTGCTGGGCGTCTGTTACGGCGAGCAGCTGATGTGCGACCTCCTGGGCGGGCGGGTCGAGGCCGGGCATCATCGCGAGTTCGGACGCGCGGAGATCGTTATCGCGCGGGAGACCCCCTTGTTCGCCGGGGTGGGCGCGGTGGACCACCGCGAGCCGGTGTGGATGAGCCATGGCGATCGGGTGGTCGCCATCCCGGAGGGGTTCGAAGTGCTGGCGACCTCGGCGGGGGCGCCCTACGCGGCCATCGGGGACGAGGAACGGAAGTTCTACGGCGTGCAGTTCCACCCGGAGGTGGCGCACACGGCCCAGGGCGCGGCCATATTGAAGAACTTCACCCACGCCATCGCCGGGCTGGGCGGCGACTGGACGATGGCGGCCTTCCGGGACGAGGCCGTCCAGCGGATCCGGGCCCAGGTGGGCGACCGGCGGGTGATCTGCGGCTTGTCGGGCGGCGTCGACTCGGCGGTCGCGGCCGTGCTGATCCACGAGGCCATCCGCGACCAGCTGACCTGCGTCTTCGTGGATACCGGGTTGCTGCGGGGGGGCGAGGCCGAGGAGGTGGTGGGCCTGTTCCGGGGGCACTACAACATCCCCCTGGTGCATGTGGACGCCTCGGCCGAGTTCCTGGGGGCGCTGGCCGGCGTCAGTGAGCCGGAGGCCAAGCGCAAGGCGATCGGGCGGGTGTTCATCGAGGTGTTCGACCGCGAGGCGGGCAAGCTCGGCGGGGCGGACTTCCTGGCGCAGGGAACGCTCTATCCCGACGTGGTGGAGAGCGTGTCGGCGCGGGGCGGGCCCAGCGCGGTGATCAAGAGCCACCACAACGTCGGCGGCCTGCCCGAGCGCATGAAGATGAAGCTGGTGGAGCCTCTGCGCGAACTGTTCAAGGACGAGGTCCGGGCGCTGGGCCGCGAGCTGGGGCTGCCGGGCGCGTTCGTGGGGCGCCACCCCTTCCCAGGGCCGGGGCTGGCCATCCGCATCCCGGGCGAGGTCACGCCCGAGCGGGTGGCGGTGCTGCAAAAGGCCGATGCGATCTGGCTGGAGGAGATCCGGGCGGCGGGGCTGTACGACAAGATCTGGCAAGCATTCGCGGTGCTGCTGCCGGTGAAGACGGTGGGCGTGATGGGCGATGCGCGCACCTATGAAGAGGTCTGCGCCGTGCGGGCGGTGACCAGCACAGACGGCATGACGGCCGACTTCTTCGAGTTCCCATGGGCGGTCCTGGGCCGGGCCGCCACCCGGATCGTCAACGAGGTGCGCGGCGTCAACCGGGTCGTGTACGATGTGACCAGCAAGCCGCCGGGCACGATCGAGTGGGAGTGAGCCGAGGTCGTTCGCCGACCAACGCGGACCTTCGCCGAACCACTCTCAAGGCGTCGTTCTTGAGACAGATCCCGTTCGCCCCTGCATGCTGACGTCAAGGCCGAGCGAAGGTCGAACGACAGCGGCTTGGGCAAGCGGGCCGACCTCCCTCGCCAGCCCTGACCTGGGAACAGATCGATAAGGCTGATCGGCGGACCGATGGTCGCGGCGCTGGATCAAGCGTCCCGGTTTCGGGTTCTAAGACGCAGGGAGGCGGCTGGCTGTGAGTGCCCATCTAAACCGCGTCTCGACGGCCGTTCCGCCCAACGATATCCACCGGGCGTTTGTAGATTTCGCAGGGGGCTTTCTGGAGGGCGGGCGGAGCCGACCCGTCTTCGAGCGGTTGGTCCAACGCAGCCAAATCGACCACCGCTGGTCGGTGCTGACGCCCGCGGGTGGCGGCCGGCCGGATGTGCTGGACGCGGAAGGGGTGTATCGGCGGGGGGCCTTTCCCTCCACGGCCGATCGCATGCGGCTTTACGAACGCTTCGCCTTAGACCTCGCCGCACAGGCCGTTGCGGGCCTGGAGCTGGGGGACGGGGCCCGGGCCGTTACCCATCTTATCGCCGTGTCCTGCACCGGCCTGTCTGCTCCGGGGCTCGATCTGCAGCTGGTCGAGCGCTGTGGCCTCCACCCGTCCATTGAACGCACGGTGGTGGGTTTCATGGGCTGCTATGCGGCGGTCAATGCGCTCAAGCTGGCGCGGCACATCGTGCGCTCCGAGCCCCAAGCGCGCGTCCTGGTCGTCAGCGTGGAGCTCTGCACCCTTCACTTCCAGGAAACGAGCGATCTGGAGCAGGTCCTGAGCTTCCTGGTGTTCGGCGACGGCTGCGCCGCAGCACTGGTCTCGAGCGACCGGGTGGGACTCTCGCTGGATCGGTTCCACGCCGCCCTGCTCCCCGAAGCGGCCGAACAGATCACCTGGACCGTGGGCGACCAGGGCTTTGACATGTTCCTGTCAGGCCAGGTGCCGGCGTCGGTCGGAACCGCGCTCCGTATCGGCCGCGAGCAGATCCTGGACGGCGTCGCCATCGAGGACGTGGACCTCTGGGCCGTGCATCCGGGCGGACGCTCTGTGCTGGACGCGGTGGAGACCACGCTGGGATTGCCGCCCACCGCCCTAGCCGCTTCGCGCGAGGTGCTGCGCGAGTACGGCAACATGTCCTCCGCCACCCTCCTCTTCGTGCTGGAGCGGCTGATGGAGCGGGCGGAGCCCGCGGAGCGCGGCTGCGCCATGGCCTTCGGCCCGGGGCTGACGGCCGAGACCCTGCTCTTCACCGTCGCCGGCCCATGAAACGCGACTTCTCCCGGCGCTCGGTCGAGACCGAGCTGATGGACGCCGTGGATGTCGATTACGCGACCTTTCGCGACTGTCTGCGGGACCTGGCCAAGGTCAATGTGGTGACCCTGGGCCATCGGCCGACCCTGGCCTTTCTGGAGGCCCTGCGCCGAAAGGGCCGGTTCAAGCGCGGGGGGGCGGTCCGGATCGTTGATGTCGGCAGCGGCTACGGCGATCTGCTGCGCGCCGTCGACCGCTGGGCGGCGCGGCGCGGCCTGGATGTCCAACTCACGGGCGTGGACCTGAACCCCTGGTCCGCCCAGGCGGCGCGGGAGGCCACAAGGCCCGGCCGCCCGATCGAGTGGATCACGAGCGACGTGTTCGAGCACGCAGGGCGCGCCGACGTCATCGTGAGCTCGCTCTTCACCCACCACCTGGACGATGCCCACGTGGTCCGATTCCTCCGCTGGACGGAGGACCGGGCCGAACTCGGCTGGTTCGTCAACGACCTGCACCGCCACCCTCTTCCCCATGCAGTGTTCGGGCCGCTGGCGGCCGCTTTTCGCTGGCACCGGTTTGTCCGGCACGACGGCCCGGTCTCGATCGCCCGCGCCTTCGTCCCGAACGACTGGAGGGGGCTGCTGCAGGCGGCGGAAACGCCCGGCTCCATCCACTGGCGCTTCCCATTTCGCCTCTGCGTCAGCCGGATAAAGCCGAAGTGATGGCCGAAATCCTGGTGATCGGTGGCGGACTGGCCGGAGCCGCCGCCGCCGCCCACCTAGCGCGGCGCGGACGAGACGTCCTGCTGCTCGAGCGCGAGCCCGGGGCCCACGACAAGGTCTGCGGCGAGTTCCTGAGCTATGAGGCCCAGGATTATCTGAGCCAGCTAGAGGTCGACCCGGCGGCGCTGGGCGCCGTGCCCGTCACTTCGGTGGCGGTCGAACGTGGGCGATCGCGCAAAGCCTCCCCGCTCCCTTTCACCGGGCTCAGCCTGTCGCGCCGAGTGCTGGATGCGGCGGTGCTGCAGCGCGCGATGGAGGCGGGGGCCAGGGTCCGACGGGGGGTGCGCGCCACCAGCTTGCAGCGCCACGGGCCGGACTGGGCAGTCAGTGTCGAGGACGGCCCGAGCCTGACGGCGCGGCACGTGTTTCTGGCGACCGGCAAGCACGACCTTCGGGGCTGGAAGCGCCCGCCGGGGACCCAATCGGACCTGCTGGGCTTCAAAATGTACTGGCGCCTACACGACCCCGGTCCGCTCGACGGAGAGGTGGAGCTGCATCTGTTTCCGGGCGGCTACGCGGGCCTGGAGATGGTGGAAGGGGAGCGGGCTAATCTCTGTCTCGTGGTGCGGAAGAGCACCTTCTCAGGCCTGGGTGGGCGCTGGGGAGGGCTGCTCGCCCATCTGCACGAGACCTGCCCGGGACTGGCGGCCCGCCTGAGCCGGGCTGTTCCCTGCGCCGCCAAGCCGCTGGCCGTCGCCGCCATTCCCTACGGGCTCGTCCAGGAGCGGAGCGACGGCGTGTGGCGGCTCGGCGACCAGGCGGCGGTGATCCCGTCCTTCACCGGGGAGGGCATGTCCATCGCGCTGCACAGCGCGCGTCTAGCAGCCGAATTCATCGACCTGGGGCGCGACCCCCAGGCTTTCCAACAAAGGTTGGCCAGGGACGTGCGCGGTCAGGTGCGGCGCGCGACCCTGGCTTCCCGGGCGCTGGTGGCGCCCTTTCCCCAAGCGGTGGTCGGCCGCATGCTCAGTCCCCCGCTCATGCGCTTGCTGCTCCGCGAGACACGGATCGCCCGAGCCGTGCGGATCGAGGCGTAGCTGCGGGCTCGCCGCCGCCGCCTGCACTTCACGCCTGGGCCTGTCCTCGGGCGGGCGAATCCGGACGGGGGCTTGACCACCAAGCCCGGCTCCCTAAGTCCCGGGCTGCGGACCGGGCTCCTCTGATGATCGCCAGCGTGCGATCATGATGTCGGATCGCATCGAGCGCGCTCGGTGGTTGGCCCGGACTTCGCGCCCAGCCGATCCGGGCTCATCCGTTCAGGTTGGGAGAATCAATGATGAAGCATGACAACGACTGCGGTTGCGCCGCCCCCGAACGCGCGACCGTCACCCGACGGATGTTCGGCGGCGTCCTCGGCGCGGGTGTGGCCGGAGCCGCCGCCCTCACGGCGAGTTCGGCCGCGGCGGCGCCGCCCATCCCTCGAACCGCTCCGGCCAAGGGCGGCAAGACCACGCTGACCCCGGACCAGGCCCTGGCCTTGCTGAAGGAGGGCAATCGCGGCTTCCTGACCGACAGCCCCGTGCGCGCCGCTTCGGGTCGCGAACGCCGGCTGGCCATCGCGCAAAGCCAAGCGCCCTTCGCCGCTTATGTCACCTGCTCGGACAGCCGGGTCTCGCCTGAGCTCCTGTTCGGGCGCGGCCTGGGTGAGCTGTTCATCATCCGCAACGCGGGCAATACGGTGGACACGGTGGCCGAGGGCAGCATCGAATATGCCGTCGCCGAGCTGGGCGTGCCGCTGGTGGTCGTGATGGGCCATGAACGGTGCGGTGCGGTGTCCGCCGCCGTCTCGGTGGTTCGCCAGAACGCGCGCTTCCCAGGCAGCATCGGCAAGATGGTCGAGCCGATCATTCCGGCCGTGCTTCAGGCCCAGGGCCGGCCCGGCGACCTGGTCGACAACGCCATCCGCGAGAACGTGCGGCGGGTGGTCAACCAGCTGCGCACCCAGTCGGATCCGCTGCTGCTGGAGCCGCAGCGCACCGGCCGGGTCAAGGTGGTCGGGGCCTACTACGACCTGGACACCGGCACCGTCGACTTCTTCGACGAGCCCCCGGCCGCGCGACGCGGCTGAGCCGTGCGCGCGAGTGGGTCCGCTCGGCGCGGTGAGGCGGCTGGAAGGCCGCCTTCACCGTCCTGCCGCTCGCTATGGGCGATCGCCCTAGCGTGAACGCAATAGCCTTGCCCGGCGCCGCGGCGGCCGTCGACACCACCGGACCAACCACAACGTCTCGGTTCTTTGACCTGAGTCTCTGAGTTGCCGGCCGACCCGGTTGTTGGCGCGACAGCGACTCGGCGTGTTCGGAAACAATGGAGTGGGAGTGAGTTCGGAGGCGTCGCGAGCTATCGCGAAGGTTCGCCTTTGGCCCGCAGCCGCGGGCCGCTTTCGAGGGGCGCTCGGCCGAGCCAGGCCAGGGTGGGAGCCGAGCCGACTGAAACGACTCAGGGCCTGACGTTCAATCCGAGCCAGTAATCCTGAATCATGGCCATCATCGACACCAAGGCCGCGGGCTGCGCGGGTTTGAGGAGATAGGAGTTCGCGCCAAGATCATAGGCCTGGGCGACGTCGCGGCTTTCGCTCGACGAGGTGAGCACGACCACGGGTGTGCGTCGCAGGAGCGGCCGCGACTTGAGGGTTTTCAGGACTTCGAAGCCCGAGAACCCAGGAAGCTTGAGGTCGAGCAACACCGCCAGCAACCGGGGCCCCGGGTTGTCTTGGCTCAACTCGTCCAGGTAGCTGATCGCCTCCCGCCCGTCGGCGGCCGTTTGAATGGGAACAGAGACCCCGGCCTTCTTGCAGGCGCGCAGCAAGAGGTGGAGGTCGTCGGGATTGTCCTCCACGATCAGGAGAACATCGGGTTCGGCGCTCATCGGCTCGTCTCCTCCCCCGATTGTGGAAGCTGGATCCAGAAGCGGCTCCCTTCGCCCAAACGCGAGTCCACGCCGTAACTCCCGCCCATGCGTTCCATGCTCCGTCTGACAATGGCCAACCCAATGCCGGTGCCGGGATAGGCTTCTCTCCCGTGCAGCCGTTCGAACGGCTCGAACACCCGGCCGTGGTGCTCTGGAGCGACGCCCAGGCCCTGGTCCTCGATCCAGAGCCGCAAGTCGGCCCCCACCGGCTCGGCCCTGACCGTCACCTCGGGTCGCCTGCCGGGGGGGACGTATTTCAGTGCGTTGTCCAGGAGGTTGGCCACACACTGCTGCAGGGCCGCCGGATGGGCCAGAACCCCGCCCAGGGGACTGGTGATGGTGACTGATCCTGGCTCCGCATCCGGGTGCGCGGTAAGATCGGCGACCACACGCCTCACCACCGTGTCCAGGTCCACGGGTCTGACGCTCAGCTCCTCCCGCGCCAGTCTGGCGTAGGCCAGGATGTCGTTGATCAGCGCGTTCATACGGTCGGCCGCTTGGCCGATCCGTCGGAGATAGCGAGCACCTTCCTCCGGCAGCCGGTCGCCATAGTCCTCCAACACGGCGTCTGCGTAGCCATGCATGGCGCGCAGCGGCGCCCGAAGATCGTGGCTGATGCTGTAGGCGAAGGCGTCGAGTTCCTTGTTGGCCAGGTCGAGGGTGGCGGTCCGTTGCCGGACCTTGCCTTCCAACTGAGCGTTGGCCACCCGGAGCGCGCCCAGGCTACGCTGGCGCAGCAGCGCCCAAATCCCGATCAAACCCGTAAGCAAGGACAGCAGGCCGGTCAGGGCGGCCGCATGGGTGGCGGCCCGGGCCGTCTTCTGCTCGGCCTGGGAGCGCTGCTCCAACAGGTCCCGCTCCGCCTCGTCAAAGGCCTCGAGTCGCGCGTCGATGTCGTCCATCAAACGCTGCCCCGCGCCGGTGCGAACCTGCTCCAGGGCGCGCGCCCGGTCCTCTCCGGCGAGTCGGACGGTCAGCGCCAGTTCGTCCAGCTTCGCCCGGATCGCCGGGTCCAGAGCCCGCAGGCGCGCCTGTTGCTCCCGGTCGATAACAAGCCGCCGGATCTGCGCCTGGTCGAGGGGCGCCCGGAGACGGCCCGCCTCATAGGAGCGCAGGTACGCAGGATCAGCCGTCAGCAGGTAACCGCGCTGACCCGCTTCCGCCGTGCGGACGTCCCGCTGCAGCTCCGCCGTCGCCCGCAGGATGGCGTTGGTGCGTTGCACCAGCTCGCGGTTGCGTTGCAGGTTTCCCAGATTGATGTTGACCGCGACCGCGCTGGCGACCAGCAGAAACACCGAGGCGACCAGCGCGGCATAGCTCACAGCTTGCAACAGCCTTGTGGAGTTGGACAAGGCGAGTATGAGGCGCGCTCCCGGCCGTCGGCTTCACGATTGGAGTGAACGGGGGGGCTGCCCGGAGGTTTCCTCCCGAACGGAGCAGGAGCCTCAGGAGTTCAGATGCGCATCTTGGTGGTCGATGACGATCCCGACGCCCGCACCCTGACGGTTCGGGCCTTAGGCCAGGAGTTTCCGGAGGCGGAGATCGACCAAGCCATGGATCCCGCGAGCCTGGACGCCGCCGTCGCGCGCGCCTCCCTTCAGCTCCTGGTCAGCGACTACGACCTGCGTTGGGGTGACGGGCTGGAAGTTCTGGCCCTGGTCAAGGCGGCCCATCCCGATTGCTGCAGCGTGATGTTCACCGGCACCGGCAACGAGGAGGTGGCCGTGCGCGCCATGAAGGCGGGCTTCGACGACTATCTGGTGAAGTCGCCGGCCCAGTTGCGCCGCCTGTCAGCCAGCGTCCGCCTGACCCTGGAACGCCGGGACACGCTGAGGCGGTTGGAGGAAGGGCGCGAGCTCTTCCGCAAGGAGCTGTACCACCGGCTGCACAACAATCTTCAGATCGTCATCAGCCTCCTGCGGCGCACGGCCAAACGGCTGGCCGACCCGGACGCACGCCAGCAATTGGACGACCTGGGGCGGCGCATCCAGTCGCTCAGCCTTCTACAGGAGGAGTTCTACCGTTCGGACGATCCGGGCGCGATCGAGATCGACCGGCATCTGGCCCGGTTGGCGGAGAGCCTGTCGGGACTGGCGCCCAACGTGGACATAGAGGCGGACTTGCAGCCGGTCCGCATTCCTGTGGACATCGCCGCGCCGATGAACCTCATCGCCAACGAGCTCATCACCAACGCCCTGAAGCACGCCTTCCCGGATGGCGGATCAGGCCGCATCGTGCTTTCGTTGAGAAACGAAGCAGAAGGGGTGAGCCTTTCCGTTGCGGACAACGGCGCAGGGTTGCAGCCGGGCGCGCTGGAGAGCTCCATGGGGACGGAG
>JAHWJX010000028.1 GCA_019348195.1 Pseudomonadota bacterium | reverse complement strand
GGGCGTCCCCTCCAGCCGCGCCAGGGGCGGCGGCTTGGGCACGAACAGCAGAAGCGGGATGATGAAGACCAAATACCAGAGCGCGGCCAGCGGCCCCACGATCCGGGCGCTTTCGCCCCGGGCTTCGTCCAGACCGAGAAGGCTGGGGAGAATGAACAGGGCCAAGGCCACCGAGACCAGGCCCGCGAAATAGCCCAGGCCCGTGGACCAGCCGGAGAGCCGGCCCATGCGCCCGGGCTCGGCCACATAGGGCAGCATGGAGTTGGCGGCGGTGATGGACAGCTCGGTGCTGGTGCTGGCCACGACCATGGCCGCCAGGATCACCGGCAGGAGCGCCAGCGCGCCCGGCTGGGCCCACCAAAGGACCAAACAGGCCAGAACAAAGGGCACGGCCAGCAGCGCCATCCAGGTCTTGGGATTGCGGCGGCTGTCGATGGAGGCCCCGACCAGCGGGCTCAGCAGGACGATGAACAGGCCGCTCAAGCCGATGGCGAAACCCAGCAGCGACTGGCCACGGACGGGGTTCCCCACGAAGTCGGACGCGAAATAGGGGCCGAAGACGAAGCCCACCACCAGCATGTTGTAGGGCTGCTGCGCCCAGTCGAAGAAGGCCCAGCTGACCCGGGCCCGGCGGGAGGTGACGGAGGAGGGAGCCTCGGGAGCCGGGTCGTGCATGGCGCCAGCATGACGGCGCTCGGGGCGGAGGCAAGGGGATGGACCCTCGGAACAAGTCCGAGGTGACGACCCGTTTGAGTTGGCGGCCGGGTCGGCCCTAGATCGCCCTCTCCACTAGCATCTTCTTGACTTCGGAGATGGCCTTGGCCGGGTTCAGGCCCTTGGGGCAGACCTGGGCGCAGTTCATAATGGTGTGGCAGCGGTAGAGCTTGAAGGGATCTTCCAGCGCGTCCAGCCGCTCGCCGGTGGCCTCGTCGCGGCTGTCGATCAGCCAGCGATAGGCGTGCAGCAGGGTGGCTGGGCCGTAAAAGGCTTCGCCGTTCCACCAGTAGCTGGGGCAGCTGGTGGAGCAGCAGGCGCACAGGATGCACTCATAGAGCCCGTTCAGCTTGTCGCGGTCCTTGGGCGTCTGCCGCCATTCCGTCTCCGGGGCGGGTGTTTCGGTGTGCAGCCAGGGCTCGATGGCCTTGTACTGGGCGAAGAACATGGTGAGGTCGGGAACCAGGTCCTTGATCACCGGCTGGTGCGGCAGGGGGCTGACGGTGATGGTCGAGCCGAAGTCGTCCCAGCCCTTGGTGCAGGCCAGGGCGTTGCGCCCGCCGATGTTCATGGAGCAGGAGCCGCAGATGCCCTCGCGGCAGGAACGCCGAAAGGCGAGCGTCGGGTCGATCTCGTTCTTGATGTGGAACAAGGCGTCCAAGACCATGGGCCCGTGCTTGGAGGTGTCGACCTCGAAGGTGTCCCAGCGCGGATTGTCGCCCGTCTCCGGATCATAGCGGTAGACCCGGAAGGTGCGGACGTCCTTCTTGCTGGCGCCGTCGGCCGCGCGCCAATGGCGGCCCTTGCCGATCTTGGAGTTCTTGGGAAGCGTAAGCTGGACCATGTCGGTTAGTAAACCCGCGCCTTGGGGGCGATATAGGCGATGTCGTTGCTGAGCGTGTAGGTGTGGACCGGGCGGTAGTCGAGGCGGGTCTGGCCCGTGCCTTCGTCGAACCAGGCCAGGGTGTGCTTCATCCAGTTCACGTCGTCGCGATCCTTGAAGTCCTCGCGAGCATGGGCGCCCCGGGACTCGGTGCGGTTCACGGCGGAGTTCACCGTAACCACCGCCTGGGCGATCAGGTTGTCGTATTCGATCGTCTCGGCGAGGTCGGTGTTGTAGATCAGGCCGCGGTCCGTCACGCGAACATCGCTGGACCCGCCGTGGATGCGGGCGATGTCCACCGCGCCCTGCTCCAGCAGTTCGCCGGTGCGGTAGACCGCACAACTGGTCTGCATGGTCTTCTGCATCTGCAGGCGGAGCTGGGCGGTGGAGGTGGAGCCGCTGGCGTGGCGCAGGCGGTCGAAACGGGCCAGGTGGGCTTCGGTGTGGCGGGGCTCCAGGTCGCGGTGGGGCTTGCCGGCCTCCACGGTTTCACCGGCGCGCAGGCCGGCGGCGCGGCCGAACACCACCAGGTCGGTGAGGCTGTTGGATCCCAGGCGGTTGGCGCCATGCACTGACACGCAGGCCGCCTCGCCGATGGCCATGAGGCCGGGCACCACGGCGTCGGGGTCGTCGCCGCGCTTGGTGAGCACCTCGCCGTGATAGTTCGTGGGAATGCCGCCCATGTTGTAGTGCACCGTCGGCAGGACCGGGATCGGCTGCTTGGTCACGTCCACGCCCGCGAAGACGGCGGCCGACTCGCTGATGCCGGGCAGGCGGTCGTGGATGATGGCCGGATCGAGGTGATCGAGGTGGAGGTGGATGTGGTCCTTGCCCGGCCCCACGCCGCGACCTTCATTGATCTCCACGGTCATGGAGCGGGACACCACGTCCCGCGACGCCAGATCCTTGGCCGAGGGGGCGTAGCGCTCCATGAAGCGCTCGCCTTCGGAGTTGGTGAGGTAGCCGCCCTCGCCGCGCACCCCTTCGGTGATCAGCACGCCCGCGCCGTAGATGCCGGTCGGGTGGAACTGGACGAACTCCATGTCCTGCAGCGGCAGCCCGGCGCGGAGCACCATGGCGTTGCCGTCGCCGGTGCAGGTGTGCGCGGAGGTGCAGCTGAAATAGGCCCGCCCGTAGCCGCCGGTGGCCAGGATGGTCTGGTGGCCGCGGAAGGCGTGCAGGCTGCCGTCGTCGAGCTTCCAGGCGGTCACGCCGCGGCACTCGCCTTCGTCCATGATCAGGTCCAGCGCCATGTATTCGGTGAAGAAGCTCACCGCATGGTTCAGGCTCTGGCCGTAGAGGGTGTGCAGGATGGCGTGCCCGGTGCGGTCGGCGGCGGCGCAGGTCCGCTGGACGGGGCCCTCGCCCATGTTCCGGGTCATGCCCCCGAAGGCGCGCTGGTAGATCTTGCCCTCGTCCGTGCGGGAGAAGGGAACGCCCCAGTGCTCCAGCTCATAGACGGCCGCCGGCGCATTGCGGGTCAGGTATTCGATAGCGTCCTGGTCGCCCAGCCAGTCCGAGCCCTTGACGGTGTCGTACATGTGCCAGCGCCAGTCGTCCTGGCCCATGTTGCCCAACGCGGCGGAGATGCCGCCCTGGGCGGCCACGGTGTGCGAGCGGGTGGGAAAGACCTTGCTCACGCAGGCCGTCTTCAGCCCGGCCTGGGCGCAGCCCAAGGCGGCGCGGAGGCCCGAGCCGCCCGCCCCCACGACCACGACATCGTAGGTGTGCTGGGTCAGTTCGTAAGCGGCCATCTGAGTTCGGTTGTCCTAACGGTCAGTTGGGGGCGCCGCCGAGCGCCACCTTGAGAATGGAGATGAGGGCCAGCGCCGCGCCCAGCAAGCTGGCTGCGGCGCTGAGGCCGATCCAGAGCAGGCGGCTGGGCTTGTGCTCGATATAGTCCTCGATGATCACCCGCATGCCCAGGTGCATGTGATAGAAGCTGATCGCGAGCGTCAGAAGCATCAGCACGATGTTCACCGGCGACTGAAGCCAATCCACCGCGCCGTCGTAGCCGATCACCGCCAACTGCAGCACGGAATAGACGGCCCAGAGCCCCAGCGGGATCAGGGCCACCGCCGTCATCCGCTCGGCCATCCACATGCCAAGCCCATGGTGGGCGGAGCCGTGACCGCGCGCGCGTTTCAGGTCCGTCTTGAAGCTGTCGTCCTTGCCGACCATCAGATCAGCCCGTCGAGGGCGCCGGTCACAAAAGCCACGCCGAAAACCATCGCAGTGGCGGCCACCGCGAACACGATGGCGGCCAGGGCCGTCATGTCCGCCAGCTTGGGATTGAGCCCCCTGCCGGCGTCAAAGACGAGGTGCCGGATCCCGCCCGCGAAGTGGTAGAAATAGGCCAGGGTCAGGCCCAGCAGCACCAGAACGCCCAGGGGGGATCCGAGCAGCTCCATGTAGCGTTCGTAGGGCTCGCGGCCGGACGCCAAGGCCCAAGCCCAGCCTGCCGCGATGAAAGCGCCCAGGTAGAGACCCACGCCCGTGATCCGGCTCAGGATGGAGGCCACCATGGTGGGGTGCCAGCGCCAGACCTGGACGTGGGGCGAGAGCGGCCGCGAACCGGGCGTGCGCGCCGCGCTGGCGTCGCGCGAAGCGCCCTGCAGATCGGCCGTGACTTGGGGCATGGGGGATTGGGGCTCCGTTCGCCAGCCCGCTTTTGGAGGGCCGGCGGGCCGCCTGTCAACGCGGAGCAGCGGCGCAGCCCTGCGGGCGTCGCCCTCCACCTTGAAGCCTCATCGGCCCGGAGGCGGCGTCGGCCTCCGAATCGGCGAACCCGACCAGCGCCTACCGCGGCGCGACCGCTCCCTCCAGCCCTCCGCCCCCCGCCATCGAGGTGCGCGGCGGAGCGTTCCTCACGTGCTGGTCGAGCCAGCGGACCGTCTCCCACAGGGTGTGCATGACCGACTCCCGTGCGCGATAGCCGTGCGCCTCGAGCGGCAGGACGACGTAGCGGACCGTGGCCCCCTGCCCTTTCAGGGCGGCGTAGAAGCGCTCGCTCTGGACCGGGAAGGTGCCGGAGTTGTCGTCGGCCTCGCCGTGAATCAGCAGGATGGGTTCCTTGATCTTGGTCACATGGGTGAAGGGGCTCATCACCGTGTAGGTCTCCGGCGCCTCCCAATAGGTGCGCTGCTCGGCCTGGAAGCCGAAGGGCGTCAGGGTGCGGTTGTAGGCGCCCGAGCGGGCCACGCCGGTGCGGAACAGATCGGTGTGGGCCAGGAGATTGGCAGTCATGAAGGCTCCGTAGCTGTGGCCGCCGATCGCGATCTTGTCGCGGTCGGCCACGCCCAGCCGGACCACCTCGTCCACCGCGGCCTGGGCGTTGGCGCGGAGCTGTTCGACATAGGTGTCGTTGGGCTCCGCCCCGTTCACGCCCACGATGGGCATGGTCGGATTGTCCAGCACCGCATAGCCCTGGGTCACCAGGAACAGGTGGCTGGCCCCCGCGGGCCGCACGAAGCGGTTGGTGCGGTTGTTGACCTGGCCGGCCACGGCAGGGTCGGTGAACTCCGCGGGATAGGCCCACATGACCAGCGGCAGGCGACCGTCGCGGGCGGCGTCGTAGCCGGCGGGAAGATACAGCGTGCCGTTCAGCTTCACCCCGTCCGGACGGCTGTAGGTGATCAGGCGCTGGGTCACGCCCACGAACTGCGGCGCGGGGTCCGGGAAACGCGTCAACTGCAGCGGCTGGGCGTCGCCGGAGCGGTCGCGGAGGAAGTAGTTGCCCGGGTCCGTCCGGGTCTCGCGAAGGGTGAGCATCTGACGGCCGGCGTCGTCGACCAGGGCCACCACGGTCTCATAGGCCGGCGCCTTGGCCTGCCACAGCCGTTCGGACTTGCCGTCGGCCAGGCTCATCCGAGCGACGAAGGGGAAGTCCCCCTCGGCGCTGGAGCCTTGCGCGGTGGTGAACAGCCCCTGCCCGTCCGGCGTGAAGTGGATCACCCGGCGGCCCTGGGCGTTGGCGCGCAGGATGGGCGCGCCAGGGTCGTTGTAGCGGTCCTGGTAGTTGCGCCTGAGCAAGACGCGGCCGGGCCCGCCGGGCTGCGAGGGGTTCACCGCCGTACGGGTTTCGTTGCGCGTGTTGTAGGTGCCTGAATAGACGAGCGCGAAGTCGCCACGGCCCCATTCGATGTTGTTGTAGCGCTCCGGAAGATCGACCAGAACCTGTGGCGCGGCGCTGAAGGGCGCGGCCTGGGTGAACAGCCGGTCGCGGACCGGCGCCGGCCGGCGGGGGTCGCCGCCGTCCTGGGCCTCGGCCCAGACCAGGGTGGCGGGGGCGTCCGAGCGCCATTGAACGTCGCGCGGGCCAGGGGCCACGGCGTCGAAGGGCGGGGGCACGTCGTCGCGAAGCGGCAGGTCGGCCACGCGGCGGATCACCCGCCCGTTCAGGTCGGTGACGGTGATCTCCGTCGGAAACAGTCGCGCGGGGACCACGTAGCTGAAAGGCCGCTTGGCCCGGGTCTGCAGCACAAAGCGGCCGTCGGGCGACACCGACGACTCCCAGATCAGCCCCGGCTCGCCGATCCGGCGCGGCACGCGGTTGTCCAGGTGGACCACCGCCAGCTGGCTGGTGAAGTAGCGCTCGAACAGGCGCTCATCCTTCGGGCTGGCCAGCAGGTCCTGATAGGTGCGCACCGGCGCCGTCCGCCCGGCGTTCTCCTGAATTACCGGGCCGGCCGGAACCTCGGGCGCTTCCGGCTGGAACGGCACGGGCATGGCCAGGCGCACCAGCAGGCCGGAGCTGTCCGGCAGCCAGCTGACCGCACCCGGGAAGGTGGCGTTGACCGCGGGCGCGCGCAGCCGCCGAACGCGGCCGGTGTCGCGATCGGCGATCCACAGGTCCAGATTCACCCCGGCGTCCACCAGAATGGCGAGGTGCTCGCCGTTGGGCGACCACACCGGGTTGGTGAAGCGCGCATCCTTGGGCAGGGTCACGGTGCGCGCAGGACCGCCGTCCACACCTTGGAAGGCCAGGGAGGTCAGCCACTGCACCCGGCTGTTCGCCGGACCCTTGTTGCGCGGATTGATGCGGTAGCCGGCCAGGCGGAGGCTGGGCTGGGCCAGCTCTGCGATGGGCGGCAGGTTGGACCGCCCCAGCAAAGCCATGCTGCGGTCGTCGGGACTGACGGCCACCAGCGGCTGGGGCGGGGTGTCGAGAATGCGCGCGATCGGATCCGGCGGAATCTGATAACGCGGCGGCTCCTGGGCCGCGACGCCTCCGGCCAGGGCGAGGAGGGTCGCAAGGCCGATAAGAACGCGCTTCATTGGAGAGCCCCCGGTGGTTCCGCCTCCTTGGTAGGGTCGGAGACGGGGGCGGGGCAAGCGGGAGCCAGGGAGAAAGCGAGTGTTGAACGGGAGCACGGCGCTCATGCCGCAAACCCGTCGCGGAGCCGCCTTCGTCCTTCGACAGGCTCGGGGTGAGGGGCTGCGGAGAGTTGGTCAAGTCGCAAGCGCGATGACACCCCGCCCCTCGTGCTGAGCTTGTCGAAGCACGCCGCCGCTGACGGAAGCTCGCAGGTGACACGACGCATTCTGCTAGACCCCGCCCATGCCCCGCGCCGTGCTCCGCCATCTCAGCCTGACCGACTTCCGCTCCTACGACCGCGCGGAGCTTCGGTTGGAGGGCGGGCCCGTGGTGCTGTTCGGGGCGAACGGGGCGGGCAAGACCAACCTTTTGGAGGCGGTGTCTTATCTGGCGCCCGGCAAGGGGCTGCGGGGCGCGTCGGCGGCCGAGGCGGGGCGGCGGACGCCGCAGGAGCGGACGGGGCGGCCGTGGGCGGTCTCCACCCGGATCGACACGGACGGGGGCGAGATCCAGGTGGGCACCGGGACCGAGGGCGGGGCCCGTCGCCTGGTGCGCATCGACGGGGCGCCCGCACCGCCGGCGCGGCTGTCGGAGGTGGTGCGGCTGGTGTGGCTGACGCCGCAGCAGGACCGGCTGTTTCTGGAAGGGGGGACGGAGCGGCGCCGCTTTCTGGACCGGCTGACCTTCGCGGCGGAGCCGGGGCATGCGGCGGCGGCGGCGGCCTATGAAAAGGCGCTGCGCGAGCGGATGCGGCTGCTCACCGAGGGGCCGCGCGATCCGGCCTGGCTCGACGCGCTAGAGGCGCGGCTGGGCGAAGCGGGAGCCGCGGTGATGCTGGCGCGCACCCGCACGGTGCGGGCGCTGCAGGCCGAGATCGACGGGCGGGCGGCCAGGCCGTTTCCGCTGGCGGACCTTCAGCTGTCGGGCGAGTTCGGCGCCGCGCCGGACGCGGCGAGTTGGGACGAGTTGGCGGCGGGGATCGGCGGCGCCATGCGCCGGTCCCGGGAGCGGGACGCCATCGCGGGCCGGGCGCTCGCAGGCCCCCACCGCAGCGATCTCCTGGTCACGCACCGGCTCAAGAACCGGCCGGCGGCCGAAAGCTCGACTGGCGAACAGAAGGCTTTGATCTTAAATATCGTTCTTGCCCAGGCGGGGCGGTTGGCGCGCGATGCAAGCGCGCCGAATCCCGTCATACTGTTGGACGAGGTTGCGGCCCACTTGGACGCGGGACGCCGGGCCGCCCTGTTCGAGGAGATCCTGGCGCTCGGGCTTCAGGCCTTCTTGACGGGAACGGACCGGAGCCTGTTCGAGTCCGGGAACAGGGGCCTCTCCGGCCGGGCGCAGTTCATCGAGGTCGACGCAGGTCGGCTTCAGGTTTCGGGTGAAAAGAATTGAGCGACGAGAACTGGACGCCTGAAATCCTGGCCGAAGAGGCGGGCCTCGACGCCAATGGGCAGGGCGAGTACGGCGCGGACTCGATCAAGGTCCTCAAGGGCCTGGACGCGGTGCGCAAGCGGCCCGGCATGTACATTGGCGACACCGACGACGGTTCGGGCCTGCACCATATGGTCTATGAGGTGGTGGACAACGCCATCGACGAGGCGCTGGCCGGCCACGCCACCCTGGTGGAGGTGACGCTCAACCCCGACGGCTCGGCCACGGTCACCGACGACGGGCGCGGCATCCCGGTGGACATGCACGAAGGCGAGGGCGTCTCGGCCGCCGAGGTCATCATGACCCAGCTCCACGCCGGCGGTAAGTTCGACCAGAACAGCTACAAGGTGTCCGGCGGTCTGCACGGCGTGGGCGTGTCGGTGGTGAACGCGCTCTCCGACTGGCTGGACCTGAAGATCCACCGCGGGGGCCAGGTGCATGAGATGCGCTTCGCCCGCGGCGACGCGGTGTCGCCGCTGAAGGTGACCGGGACCTCGCCCCTGCGTGCGAGCGGCCAGCCGCTCACGGGCACCAGCGTGACCTTCCTGCCGTCAACCGAGACCTTCACCATGGTGGAGTTCGACCGCAAGACGCTGGAGCACCGGCTCCGGGAGCTCGCCTTTCTCAACTCGGGCGTGACCATCCGCTTCAAGGACCTGCGCGGGCCGGAGCCGTATGAAGAGGTGCTGAGCTACGACGGCGGCGTGGAGGCCTTTGTCCGCCACATCGACAAGTCCAAGCAGGCGGTGCTGTCCGCGCCCATAACCATCCGCGGCAAACGCGAGCGGGTCGAACTGGAGCTGAGCCTCTGGTGGAACGACAGCTACCACGAGACCATGCTGTGCTTCACCAACAACATCCCGCAGCGGGACGGGGGCACGCACCTGGCCGCCTTTCGCGCCGCGCTGACGCGGGTGGTGGGCGGCTACGTCGAGCAGAACGCCAAGAAGGACAAGTCGTCCGTCACCGGCGAGGACGCGCGCGAGGGCCTGACCTGCGTGCTCTCCGTTAAGGTGCCCGATCCCAAGTTCTCCTCCCAGACCAAGGACAAGCTGGTCTCCTCCGAGGTGCGGCCCGCGGTCGAGGGCATGGTGGCCGACGGCCTGTCCTCTTGGTTCGAGGAGCATCCGAACGAGGCCAAGGCGATCGTCTCCAAGATCGTGGAGGCCGCCGCCCGCGCGCGCGAGGCCGCCCGCAAGGCGCGCGACCTCACCCGCAAGAAGAGCGCGCTGGAAACGGGCGTTCTCCCCGGCAAGCTGGCGGACTGCTCGTCGAGCAACCCCGAGCTCACCGAGCTGTACATCGTCGAGGGCGACAGCGCCGGCGGCAGCGCCAAGCAGGGGCGCAAGCGGGAGTTCCAGGCCATCCTGCCGCTGAAGGGCAAGATCCTGAACGTCGAAAAGGCGCGCTTCGACAAGGTGCTGGGGTCGGAGCAGGTGGGCACCCTGATCACGGCCCTGGGCGCGGGCATCGGGCGCGACGATTTCAACATCGACAAGCTGCGCTACCACAAGATCGTCATCATGACGGACGCCGACGTGGACGGCGCGCACATCCGCACCCTGCTGCTGACCTTCTTCTACCGGCAGATGCCGGAGCTGATCGAACGCGGCTACCTCTACATCGCCCAGCCGCCGCTCTACAAAGCCGCCAAGGGCAAGAGCTCGCGTTACCTCAAGGATGACGCGGAGATGGACGCCTACCTTATCGACGAGGGGGTCGACAGCGCCGAGCTGGATCTGGCGGACGGCTCGCGCCTGACCGGGCGGGATCTGGACGCCCTGGTGCGCGAGGCCAAGACGGCCAAGGCCCACATCGAGCGCCTGTCCGCGCGCGCGCCCGCCTTTGCGGTGGAGCAGGCCGCGATCGCGGGCCTGTTCGGCGAGAGCCCGGACCCGGCGGCCACGGCCGCGCGGCTCGACCTCTACGCCCAGGAAGGCGACGGCCAATGGACGGGGGAACCCGCGGCCAGCGTCATGGGCGGGTTCGTGTTCGCCCGGATCAAGCGTGGGGTGAACGAGCGCATCGTGCTGGACGAGCAGCTGATCGGGGCGCTGGACGCGCGGCGCCTGGCCGAGCGTTCGGCGGAGCTGGCGGCGACCTTCGCCCGCCCGGCGGTGTTCCGCCGCAAGGACAAGAGCACCACGGTGCGGGGGCCGCTGGACCTGGTGGCCGCGGTGCTGGACGCGGGCAAGCGCGGCCTGTCCATTCAGCGCTACAAGGGCCTGGGCGAGATGAACCCCGAACAGCTCTGGGAGACCACGCTGGACGCCAACGCGCGGACCCTGCTGCAGGTCAGGGTGAACCACGCCGACGACGCGGAGGAGATGTTCTCCCGCCTGATGGGCGAACTGGTCGAGCCCCGCCGCGAATTCATCCAGGACAACGCGCTTGACGCGGAGGTCGACGTCTAAGGTCGGCGGCGCTGCTAGCCCGAGGATCGCCGCCAGCCAACACTCTTGCCAAGCTGGCTGGACGGCTACGCGGGCCAGGAGAACGCCGCGCGGGTGATCGACGTCTTCGTGAACGAGCTGGATCGGAGCGAAGCTAAGAGATCAGGCAGCAGAGCCTAGCGAGCGCCGAACCGGACGCGGACGCCGCCATTCGCCACGAACCCTTCGAGCGGGGCCCAGGTGTCGACCGTCCAGCGCCCGTCCACAGCTCGGCGGGGAAGAAGCAGCGGATCGTATTTCGTCTGTCGAACGTCCAGCAGGTTCTCTAGATTGAGGAAGACGCTCACGCCTCGGCCGATGTTGAACTCGGCCAGCGCTCCCAGCTCGACATAGGGGCGAGACTCCGACCGATAGGGATTGTCCTCCAGCTCCTGCTGGCCTGTGTAGTAAGCCTCCAGGCCGATGCGTCCGCGGTCGTGTTGCTCCCACATCGCCACCAGACCGGCGGTGTGCCGCGGCGTGAGCGGGATCGCCCCCCTGCCGCTTCCCGACAGGGCCGGTTCGTTCGCATCGATGTAGACGTAGCTTCCCGTGACGGTGAAGTCGTCCCATCGGTAGCGCGTCAGCAGCTCCATGCCTCGGGTCCGCGTGAGCCCTGCCGTGTTCGCCAAGCGCACGCGGGCTGAACCGCCTGACGCGTTCACCTCTTGGATGCGCACCGCGTCTTCGATACCCGAGGCGAAGAGGGTGACGTTCGCCTCGACGGGTCCTCGGGCGTAGCCGCCCTCCAACGAGGCCGTCGTCGCCACCTCGGCCTCCAAACCCGACAGCGGTTGCAGCCGGGAGAGCCCTGCCGCCTCGATCTCCTCCACGAAGGGCGTCGGCGCGTAGAAGCCCCGCCCGAGCGAGGCTCTGAACATCCAAGGCCGGGGCCGGTAGAGCAGCGACAGCCGCGGACTCAGCTTGGCGCCGTACTCGCTGTGTGCGTCCACCCTGGCGCTGGCCGCCAGGATGAGATCGTCGCGGACTTCATGCTCCACCTGCACGAACGCGGCGGGCGCCGTGTGCGTGTAGTCAAAGGCCGGAAAGGTGTCGGAGGTGTAGGCGTCGCTCTGGAGCGCGAGCCCAGCCAGCCAGGTCGTGGCGCCAGGAGCGGACGCGTAAGAGACCTCGGCGAAGAGCGTGTTGTGGCGATCATCTTCGACCACCTCGCCGAAGCGGTGCCTGTGGGCCTGCGTCATCGCGGAAGCGCGAACACCGGCCGTGCCTCCCGCCGCGAGGGGGACTTCGGCGACGATTCCGGCGTCGAGGCGCCGGCTGTCCTGCTGCTGCTGGTGCCCCGATCCGTCGGGGACGGTTCGCCCCTGCAGGGCGCCGCCGTTCCGGTCCTCGTGCATGGAACCGGCGGTGAAGAAGGCTCTCGCCCCGCTCTCGCCCTCCCAGAACAGGCGTGGACGGAGCGTGAGGCGGCCGTAGCCGGGGATGTCGGCCCAGCCGTCGTCGTCCAGGTCCCGGCGGCTCTGCCGGTGAGCGCCCCCGGTCAGCGAGGCGCTCCACCCTTCCGTGAGAGGAGCGGCCCCGTAAGCGGTCGCATCCTGGCCGTTCTGAGTGGTGGCGTTGAGCAGAAGCTCGGCCTGAGGCGCCTCGCCCGGGCGCCTTGAGACCAGGTTGATGACGCCGCCGAGCGCGGACGGTCCGTACAGCGCCGACGCGGCGCCTTTGATGACCTCGACCTGGCCTAGGTCCGTCGGCGGGATCTGCAGCAGGCCGATGGAGGAGGCCTGACCTCCGTATAGGGGCAGTCCGTCGGCCAGGAGTTGGGTGTAGCGGCCCCGAAGTCCCCAGACCCGAACGTTGGCCGCGCCCAGCGCCGTGGAGGTGGTCTGGACCCGCACGCCGCCCGTCTCGCTCAGGATCATGGCGATGTTGCCGGGCCGCATCAGCAGCTTTTCTTCAACCTCCTCCCGGGTGATGACATCCACCCGGATCGGCTCGTCCTGGACGCGTCGCCGTGTGCGCGTGGCCTGGACGACGACCTCGTCCAGTTCTTCGCCTTCGTGCCCGTCCCCGGCCTCCTCCTGCGGCCGAGCCTCTTCCGGCTGAGCTTGAGCGTGTACGTCCGGAGCAGTTCCGGCCCCGGTCAGGGCCGCCGCGATCGCCATCAAAGAGGGATGCGTGATCCTCGTCCTAAGACGCACCGATCGTCTCCGTACAGTCCGAGGCGCCGTGCTATGCACGAGAGCAGGACGCCAGACATCTACGCTTGACGCGTCAGACCCGTGATCTGGGCTTCTCGCGGCCGCAATAGCTGCGTAGCACCTTGACCAACCCGACCGAAGATGGAGACCCCTTCGGCAAGATCGTCGAGGTGAACAGCACCGAGGTCAGGGTGAACCACGCCGACGCCGCTCACTCAGGCCGCGTTTGCGACGGCGGCCTCCTCGGCGGGTCCGAAGGAGGCCACGCGCCCTTGCTCCAGCACCAGGACCTTGGTGCAGAGCTCGCGCACGATCGCGGCGTCATGGGTCGCGAGCACCACTGTCCGCGCGCTGAAGACATAGTCCGAAAGCCGACGCATCGCCTGAGCCTTGAAGCGCTCGTCCGCGACCGCGATCCACTCGTCCATCAGAAGGATGTCGGGCCGCCAGCAGGTGCCGACCGCGAAGGCGAGCCGCGCCAGCATGCCGGGCGAATAGGTCTTCACGGGCATTTCGAAGAAGTCGCCGAGCCCTGTGAACTCGGCGACCTCCTCCATGACCTGCTGCGCTTCCGCAGGGCCTCGTCCGCGCAGCCGCGCGAGTAGGGTGACGTTTTCGCGGCCGCTGGCTTCCGGGTCGACCCCCGTGGCGGGATCCAGAACGGCGCTGATCTCCCCGAACACCTGAACCAAGCCGGCAGCCGGCGCATAGATGCCGCCTATGGTGCGCAGCAGGGAACTCTTGCCCGACCCATTGTGCCCTATGATCCCGAGCCGGTCGCCCTCGAACAGGTCCAGCGACACCGATTCCAGTGCGCGCACATGCACGCGTTGGTGTTCGTCGCGCATGAGCCGTCCGCCGCTCGACAGGTTCATCAGGGACTTCCGCAGCGAGCGCGAGCTCACCGACAGCGTCGGGATGTCCAACGTCACGTTCCTGAGTTCGACCGTCTTCGTCATGGCCTTCAAACCCAATGCACGACGTCGTTGCGGAACCGCCGGTGCGCCCAGAGCGCGGCGGCGCTCCCGCCCGCCGCCAGACCGGTCGCCACGAGCCAATTCAGCGTGGTGGCGCCCTCGCCGGTGATGGGCCCGCGCACCACCGCCAGGAGGTGATGGAGCGGATTGAACGCCAGCACCAGGTGACGCTCACCCGCCTGCGCAGGCCACCAGAAAACGGGCGTGACGAAGATCGCGAACTGCAAGCCGAATCCGATCAGCTGGGCCGCGTCCCGGAACCGGGTCGACAGCAGCGCCGCGACCCAACTCATCCAGGTCACGTTCAGCACCAGCAGCGCGAATCCGAGCATGCTGAGCGGCCAGGCCGGTCCGGGCGCGTAGCGATTGAACAGGAAAACCGCCACGACCACCGGGATGTTGTGCGCCAGCACGATCAGGTTGCGCGCCACCACCCGCAGCACATGCATCCCAAGAGGAAGGGTGGAGTTGCGGATCATCAGCGCCGCTCCGAAAAAGGCGTGGCAGCCTTCCAGGATGCTCAGGCTGATGAAGAGCCAAAGCGACACGCTCAGGCTGATGTAGGGCAGGAGGGTCCGGCTCTCGGCGCCCAGCAGGGAGGCGTAAAGGGACCCTGCGCCCAGCGTCACGACGGCCACGCTCCCCGCGATCCAGAACGGACCCAGCACGGAGCCGCGGTAGCGCTGCCGCACGTCGCGCCAGCTCAGATAGCCCCACAACCGCCAGTCGCGGGCTGTTCGCTTGAGATCGGCCGCGCGGGCGAAAGTCACCGTGCCCCCGTCCTCAGTCGAAGCGGCCGCGGGACAAGGTGATCAGCGCGGGGTCGAGCCCCGCGTCGATGTTGCGCGAGGGCATGTTGGTCAGGTTGTTCACCGTGGAGTTTGATTGGCGCGACACCGACTCCATGGCCCAGGATTTCGCGCCGAAGATGGCGTTGTCGAAGACATCGTTGGCGTCGCTGCCCGGCCCAAAGAAGACGCCGGCGTAGTGGTTCCCCCGGATCACATTCGAGAAGACGATGTTTCCACGACTTGCGGTGAAATCGAGCTCGATGGCCGGCGCGTCGGCCTTGGCCGAGCCCATCTCCACCCCGAAGAAATGGAAGCGCTCGCTCGCCCCCTCATTGTTGTCCGTCAAGGTGTTCAGTCCGACCACGTTGAAGAAGGCGGTGCGGACCATTTTCACGCCCCCTCCGAAGTTGCGGTTCACCTCGTTGGAATAGACGAGGTTGTAGACCGCGTTGTCGATGGATATCCCCGGCACCTTGGCGGGCGAGGTTCCGTCGGGGAGCCGTCCGAAGCCCGCGACGAAGTCGAGCTTCAGGTCCTCGTCGCTCTTTCCCCACCGCTTGCCGTTCCCCTGAACCAGGTTCATGGCCACCACCGAGGCCGTGGTGCCGTTGTCCAGGCAAAGCCCCTCCTTGCTGTTGCCCTCGATCAGGTTGGAGACGATCACGTTCTGCACCCCGCCGTCCGAATAGATGCCGGAGGAAGCGTTGGTGGCGATGCGGTTGAAGCCCACCACGTTGAAGCGCGGCGGCTTTAGCCGCATCGGGATGGGCTGCTGCAACACCCAGTATCCATCCGGCTCGAAGATCGAGCGCGGGTCCGACGCAACGTCAGCGTTCCGGTCCGTGATCACCACCCCCGCGTGCCAGTTGGAGCTGCCGGTGTTGCCCAGGATGGCGTTCTCCGCGACGACGCTGCGGGTGGTCTCGCCGTGCACCAGGATGGGCGCCCCGCCGATCCGAGTCAGGCGATTGCCGTAAACGACGGCGCCCCGGGTCCCGGTCAACACCATCCCGCCGCCCGTCAGGCCTTCGTAGAGGCCGTTCAACAGAGCCACGTTCTCTCCGCCGTTGATCAGCGCGCCCCAAGCGCCCGCCGTGAACCGTCCGCCCCGCACCGTCACATCGCGGGCCTTGTCCACCCGGAGCAGGAAGGGGTGCCGCCCCGCGGGCCTGAGCTCCGCCTCGCCGAGATCCAGCCACACTCCCGAGCGCCGGATGCTCAGGGGCTCGTCCACCGTCAAGACAGGCCCGGCGACCCGGACGGCCGTAATGGCGCCTTCCCGGAGCAAAGCGTTCAGTCCCGACGCGGTCCCCCCCGTGTAGGTGTGTGCGGAGGCCGGTGCGGGCCCCTCCGCGCGGGCGCGCGCGAGGCGGAGCAGGTCCTCCCCCGTCGACCAGGCCTGGGAAGCCGAGCGCGCATTATCCACGCCCAGCCGGCGGGCGCGCGTCCAGACCTGCAGGGCCTGCGCCTCCTTCCCCGCCGAGGTGGCGGGTGAATCCTTCAGGGGCGGGAGTCTGAAGCTGTCATACACGTCGCGGGCGCCCAGGCTCGCAGGCGGGGGCGCCCCCAGGGCTTGGCCGTGCGCCGCCCGGGACGACAGAAGCAGGAGACACGCAATCAGAAGCGTTCGCATGGGGTCTCCGCTGTTGGAGGAGGAACGAGGGAAGGCGCTCAGGCCGCTGAGGCCAGCGGCTCGAGGCCGCCGCTCAGTCCAAGCCGTTCGCACCAGCTTTCATGGCTGGTGAGCCGTGGGTGGGCCTCGCGCCAGGCTTCGGCGGCGCGGCCCCGATCCCGCGCATACCGGCCGATGGCTCGCATGGTGCCTCGCGTCTGCCGCCAGCTCTCCCGCCGCGAGTGGGTATAGCGCTGAAAGAAGTGTCCGCCTCGGCTGGCCAGCACATAGGAGGGTCCCAGGCGTAACCATTGCAGGGCCATGTCCGTGTAGAATATCCCGGTGCCTAGCCGCCGCGGCTTCCCCAGCATCACGCGGAGATACGACCCCAGCATCCGCCGCTGCAGGAAAGACCGCTTGGGCTTGAAGCCTGCATCGCCGTCGCTCAGTCCCAGGGCCGCCGTCATCTTCGCAGGCGCCAGGGTGTTGATTTCCGCCATCACCCTTCGGTGCGTCTCGGGGAGACCCTCCGCGACCAGCGCCGGTCCCTTTAGAAAGTCGTCGAGCGCGAGCGCCATCATGCGCGCGTGTTGGTAGTCGTAGCGGATCAGGTGGGCCATGAGCAGCTTCATCAGCCGGGCTGGCGGCTCCATCGACACCATGTCGTTGTAGAGGCTGGCCAGGATCAGGCGGTTGCGCAGGTCGTAATAGAGCTGCCACCCTGGGGGCTTGGCGTAGAACGGCTCGTGCCACACGCTCACAGGCGGCGGCGAGACGGTCTCCACCCCCGCGCGGTGCAGCCGCGTGCCGTACTCAAGGTCGTCGCCCCGGATGAACACCGGCGCGGGCAGCCCGAATTCGCGAAGGCAGGAGGTTGGGATGGCGCTGTACCACCATCCATTGAAATGGGCGTGCGAGACGCGGCTAAGCTCGCTCAGCGCCTGTAGGTCCCGCAGATCCAAGTCGTGGTGGTTGGGCCGCAGCAGGTTTTCCGGCGATATCTGATTGCCCGCCTCATACAGGATGTGCCGTCGGAGCAGGTCCAGCATGTGCCCGCCAAGCACCAGCCGCTTCGACGCATAGCGCAGGAAGGCGGCGGTGGTGAGAAGTTGGCGAGGGTCGAGCTCGATGTCGTCGTCCATGAACAGGACGTGCGTCAGGGTCCGGTCCTTGAGCAGTTCCATGGCTGAGCGCGTGAACCCGCCGGCGCCGCCGAAGTTGTCCTGGTCGACGATCCGCAGGCGGGCGCGCTCACGGCCGCCCAGGGTCGTGATGGCGGGCGACCGCAGAGGCGCGCCCTGATTGACGACCACAACCGCGCCCACCGCGGCCCGCGTGGGGGCGCCCAGCACGCTTTCCAGCGTCCGCGCAACCCACGCCTCGCGGTTGAAGGTGCAGATCCCCACACCCAGGCGCACCGGGTTGATCGGCGCCTGCGGCGTGATCCAGGCCATCCGCGTGATCGTGATCGGCCGATGCGCGCGCAGATCCACGAACAGCCGGCCCGGCGCCCCGTCCGCCTCCGATCGGATCTCCAGCGGGATCAGGACCGGTTCGCCCGGCTTGAGCTCGATCAGCGAGCGGCTGATCAGCGCCGTCCCGCACACATCGTTCTCCCGGTAAACATCACACCAGACCCGGCCCTCGCCGGACAGGCTCAACGCCAGCGAGCGCACGACCGTGTACCGCGCCCAGTAAGCCTCGTAGAAGCTGTTGAAATAGCTGTTGAAGGACAGCTTGGCGGGGCCGTAGGTGCTGATCCCACCCTCCGGGTCGTAATAGAGCTCGCCCTCCAGGCGGAGGCGCAACTCAAGGCTTTCCGGCGACCTGGGAAGCGCGAACTCTTGCAGAACCTCAAGCGGGGGCGCGGTGTTCACGGCGCGCACCTCGAAGGCTGTCGATCCTTCAAAGCCGCGGCCCAACTGGCCGGAATCGTCCATCGCCCGCCCCACACGGCCCGACTCGACTGGAGAAGGATGACTCACCCCCTGTCTGTAGCGTCCACGACTTGGGAAGGCGATAATTCAGCGGCATGCTGTCGCACGAGCGTCACCCTGCAGGCGCGCCCCGCCCGCAGGCGATCCTCCGTCCCGGCCGATGCAAACCGCCACCGCTGCGTGCCCGGGACGCAGGGCCTGCCGCCCGAGGCGACGAGCCGCGCGGTCGACGAGTCCCTGGCGGTGCTGGACGACGCCGCCTTCGGAGGAGCCACGCCGGTCACGCCCAAGTTCATCTCGCCGGTGAACTCGGCCCCGCGCTGGGCCGGCGCCCACGGCGGCCTGGCCTAGTTCGCCTATGCGACCAACTAACTGATCGACCTCGACCACGCCGTCATCGTCGATGTGGAGCCCTCCACCGCCGTGCGTCAGGCGGAGGTGACGGTGATTCAAGGTGCGGCTGGGCGTGGAGGCCGGCTTGCATGGCGCGTCCGTATTCTTTGAACCTGCGGGAGCGGGTGGCCGCAGCTTGATCCCAGCCGGCTGGTCTTCATCGACAGACCTGGGCCAAGACCAACATGACCCGCACCCACGGCCGCTGCCGGCGTGGCGAGCGGCTGGTGGGCAGCACAAGGATAGTGAGAGCGCCGTTATTCCAAGTGAGCGGCGTCCAAGTTCCCATGGCCGCGGCCTGACCCGGGTCAAGCGGCGGCATTAGCCTCTTTCGACAGCCGAGCGGACCAAGCCGCCAGTGAAGCCTGGCCCTGCGCCACGGCGCGGCGGAGCTCGGCAAGGGCTTCCGAGAAGTCCCCGCCGGCCTCGCAGGCGTCCTCTAGTCGCCGCGCCGCCGCGCCCAGCCGGGGCAGCCCCATCAGTCCGGCCGAGCCCGCCACCTTGTGCGCGTCCTGTCCCTGGGCGACGTGGCCCTGGAGGATGGCGACCGCGCCGAAGACATCCTGCAGGACGTCTCCGACCCCGGCGACCGCCCCGCCTGAGCGCCAGACCGGCCCGCCCCGCCGCCACCAGGCCGATGCACGGCTGCATCGGCGAGCGGCTTAACGTCGCCCGCCAAGGGGTGCGGGATTGATCCCAAAGCTCAACCGTGGTCCTGAACGGGCAGGGGCGTTCGGAGTTCGGGTGTGAGCGATGCTTTAGAGCGGCGGATCCAGGTTCTGGTCGCCGAGGACACGGCCACGGGCCGGGCGGTAATCCGCGAGCACCTGGGCGGCGAGGGCTTCGACCTTACCTTCGCGGAGGACGGCGCGCAGGCCGTGGCGCTCACGCGCCAGCACAGCTACGACGTGATCCTGATGGATCTGCGCATGCCGGTGATGGACGGCATGGAGGCGATCCGCACCATCCGCGCCGACGAGGGCGGCGGCCCCCGCACCCCCATCGTGGTGGTCAGCGCCAACGACAGCGCTGCGGACATGCGCGCCAGCCAGGAAGCCGGGGCCGACGCCCACATCTGCAAGCCCGTGCGCCGCATGGACATCTTGGGCGTCGTGCTGGAGTTCGCAGGCCGCAGCCAGGCCGCCCAGCAACGCAATTCCGCCTGAGGCTCCAGGCGCAGAGCTCCCTCGTTCAACCCTGAAGTCCAGCCCGGAGTCCGACCGCCCCCTACCGCTCTCCCCGGCGAAAAGCCGGGGTCCAGGTTCGGCAGCGGCGTGAGTCCGCCCCGGCGGTGAGGGCCGACGTGGTGAGTCTTCGGCACGCTCCCGTTCGCGGCGGCATGGACCCCGGCGTTCGCCGGGGAGAGCGGGAGGGGGTAAGGTCATGAAAAGGTGGCGTGCACGTCGGAGGTCCCGCCCCCGAGGCGATCCACCGCGTGTCAGCTTGACCTGACACCACCGACCTGTCATGTTGCCCTGACATTTGGTCGGGAGGACCTGACGTATGAACCCGTTCACGACCGGGCCGGCGAGCCGGGAGTATCAGTTGGCCACGGCGGGGTGGTTCACCCTCTATGGCGTCATCCTGTTCACCGTGGCCTGGGCGGTCGACGGCAGGGGGCTGGCGGCGCCTTGGGTGTACCCGGCTGCGGTGGCTCCGGCCCTGCCGATCGCCGGCTTCCTATGGACGGTGCTGCGCTTCATGGATCGGTCGGACGAATACGTCCGCGCCGTTTTAGGCAAGACCTATGTGATCGCCGTCCACCTGACGCTGCTGCTCTGCGTGGCCTGGGGCTTCCTGGAGGTCTATGCGGGCTTCCGTCACTTGGCGCTGTTCTGGGTTTTCCCCGTGTTCTGGGTCGCGGTGGCGGTCACCGGTCGCTTCATCCGGACGACGCGATGAAGAGCCGGCTCCGCGTGCTGCGGGCGGAGCGCGGCTGGAGCCAGGCCGATCTGGCCGAACGGATCGGCGTCTCGCGCCAGGCCGTCAACGCGCTGGAGACGGACAAGCACGACCCCTCGCTGGGCCTGGCCTTCCGCATCGCCGCGGTGTTCGACCGGGCCGTGGAGGAGATCTTCGACAACCCGCATCGGACGGAAGGTCCGGGCTGAGGCGACGCGCACCCAATTCCGTCTTTCCGATCGGGCTCTAGGCGTCGCGCACGACCCTGAGCACCGCTTCGCCATAACGGGCGAGCTTGCCCTGGCCTACGCCGTAAAGGCCGCCGAGTTCGTCGCGGGTGCGGGGGCGCTGGGCCGCGATGTCCAGCAGGGTGCGGTCGGTGAAGATGACATAGGGCGGCACCGCCTGGGCCGAGGCCGCCTCGCGCCGCCAGGCCCGAAGCGCCTCGAACAGGGGCTGGTCGGCCGTCGGAACCGTCGTGGCGGCCGGAGCGGCGCCGCGGGCGTCGCGTTTTCGCGGCCGCCCGGAGCGGGTGGAGGCGTCGTGCGCCTCCGGCCGGGTGCGCAGCGCCACACGGCGCTCGCCGCGGTAGACCCCCCGCACGGCCTCGGGGTCGCCGATCCGCAGCAGGGGGCGATTGTCGTTGGGCTCCTCCGCCAGCAGGCCTTCGAACAGCAATTGCTCGAACAGGTCACGCCAGCCTGCGGGAGAGTACTCGGCGCCCACGCCGAAGGTGGTGAGCGCCGCCTCCCAGGGCTGCACCTCCTTGGTGCGACCCATCAGATGGTCCACCACCCGGCCCCGGCCGAAGCGTCCGCCCAGGCGGTGCACGGCGGCCAGCGCCTTTTGCGCCGCCTCCGTGACGTCGATCAGCGCGATCCCGTCCGCCTCGCTGCGGCACAGGTCGCAGACGCCGCAGGGCTCCACGCCCTCGGCCTCCCCGAAGTAGCGGCGCACGGCGGCGGCGCGGCAGCCGGCGCCGTCCAGCATGGCGTAGAGCTGGCGCGCCTTGCGGGTGCGCACCGCCTTGACCGCGTCGTCCGCCTCGCCGTGTTGGATCCGGTGCAGGGTCTTGGCCAAGTCCGAAGCGCCGTACAGGGTGACGCCCTCGGCAGGGTCCCCGTCGCGGCCCGCGCGGCCGACCTCCTGCCAATAGGCCTCGACCGACTCCGGCGGGTCGGCGTGGATCACGAAGCGCACGTCGGGTTTGTCCACGCCCATGCCGAAGGCCACCGTGGCGCACATCACCGCTCCTTCCGCCTCTAGGAACTGGTGCAGGCGGTCGTCGCGCAGCTGCTTGTCCAGACCCGCATGGTAGGCCAGCGCCGGCACGCGCGCGGCCTTGAGGTCGGAAGCCAGCTGTTCGGTGCGAGCGCGCGTGCCGGCGTAGATGATGCCCGAACGGCCGCGGCGAGCGACCGCCAGCTCCACGGCCCGGCCGGCCTTGTCCTTGCGTTCGGCCTTGAGGCGGAGCTCCGGACGGGCGAAACTGGCCACGAACTCCGCGGCCTCTTCCATGCGCAGCTGCACGCGGATGTCGGCCAGGGTGCGGGCGTCCGCGGTGGCGGTGACCGCCAGGCGCGGCACCCCGGGCAGCAGGTCCGTCAGCCGGCCCAGCTGGCGGTATTCCGGGCGGAAGTCGTGGCCCCACTGGCTGACGCAATGCGCTTCGTCCACCGCCACCAGCGCCAGCCGCGAGGCGCGCAGACGATCCAGCGCCCCGCCGCCCCCCATCAGGCCCTCCGGCGACATGTACAGCAGGTCGAGTTCGCCCACCTCCAGCATGCGCCAGATGCGCGCTCGGTCCGCCCCTTGGACGCCGGAATCCAGCCGTTCGGCGCGGACCCCGAGCTGCTTCAGGGCCGCGACCTGATCAGCCATCAACGCCACCAGAGGCGAGACCACCAGCCCGGTCCCCGGCCGCAGCACCGCCGGGATCTGGTAGCAGACGCTCTTGCCGCCGCCGGTGGGCAGCACCGCCAGGGCGTCGCGCCCGGCCAGGATCTCGGCCACGACCTCGGCCTGGCGTCCACGGAAATCGGGGTGGCCCCAGACGCGCCGGAGCGTCTCGCGGGCTTGGTCTAGAGTCGGGGGCACGTCGGGTTCATGGCACAGGATCGAACCGGACCTAAGAGGATTCAGGCCGCCGCGACGTTGAAGCGGCCGGCCTGATAGTCGCGCATCGCCTGCATGATCTCCTCGCTCGTGTTCATCACAAAGGGGCCGTGGGACACCACGGGCTCGCCGATCGGCTCCGCATGGCCGAACACCAGAACCGCGTCCCCAACCGCCTCGACGGAGAGCGTGTCGCCCTCCAGGCTGAGCTCCACCAGGTTGAAGGCCGGCGCCTCGGCCCCGGCGGTCCGGACCGCGCCCCCCGCCACATAAAAAAAGACGGCCCGGCCCTCCAGGCCGTCGAAGGCCAGCCGCGCGCCCGTCTGCATCCTGACCACCGACATGAAGACTCCGGTCAGGGAGGCCACCGGCCCCGCCCGTCCCCGCCACTGGCCGGAGATCAGCTCCAGCGTGGCCCCGTCGACGGCTATCTTGGGGATGTCGGGGGCCTGCAGGCCGGTGTAGCGCGGCGGCGTCATCTTGAGCCGGGACGGCAGATTGACCCACAGCTGCAGGATCTCCAGCGGCCCGCCCCGGCGCTTGAAGTCTTCGGGCGACAGCTCGGCGTGGATCAGGCCACTCCCGGCGGTCATCCACTGCACGCCGCCCGCACGGATCACGCTCTCATGCCCGCCGCTGTCGGAGTGCGCCAGTTCGCCTTCCAGGATGAAGGTCACGGTTTCGAAGCCCCGGTGCGGATGGGGCCCGAACGGCAGGCCGCGGTTGCCCGGCGGATAGGTCTGGGGCCCGTGGTGGTTCAAAAACAGAAAAGGATCGAGCTGGGGTAGGCGCGGGCCGGGTAACGGCCGACGCGTCTGAAGATCGGCGATGTCGTCGCGAAGCGCGGGATGAAGCGCGACCAGACTCTTGTCCGCCATTGGGGGCCCTCGAAGCTCGAACCGGGCGATATAGGCGCCCTTCTGCGGCCACGCTTTGCTGACAAATGATGAAGAAGCCTCGCGCGCGTTCACCTTTCGTCAAGGTCACTCCCGGTTCATGGCGAAGCGGATTAAATGCGCACGAGCCATCCTCGCCGGGCTCCGGAGTTTCCCATCATGAGCGATCGCGGCCCAGACGACCGGGTGCGGGCGCGCCACCCCGGCGCGGCGCCTCCCGCCCGTCAGCCCCAGGGGCGTTCCCCCAGAAAGGGGCGCGGCGTGTTCGGCTCGCTCGTCTATTGGACGCTGGTGCTGGGCGTGTGGGGCCTGATCGGGCTGGCGGCCTTCCTGATGGTGTTCATCCCCGGACTGCCGGACACCTCGGGCCTTTACGCCGTGAATCGCCAACCGTCGGTGGCCTACCTGGACCGCAACGGCGGGCTGATCGCGGTGCGCGGCAGCCAGGAAGCGCCCCCGGCCGATCTGAAGGAATTGCCGGACTATGTCCCAGCGGCCTTTATCGCCATCGAGGACCAGCACTTCTACCGCCATCCCGGGTTCAATCCGGTGCGCATGGCGCAGCAGCTGGTGCGCAATCGACGCGCCGGGCGCGTGACTGGGGGCGGCTCCACCATCACCCAGCAATTGGCCAAGAACCTGTTCCTGAGCTCGGAGCAGACCTACCGCCGCAAGGCGCAGGAGTTGATTCTCGCCGTCTGGCTGGAGGCCAAGTTCAGCAAGGACGAGATCCTCGCCCTGTATCTGAACCGCGTCTATTTCGGCGGGGGCGCTTACGGCATCGAGGCCGCGGCCGAGCGCTACTTTCAGAAGGACGCCAAGGACCTCAACCTGGGCGAGGCGGCGCTCCTGGCCGGCTTGCTCAAGGGCCCGTCGCGCTACAGCCCCATCTCCTCGACCGAGCGCGCCGAGAAGCGGGCCAATGTGGTGCTGGCCGAAATGGTCGAGATGGGCGTGATCACGCCCGAGGAGCGCGCCCAGGCCTTCAGCAAGCCTATTCGCGTAGCCAAGCGACTGGCCAACCAGCACGCCAACTATTTCGTCGACTGGGTGGACGCGGAGGTCCGCGCCCTGGTGGGCGAAACCGACGAGGACCTGATCGTCCAGACCACGCTCGACCTGCCCATCCAGGCCTCGGCCGAGAGCGCGGTGCGCGCCGTGGTCAAGCGCGACCGCAAGCTCGGCGTGCGCCAGGCGGCGCTGGTTGCGCTCGACGGCGAAGGTCGCGTTCGCGCCATGATCGGCGGCGCCGACTACGCCGACAACCAGTTCAACCGGGCGGTGGATGCGCGCCGCCAGGCGGGCTCGGCCTTCAAGCCCTTCGTCTACCTCACCGCCTTCGAGCAGGGCCGCTCGCCCGACACCGTGGTCACCGACGGCCCTATCAAGATCGGCAACTGGGAGCCTCAGAACTACACGGGCGATTTCCGTGGGCAGATGACCGTGGAGCGGGCGGTCGCCCAGTCCATCAACACGGTGGCGGCTCAGGTCGCCGACGAGGTCGGCCGCGACAACGTGGCCCGCACCGCACGGCGGCTGGGCATCAGCTCCAAGATCCAGACCGGTCCCTCCATGGCGCTGGGTGCGGTGGAGGTGAGCCCGCTGGAGATGGCCAAGGCCTACGCCCCGCTCAGCAACGGGGGGCTCTACGCCAGCCCCTACGGCATTGAGCGCATCCGCACGCGCGGCGGCCAGGTGCTCTACCAGCGCCGCGCGAGCGAGCGCGCGCCCGTGGTCAGCAATCCCGCCTTGGGCGAGATGAACCAGGTGCTGCGGGCCGTGGTGACGGGCGGCACGGGCACGCGCGCCGCGCTTCCCGGCTATGACATCGCGGGCAAGACGGGCACCACCAGCGACTACAAGGACGCTTGGTTCGTGGGCTACACGGGCGGTTTCACCACCGCCGTCTGGGTCGGCAAGGACGACAACACGCCCATGCGCAAGGTGACGGGCGGGGGCGCGCCCGCCGAGATCTGGCGCACCTTCATGGCGTCCGCCCTGCCGCGGCTGGACGTCAGGCCCATCCCCGAAGGGCCGCAGGCCCTGCCCTCCCCCTCGCTGGACGATCCGATCGGCTCCTTGCTGGAGGCCGCCAACACCTTCTTCGAAGAGGATGTGACCACCTACGAGGAATCGCCTCTGGCCGAGGCGCTTCCCCTGCCGTCACCGGCCCGGCCGCAACCGTCGCCGTACGATCCGCAGCCCTACAGCCCGCCGCCTTACCTGCCCCCGCCCTCACAGCAGCCGCGCGAGCCGGCCTACCTGCCCCCGCCCTCGCAACCGCTCCCGCCCAACAACGGCCCGCCCTCGTTGGAGGACTACATCGCCGCCGGCGTGGGCTGACCTCCACCGCGGACGAGGCGCGCCGCAGAAGCTCCTCCCTAGTCTCGCCCCCCTAGTCTCGCCCCAGGGCGTGGAGGGCGCTGCCTTGCGCCCGCAGCCACTCGCGCGCGGACCGGGGGTCCCCGAACAAGCGCTCGACCAAGGCCCAGAAGCCCGGTCCGTGGTTGGCTTCCTTCAGATGCGCCACCTCGTGCGCCGCCAGATAATCCAGCACGAACGGCGGCGCCCCGATCACCCGCCAGGAGTAGCGGATCGTGCTTCGCCCCGGGGTGCAGGAGCCCCAGCGCCCGCGCGGATCGTTCAAGATGATGCGCGGCATGGGCACGCCCAGCGCAGCGGCGTGCACCGCCGTCCGGGCGGTCAGGTCTGCCAGGGCTTCGCGCCTGAGCAGGTTCAGCACGCGTCGCTCGAACGCCTCCCCCTCGCCCCCGCTGACGACGACGCCGTCCTTCAGCCTGGCCGCCCCGCGGCCGGGCACAGCCTCCAGCCGGACAGGCTGTCCGCGCAGGGGAATGACCGCTCCCGCCCGGAAGGGACGTCCGGCCGGCCGCTCCGCCGTTTTCTCCGCAATCCAATCCGAGCGCCGTCGGGCGAACTCCGCCGCCTCGGGCAGCCGCCGGGCGCTGGGCGCCGTCACCGACACCTCGCCGGTGGCCCCATCGACCCGCAGAGTGAGCCGCCGCGCCCGCGCGTTCACGCGTAGTCTCACCGGCCGTCCGGCGACCTCCACCAAGCCGCCGGGCAGCAGCCTCACCGGCCGTCGTGCGTCCGGATGAAGTCGCGCACCCGGGGATAAATCTCCTCGCGGAAGCGACGCCCGTTGAACACACCGTAGTGGCCGACCTCCGGCTGCACATACAGCTCGCGCATCGTGTCCGGCAGGTTGGGCAGCAGGCCATGCGCCGCCTGGGTCTGGCCCACGCCCGAGATGTCGTCCTTCTCGCCTTCCACCGTCATCAGGGCGATGTCGGTGATCTGCTCGGGCCGTACGAGCCGTCCGCGATGCTCCAGCTCACCCTTGGGGAGACTGTGCCGCTGAAACACCAGGTCGATGGTCTGGAGGTAGAATTCCTCCGTCAGGTCCAGCACGGACAGGTACTCGTCATAGAACTCGTGGTGCTTCTGCGAAGCGTCGCCGTCGCCACGGACCAGGTTGGCGAAGTGGCGCTGGTGGGCGTCGCGGTGCCGATCCCGGTTCATGCTCATGAAGCTGTAGAGCTGGACGAAGCCCGGATACACCCGCCGCATCATCCCCGGATAGGGCGGCGGCACCGTGTGGATCATGTTGTTCTGGAACCAAGCGAACGGCTTGGCCGCGGCCAGGTCATTGGTCTGGGTCGGCGCCAGCCGCGCGTCGATGGGGCTGCCCATGTAGGTGGTCGACGCCGGGCGGCAGGGATCGCCGTCCTCGGCCATCAGCGCCGCCGCCGCCATCACCGGCGGGCCCGGCTGGCACACCGCAACCACGTGCGGCCGCCCGCCGATCGCACGCAGCATCTCGCCCACATGGTCGACATAGTCGTGGAAGTCGAAACGCCCTTCCTGCATCGGCACCATGCGAGCGTTCACCCAATCGGTGACATAGACCTCGTGGTCCTGAAGGAAGGCCTCCACCGTCCCGCGGAGCAGGGTGGCGTAGTGGCCGGACAAGGGCGCCGCCAGCAGCACGGCCGGCTGGAACTCGCGCAGCCCTGCCCGACGCAGGTCGCTGCGGTCGCGCGCGAAGTGCACGAGGCGGCACCAGGGCGAAGACCACACGGTGACGGGTCGGACCCGGACGTCCGCGCCGTTGACCGGCACGGTGTCGATGCCCCACTTCGGCTTGGTGTAGCGCCGCGTGGCGTCTCCGAAGAGCTCGGCGCCTGCGGCCGTTTGGCGGCCCCAGTCCGTTCCGCCCCACGGATTGCCCGGCCAGTTCAGCCAGTCGCGGGCGGCTCGGGCGGCGAGCCGCGACGGCATGGCGGCCTGATAGCCGAGTTCGTGCAGGGCGTAGAGCATTCGGCTCCGGAGTACAGGGTTGGGATGAACGAGGCCTTAGGCGTCCATGGCTTGGCGGATCTGGCGCGCCGCCTCGGCCGGAGTGTTCTCGTGGGCGAGAACTTCCACGAGCTGTCCCTGGGGGTTGGTCAGGTACACCACGGTGGTGTGGTCGACCCGCAGTCCCCGGCCGGTGGCGAGCCGTGCTGCTTGCTGGTGCGCCCAGTGGCCGAGGATGGCCGCCCGGTCACGGGCTTGGGCCCGGGTGTCGGCGTTGGCCAGCAGGCGGTAGGTCAGCTCGTCGAGCAGATCGGCCATGTCCATGTCGGTCATGTTGAGGGTGATGTCCATCGCTGTGTCCTTCCTTCTCGCCGGTGTCCGGCGGGGGTCGTCGACGGGAGAAGCCAGGGGCGGCCCGGCGCTGGGCGGCCGCCCCGGCTCCTCGATGCGCCTAGAAGGGCTCCTCACCCTCGGCGTAGGCGGGCTGGGGCTCGGCGGCGCCGTTGCCCGCCGGCTTGGCCAGGAAGTCGATCTGGTTGGCGATGACCTCGTGGCGGGAGCGGGGCGAGCCGTCGGCGGCCTCCCACTGGCGGTACTCGAGGCGGCCGGTCACGGCCACCTGGCGGCCCTTGGCCAGGTGCTCGGCCACGGCCTCGGCCTGGCGGGCGAAGCTCACCACGTCGATGAAGACCGCACCCTGGTCCTGGCCGTCCTTGCGGGCCCGGTTCACCGCCAGGCGGGCGGTGCACACCGGGGTGCCGCCGTTGGTGGTGCGCAGCTCGGGGTCTGCGGTCAGGCGGCCGATGAGCGAGACGGTGTTCATGGGTTCCCTCCTTG
>JAHWJX010000027.1 GCA_019348195.1 Pseudomonadota bacterium | reverse complement strand
GATGTGCTCCATGATCCCGGCCACGAACACGGTTTCGCCGTCGCAGATGGCGTCGGCGTCCACCTCGGTGGCGCGGGCGAGATACTGGTCGATCAGGACGGGGCTGTCGCCGGAGACCCGCACGGCGTCGCGGACATAGCGGCCGAGCTGGTCGGCGTCGCGGACGATCTCCATGGCCCGGCCGCCCAGGACGTAGGACGGGCGGATCACGATGGGGTAGCCCACCTTCTCCGCCGCGGCGAAGGCCTCTTCGGAGGTCCGGGCGATCTCGTTGACGGGCTGCTTGAGGCCGATCTCGTCCAGGAGGACGCGGAAGCGTTCGCGGTCCTCGGCCAGGTCGATGGCGTCCGGGCTGGTGCCCAGGATGGGGACGCCGTCATCGGCCAGCGCCTGGGCCAGTTTGAGCGGTGTCTGGCCGCCGAACTGGACCACCACGCCCAGGAGCTCGCCGCGGGAGCGCTCGACGTCGCAGATCTCCAGCACGTCCTCCGCGGTCAGCGGCTCGAAATAGAGCCGGTCGGAGGTGTCGTAGTCGGTCGAGACCGTTTCCGGATTGCAGTTGACCATGATCGACTCGATCCCGAGGTCGGCCATGGCGAAGGCGGCGTGGCAGCAGCAGTAGTCGAACTCGATCCCCTGGCCGATGCGGTTGGGGCCCATGCCGAGGATCATGACCTTGCGCCGGTCGGACGGCTCCGCCTCGGTCTCGGGGACCTGGCCCAGGGCGCCGGTCTCATAGGTCGAGTACATATAGGCGGTGGTGGCGGCGAACTCGGCCGCCACCGAATCTATGCGCTTGAACACGGGCCGGACACCCAGATCGCGGCGAAGCGAGCGGACGCTGGCCTCGCTCCGGCCGGCGAGAGCGGCCAGGCGGGCGTCGGAGAAGCCCAGGGCCTTGAGCCGGCGGAGGTCCACCGCCGAGTCCGGCAAGCCCGCTCGCCGCACCTGCGCCTCGACCCGCACGATCTCCTCTATCTGGCGCAGGAACCACGGCTCATAGCGGCAGGCTCCGGCCACCTGCTCCACAGACAGCCCGTGGCGGAAAGCCTGGGCGATGACCCGGATGCGGTCCGGGGTGGGTTGGCCGAGCAGGCGGATTACGGCGGCCTGGGCGGCGGCGGGGTCGGGATCGTCCGCGCCGGGGATGTCGACCTCGTCAAAGCCGGCCAAGCCGGTCTCCAGGCCGCGGAGCGCCTTTTGCATGCTTTCCGCAAAGGTGCGGCCCACCGCCATGACCTCGCCGACCGATTTCATGCTGGTGGTGAGATAGGGCTCCGCGCCCGGGTATTTCTCAAAGGCGAAACGGGGGATCTTGGTCACGACATAGTCGATCGACGGTTCGAACGAGGCGGGCGTGGAGCCCGTGATGTCGTTGCTGAGTTCGTCCAGGGTGTAGCCGACGGCCAGCTTGGCCGCGACCTTGGCGATGGGGAAGCCGGTCGCCTTGGAGGCCAGGGCCGAGCTCCGCGACACGCGCGGGTTCATCTCGATGACCACCATGCGGCCGTCCGCCGGGTTGACCGCGAACTGCACATTGGAGCCGCCCGTCTCCACCCCGATGGCGCGCAGCACCTCGATGGAGGCCCGGCGCATCCGCTGGTACTCCTTGTCGGTCAGGGTCAGGGCAGGGGCCACGGTGATGCTGTCGCCCGTGTGCACGCCCATGGGATCGAGATTCTCGATGGAGCAGACGATGATGCAGTTGTCCGCCCGGTCGCGGACCACCTCCATCTCGTACTCCTTCCAGCCCAGCACGCTTTCCTCGATCAGCACCTCGGTGACGGGGGAGGCGTCCAGGCCGCCGACCACGATTTGGCGGAACTCCTCCACATTATAGGCGATGCCCCCGCCGGTGCCGGCCAGGGTGAAGGATGGACGCACGATCGCGGGCAGGCCAACGTAGGGGAGGGCGTCCATGGCCGCCTCCAGCGTGTCGACGGCCCGGGATTTCGGGCTTTCCAGCCCGAGCTCGTCCATGGCGGCGCGGAACTTGGAGCGGTCCTCCGCGCGCTCGATGACGTCGGACCTGGCCCCGATCATCTCCACGCCGTAGCGGGCCAGCACCCCCGATTTCTCCAGAGCCAAGGCGGCGTTCAAGGCCGTCTGGCCGCCCATGGTGGGCAGCAGCGCGTCCGGACGCTCCTTGTCGATGATGCGTTCGACGAACTCGGGCGTGATCGGCTCGACATAGGTGGCGTGGGCCATGTCGGGGTCGGTCATCACCGTGGCCGGATTGCTGTTGACCAGCACGATCCGGTAGCCCTCGTCGCGCAGGGCCTTGCAGGCCTGGACGCCCGAATAGTCGAACTCGGACGCCTGGCCGATCACGATGGGACCGGCCCCGATGATCAGGATCGACTGGATGTCCGTGCGTTTGGGCATGGCGGGTCCTGAGGCGCGCGCGGACCGCCCGCGGCGACGCGCAGGCGGGGAAAACCGGTTCGGGGCTAGGCGGACGGTCTAGGGCCGAGGCGCGGCTGGAGCAAGGCGCAGGGCTCGAAGGGACGAAACTGCCGGGCAGAAACTGCCGGGCGGAGAGGCGCCCCTGACGATTGTGCCGACCCGGCTAGTTGGCCGACCTCAAAACTCCAACGAAATCAGTAGAGGCCTGCGCGCCGCGGCTTGGCCCCGGCCTTGCTCTCCCCCTTCCCCGGGTCATCCGGCCACGGCCTCAAAACGAGGCTGACCACCTGAGAACAAGGAACTCCAATGCCTCTGAACAGCGTAAACACCAACGTCGGGGCCCTGGTCGCCCTGCAAAGCCTCAACGCCACCAACACCGAGCTGAACACGGTCCAAAGCCGCATCAACACCGGCAGGAAGATCAACTCGGCCAAGGACAACGGCGCCGTCTGGGCCATCGCCCAGAGCCAGCGCGCGGAGTCCCAAGCGATCAACGCGGTCAAGGAGTCGCTGCAACGCGGCGTCTCGACCGTGGACGTGGCCATGTCGGCGGGCGAGGCGGTGTCGGACCTCCTGCTCAAAATGAAGGAAAAGGCGCTTGCGGCCACCGACACGGGCCTGAGCGCCGACAGCCGCACGGCGCTGGAGAAAGACTTCAACTCCCTCGCCGACCAGATCAAAACGGTGGTGGACAACGCCAGCTTCAACGGCGTGAACATGCTGAAGGGAGCGGCGACGACGGCACCGGGCACCTCGGTCAACGCGCTCGCAAGCCCGAACTCGACCCCGCCTACCGGCACGGCGACCACCCCGACCGCTCCGGCCACCATCACGGTGGCCGGCGTGAACCTGCAGTTCGATGCGACGACGGGTTTGACCGTCACGAAGGGCTTTGCAGACGCCACCGCCGCCGCCACCAAGCTGGCGGCGGTCGAGGCGGACATCAAGTCCACGTCCGCGAAGCTGAGCGCCCTGGGTACGGGCTCCAACGCCCTGTCCTCGCACAACAGCTTCATGTCCAAGCTGCAAGACAGCCTGGACGCGGGCGTGGGCGATCTGGTGGACGCCGACCTGGCCAAGGAAAGCGCCCGCCTCCAGGCGCTGCAGACGAAGCAGCAGCTGGGCGTGCAGGCTCTGTCCATCGCCAACCAGTCCTCGGGCATCGTCCTCGGCCTGTTCCGCTAACGACTGGGGAGGCCGGGCATCCCGCCCGGCCTCCCGCTTTCGCCCTCTAGCAGGGGACGCCGTCCAGAAGGGACGGCGCAACGTCAATGAAGCCAGAAGCAGGAGCCGCCGCCGCCTCCAGTCCCGCCGCAGCCGTTGTCGCTCGTTCCCCCGAACAGGCGGCGCCGACCCAGGCGCCTGAGACCCCCAGCCAACCCCAGTCCGCCGACCTCCGGCTTGTGATCGAGGAGGACCCCGTAACGGGGGCCTTTGTTTACAAGACCCTGGATCGGAGAACGGGCGAGGTGATCCTTCAACTTCCTCGCGCCGAGGTGCTGAAGGCCATGTCGACCGGAGATTACGACCCCGGCGACCTGATCAAGACCCGGGTCTGAGCCTTCAAGCTCGGTTCGGCCCGACGCTCCCCGTCCGCCCGGCGTTCGCCGCGGCGGCGAAACCGCGTGACCGTTAACTCGGCGGTCACCCTCTCGGCCTAAGCCTGCCTTCATGGCGCCTCCCAGCCTGGGGGCGCTCACGGTCGAAGCGCCGAGGAGCCACCATGACGATCAGCGTCTCACCCGAACGCTCCACCCTGTCCCTACCGGGCCTGCGGCTTCGCCCCGAGGGCGCGCCCACCGTGCGCGCCGGTCCGGACGGATTCAGAAATCAGCCCGATCAGGCCCGCGCCAATTCCGCCGCCGCGCCCCGCGCTCCAGCCGCGGAGATGGGCGCGCTCAAGGCCGCGACCTCCGGACTGGACCGGGCCAGCTCAGTCACCGACGCTGCGCTGGCGGCGGCCGACGCGGTCATCAACCTCCTGGGCCAACTGCGCGAGGCGGTGGCGGCCGACCGCCCGGCCGAGGCCGCCCAGGCGCTGGGCCGGATCGACGAAACGGCGGAGGGCGCGGGCTTCGACGGCGTCAATCTGCTGAACGGCAGCCTGCCGGGCGGGGGCTTGCGCGTGCCGGCCCATGCGGACGGGGAGCTTTCAGTCGCCGGGCACGATCTCCGGCCGGGAGGTCCGACCGTGGCCGTGGACCTGACCGCCGATCGAACGACGGCCCTGCTTCAGACCGAGGACGCCTTGTCCGGCGCCGAAGCGGCGCGCGACCAGCTACGGGACGACGCCAAGCGGGTGGGCGCGCATCGCGCCTTTGTGGGCCTCTTGTCGGAGGCGGTGACCGGCGGCAAGGACGGGCTGGACGTGGAGGGCGCCCGCTTGGCCGCTCTGGCGATCAAACAGACCCTGAGCGGCACGAGCCTGTCGGTCTCCAACGGTGGTCCGCAGACGGTTTTGTCGCTGTTCCGATAAGGGGACCGGCTTGCGTCGGGCGCCGGCGCGACCGACATGGAGGGGCGGCTTCTGGAGGCCCCGACATGCTGAAATCCATCCTTGCGGCGGCCGGCCTGGCCGCCGCCGTCCTGCCCGCCCTGGCCTCCCCGGCCTGGGCGCAGACCAACGACTTCGCCGGCTTCGACGTCGCCCAGGGCCGCACCTTGGGAGAGAAGCTGGTCATCTGCGACCGCGCGCGCCTGTTGAGCAACCCGCCCTCGCGCGACGCGCAGCGCGTCTTTGTTCGCGTGGACAATCAGCGGTTCGACCTGGCGCTGCCGCCCGATTTCACACGGCCGAGCGGGTGGTACGACTACGACCTCGAGCGGGCCTACGACCGGCTCCGCGCGCGCGGGTTGGTCAACCGTGAGGAGGTACGCGCCGCGCAGGAAACCTACCGCACGCCGTGGCTGAGCCGCGCCGAGCGGCCGAGCGTGTCGGAGCGGCGCTTCCTGAGGACGCAGTCAGAGGCCTGCACCCGGCTGGTGCGCGAGGCGTCGCGGCGCTGAGCGCCGCCCGCTGGGGGAAAGCGTTGTCGGAGCATCGCGTGCCGGTGCTAGGCTGCGAGTCGTGATAGGGCTCCGCGACCTTCAAGACGACGACAGCCGCCGCCTGTTCGCCTGGCGGCGGGATACGGAGGTGGACCGCTGGATGCGCGGCCTGCCGCCCAGCGACCCGGACGCACACCAAGCCTGGTTCGACACCTTCCGGACCGATCCCACGCGGGGGGGCTGGATCGTCACCTTGAACGGCGAGCCTTGCGGCTGGGCGGCGCTGACCAACATCACGACCAAGAACCGGCGGGCCGAGTGGGGCTGGTACATCGGCGAGCCCAGGGCGCGGGGCAGGGGCGCCGGACGGGCCGCCCAGGCGCTGGGCCTGGACCGGGCGTTCCGCGAGCTCGGGCTGGAGAAGGTCTGGTCGGAGGTGCTGGCCGACAACGATATCGCGCTCAAGGCGCAGGCGGGCGCGGGCTTCCGGCGGGAAGGTTATCTGCGCCGGCACGTGTGGAAGGACGGCCGCTTCCACGACGCGGTTCTGTTGGGGGTGCTGCGCGAGGAATGGGAGGCCAGGCGCGAGGCCGCGCGGCTGGACCTGCACCGGTCGGGGCTGCTGGCGGCCTGAGCCGTTCACCCTACGTCTTAAGCCGTTGTTCTGTTTCACGGGCTTAGCTGGCATCCGACCGGAGTCGCGCCCGCCGTGATCAACTTCGACTACAACCTGCTCTACCCGAGCGCCGCGCCCTTCAACCCAAGTCGGTCGGGCAAGGCCGCGCCGCGGCCGCCCTGGGCGACGAACCTCAAGGAGCCCCCGCAGTCGGAGCTGCTCAAGGCCGTCCTGAACAGCCGCAAGCTGATCGACCTCGAGGCCCAGAACAAGAGGCTGGGTAAGGAGTCCGGAGATTTTCCTGAGCTGTTCGCGCTCTACAACGGCCTGAACTCACTCGACATCCTGGCCAAGCGCGCGGACGCCAAGGGGGTGAGCTCCATCGAGATCAAGCAGCTGGAGCGTCGCTTCGCGGCCGGGCTGAAAGAGCTCGGGCCTTTCATCGACACGTTGGATCTGGACAAGCTCCAACTGATCCGGGGCGAGGTCGCCGAGCGCGCGCGAACGGGAGCCGGCGTGCGCCGCGACACGCCGGAGTACCGGACGGGGGTTGTCCATCGCGGCGACCGTGACGCGGCCGTTGAGGCCTGGAGCGGCGAGGTGAAGTTCCAGGTCACCGTCAGCCCCACGACCGGGTCCACCACCCCGCCCAAGGTCGTCAGCTTCGACCTGGCGGAGATGGGGACCGCGACCCGCACCGTGGGGGCCGTGGTCAACTACATGAACGGCAAGCTGGAGGCGGCCGGTGTCTACACCCGGTTCGAGCGCGAGAAGCTGGTGGAGCCGCCGAGCACGGTGAAGGTCGGGGACAAGACGGTGACCCTGCCGGCGGGGCCGGACGGCTGGACGCTGAAGGTCAAGGGCGCCTTCAGCGAGGCGCTCAACTTCACCGCGCCCGCCTCAGCCGATGCGGTCTACCTCGTCCAGAACGCGGGCAAGGCGGTGGACGGCCAGCCCGAGACCCAGGAACGCCAGCTGCTGAAGTTCCAGTCCGACCCGGCCACGAACCCGCCGCCGCCGGCCGTCAACACCTTCGGGCAGGCCAACTGGGTGGAGGGCCGCGTGTTCAGCGCCGGCATGGACCCGGACATCGCGGCCGTCCGGGCCAGCGCCACCGGCGCGGACGGAGCCGTCTATATGGTGGCCGAACTCGCCGGCGAGGTGGCGGGCCAGACGGTCGAGGGGCGGCGGGACGCGGCCTTGCTGAAATACGACTCGACGGGCCAACTGTTGTGGTCGCGCACCCTGGGCGCCGAGGAGGCGGCGAACGCGACCGCCATCGCCGTAGGTGCGGACGGCAGGGTCGCCATCGGCGGCTCCGTCACCGGAGAGCTGCAGGATGCGGGCGCGACGGCGTCGCTCAACGCGGCGGAGGCGGACAGCTTCGTGACCGTGTTCGACGGCGAGGGCTCGGAGCTGTGGACCCGGCGCGGCGGCGCCCACGGGGCGGACGAGGTGCGCGCCTTGAGCTTCGGCGCGGACGGGTCGGTGATCGCGGCGGGACGGACCGTGGGCTCCATGCCGGACGGCGGCGGTTCGGCGGGCGGGAGCGACGGCTGGGTTCGCGCCTGGGACAAGGACGGCAAGCAGAGCTGGACGCGCCAGTTCGGCGCCGCCGGAAACGAGGCGGCTTCGGCGCTCGCGGTCGAGGGCTCGGCCCTGGTGGTTGCGGGCGTGGAGGACGGACGCGCCGTGATCCGGCGTTTCGACCTGGCGGCCGCGGGCGGGCCGGTGGAGACGGCGCGCCGCGATCTGGGCGATCTGGCCGGCGGCGCCGTCACAGCGGTGGCCTTGCAGAACGGTCGGCTGACGGTGGCGGGCTCGACCCGGAGCGGCGGGCTGGATGCTGCGGCCACCAACGCCTTTAACGGCGGCCGCGACGCCTTTGTCGCCGCGCTGGACGGCGGCTTGGCCGCCAGCACCACCGACCGCGTGAGTTATTGGGGCGGGGCGGGCGAGGACGAGGTTACGGCCGTAACGCTGCGTGACGGACAGGCCTGGATCGCTGGGTCGACCAACGGCGAAATCGCTGACACGGTCAAGCAAGGCGCGAAGGACGGCTTTGTGGCGCGGCTGGACGCCGAAACGGGCGCGGTGGGCTGGGCCCGGCGCTGGACGGCGAAGGACGGCGAGGCGGCCCCAAGCGCCATCGCGGTGGGCGCCGCCGGGGCGTCGGTGCTGGACCGGCTGGGCCTGCCCACCGGCACGATCGACTACACGGGGGCGCAGGAGATCGCGGCCTCCACCTCGGCAAGGGCGGGCGACCGCTTTTACCTGCGGGTGAACGGCGGGCGAAAGGTCGCCGTGACCCTGGAAGCCGGGGACACGCTGAAAACCTTGGGGGAGCGCGTCAACCGTGCGCTGGGCTTCAACGCTCGGGCGGAGACGGTGCGCGGCACGGCCCCGCCTTCCGTCGACGGGACAATCCCGCCCGGAGTGTTCGAGAAGCTGGAGATCGCCACGCGTAACGATCGAACAATGGTTGAGCTGCTGCCCGGCGAGGGCGGTCGCGACCTGCTGGGCGCCCTGGGCCTGATGGAGGGGAGGGTGCGCCGGGTGGTGCGCGACAAGGCAGGCAAGGAGGTCATCCCGGAGGGGGGCAAGACCTATGGGTTGAAGCTCGCCCACGACCTCACCCTGAGCTCAAAGGCCGAGATCAAAAGAACCGCGGACGAGCTGAACACGGCCAAGATCGCCATCCAGACGGCGTACCGGGACCTGGCCGACGCGATGAAGCCCAAGGCCCCGCCCACCGCGACAGGTCCGGCTCCCGCCTGGATGCAGAAGCAGGCGGCCAATTATCAAGCCGCGCTGAACCGTCTCACCGGCGGTGGCTGACCACAGTCCGGCCCGCGAACGCTCAGGTGCGTTTGTTGTAGGCCAGCGGCTGGTTCTCGGGTTTGGTCGGGCGCGGACCGTAGCCTGACGCGGCGGGGCGGCTCCGCGCCAACTCCTCGGCGATCGCGCGCACAAGCCCCTCGGACACGGTGCGGGCCGCCTCCACCGCCCGGGCGTGGCGGGCCAGGGTGGCCTCGAAGGTCTGGGTCGCCGCCTTGAGACGGGCGCGGTCGGCCAGCGGGGCGGCGGCGATCATGGAAGGGTCGCGGCGCACCCGCGCGCTTTCGTGGCGATAGATGTTGGCCAGCCGACCGAGCTCTTCGGCGCGGGCCAGGCTCGGCCGGCGGGCCTCCAGATCGGCCATGGCTTCGCGCATGATGCCGGTCAGGCGCTCGGTCAGGGTGGTGAGCTGGTCGACCCGGTCGACGGCGTCGTCGGCGTGCAGCGCCATCTATTCGAGCCCCTGCAGTTTCAGCATGTCGCGCTGGAGGTCGTCGGCCAGGCCCAGCCCGCCGGCCGCCACCATCTGCTTCGCGACGGCCTCCGTCAGGAAGGATTTGAAGGCCTGCTCGCCGGGGCCGCCTCCGAAGGGCGCGGCCGTTTCAACGCCTTCGAACATCTGGTTCAGCATCTGGCCGATGAAGGCGGCCTCGAACTCCTTCGCGGTCTTCTTGATCTGCTCGCGCGTCCTGGCGGCGTCCGTGTTGGGCGGCGGCGGCGGGGGCAGGGCGGGCACGTCCATCACATCACCTCGATTTCGGCCTGGAGCGCGCCGGCGGCCTTGATGGTTTGCAGGATGGAGATCATGTCGCGCGGCCCCACGCCCAGGGCGTTCAGTCCGGCCACAAGGCTGGAGAGGGAGGCGCCGCCGTCCAGAACCCGCAGCCCCCCGCCGCCTTCCGACACGCCGACGGTGCTCTGAGGCACGACGGTGGTTTCGCCGGCGGCGTACTCGTTGGGCTGGCTGACCGCGGGAGTCTCCTGGACGGAGACGGTGAGCGCGCCTTGCGCGATGGCCACGGTGGACACGCGCACGTTTTCGCCCATCACGATCACGCCGGACGCGTCATCGATGACCACCTTGGCGGGCATGTCGACCTCTACGGAGAGTTGCTCCACGGCGGTGAGGAAACCGACCACGTCGCCCCCGCCGGGGGCGCGAAGCGTGACCACGCTGGGGTTGTCGGCGCGGGCGGAACCGGGGAAGGCGGCGTTGACGGCTTCGGCTACGCGGCGGGCGGTGGTGAAGTCGGGGTTACGGAGCGACAGACGCACTTGCTGCATCTCGCCCATGCGGAAGGCCAGCTCGCGCTCGACGATGCCGCCGTTGCTGATGCGTCCGGACGTCGGCACGCCCTTGGTCACGGAGGAGCCGGACGCGCCTTCGGCGGAGAAGCCGCCCACCGCGATCTGGCCCTGGGCCACCGCGTAGGCTTCGCCGTCGGCGCCCAGCATGGGCGTGACCAGCAGCGTGCCGCCCAGCAGGCTCTTGGCGTCGCCCATGGCCGAGACGGTGACGTCCAGCCGCGAACCGGAGGCGGCGAATGCAGGTAGTTGGGCGGTGACGATGACCACCGCGGCGTTCTTGGTATTGATGTTCTGGTCGCGGACGTTGACGCCCAGGCGTTCAAGCATCCCCTCCAGGCTCTGTTTGGTGAAGGGGCTGTTGCGGACGCTGTCGCCCGTGCCGTTCAGGCCCACCACCACGCCGTAACCGATCAACTGGTTCTCGCGGACGCCTTCGACCTCGACGATGTCCTTGACGCGTGAGCGGGCCAGGGCGGGAGAGCTGGCCAAGGCGGCGGCGGCGAGCACGGCGGTGGAGAGCAGGAGGGAGCGGAACATGCGCAAACCTTTGGCGTCGATCACGACGAGGAGCGCTGACGTTCTGCCGGCGTAGAGAAGGTGGGGGAGGGGAGTTAAGGCTTGGTGACCTCACGCCGGCTTGAAAGAGCTCGCGCCACGGTCCCTCGACGCGACCCGGCAAAAGCTGCCGGGCGTTGACGCGGCGTTAAGCTGACGGGGGCACGGTGGCTGCGATGAAGATCACGAGCTCTCCCCTCGGCGGACCTCAGCGGGTGAACGGCTCGCCGGCGGGCGCGTCGAAGAAGGGCGGCTTCGCGGTCTCCCAGAGCGGCGCGGCCCCGGCCTCGGCCGCGACGGCCCGGGCGGGCGCTTCGGGCGTGGGCTCCCTGGACGCGCTGCTGGCGCTCCAGGAGCTGGACGGGCCGCTTGAGCGTCGTCGGCGATCGGTGCGACGGGCTGCGCGGATTCTGGATGAACTGGACGGGGTCAAGCTGGCCCTGCTGGGCGGCGACGAGGCGGCTCCAGACGCCATGGCCAAGCTGTTCAAGGCGGTGGGCGACGAGCGAGCCGCCACTGAGGACGCCGGACTCGAAGGCGTGCTGGACGAGATCGAAGTGCGGGCGGCCGTTGAGATGGCCAAGCGCGAAGGGCGCGGCGGCCTCGCGCGTCCCGGCGTGAGCACAGGATCGTGATTGCAGCCCTCGTTCACCTTCCGTATAAGCCCGGCCGTTTAGGTCGGCGGAGTGACATAACGTGGGGGCGTCGATGAACGCACCGGTGTTGACGAGAGACAACGTCCAGACTCGGTTCGCCGAGGACGAGGCGTTCATGAACGAAACGCAGCTTCGCTACTTCCGGGGCAAGCTCTTGGCCTGGAAGGACGAGATCCTTCGCGAGTCGCGGGAAACCGTGGCCTATCTGCAAGGCGAGAACCACAACCATCCGGATCTGGCCGACCGCGCCACCTCTGAGACGGATCGGGCGCTCGAGCTCCGCACCCGCGACCGCCAACGTAAGCTGATCAGCAAGATCGACGAAGCGCTGCGCCGGATCGAGGACGGCAGCTACGGCTTCTGCGAGGAGACCGGAGAGCCGATCAGTCTCGCGCGGCTGGAAGCTCGACCCATCGCGACGCTCAGCCTGGAGGCGCAGGAGCGGCACGAGCGCCGCGAGCGGGTCCACCGGGACGACTAGGCTCGGAGTTCCTCACCCGCTTGGGGCGGAAGGACGAGCCGCGCCTCATTCTTTCGAGGCGTCCTGGATGGTGAGCTGATCGTGCACCCGGGCCACCCCGGACACTGTTTTCGCCAGGTCCTCGGCGCGTCGCTTGTCGCTGCGGGCCGAGACCGTCCCTGTGAGCCTGGCCTCACCCTCGGCGACCCAGACGTCGATGTGCGTGGCGTCGAGGAAGGGGTCAGCGTCGAGCTTGGCGGTGATCTCCTCGCGCATGCGGTCGTCGTCCGGGGATCGCCCCCCGGCGGTGCGGCCGTACCCGGTGCCGGTCTGGCCGGTGTAGGCGCCGTCTTCCGGAGGGACGCCGCCTACCTGGCCCTCGTTGCCGAACTCGCCCACGCTCTGACCCGGTTCGACGTTGTAGGCGCCCGCGCGGCCGTAGGTTTCGCCTCCCGCGCCATCCTCGTTCGACATCTCGGCTCCTCAGCGGCTGTCTGGTGAATGGCGGGCCGAGACGGACGGTTCCGGCGGGAACGCCCCGCGAGGCGCCGCGCTTAGAGCGGTAAGCGCAAGGAGTTCCTCATGAGCACGTCCAAGCATCCGAGCACGCCGGAGTGGGGCGAAGGCGACGGCCCGCCCGACGATCTGGAGCGTAACCCCGGGATCAAGGGTTCACGCGGGCTGACCGAAGGCGCCGGCGCGTTTGAGGAGCTGGAGGCCGACAACACTATCGAGGGCGACACGGCGGAGGGAACCAATCCGCACGGCGGCGTAGACGTCGACGACTACGGCCGCACGAACAAATAAGACGGGCGACCGCCGCTCGGCAGGGGCCGTCCAGGGTGTCGGCGCCGGCTGGCGTTGAGCGGTCAGCTCCGACCCCGAACGCCCCAGCCGGTCGCCTCAGAACGGCGTGATCTTCTCCAGGATCGCCTGGCCGGCGGGCGTCTTCTGGGTTTGGCTGAGCGTGCCGCGTCCGCCGTAGCTGATGCGAGCTTCAGCGATCTGCTCGTGGCGCACGGTGTTGGCGGCGGTGATGTCCTCAGGGCGCACGATGCCGGCGACGCTGAGCTCGCGCATCTCGCCGTTGGTGCGGACCTCCTGTCGGCCCTGGATGACCAGGTTGCCGTTCGGCAGCACGTGGCTCACCACGGCGGCGACGGTCAGGCGGATGGCTTCCGAACGATTGATCGATCCCTGGCCCGCGCTGTTGGAGCCGCCGCCGAAGCCGATGGCGTTCCGGGGATCGAAGCCTCCAGGCAGGATCTTACCCAGGCTGCTCTCCAGGCCGAGCAGGTCGGTCACTCCGGCGTTCAGATTGTTGGATCGATTGCGCGCCGTCGCGCTGTTCACCGAAGCGCTGTCGTCGATGTCGATGTTCACCGTCAGGATGTCGCCCACGCGGCTGGCCCGCTGATCCTTGAAAAAGGCGCGGGCGCCGGCCTTCCACAAGGAGTTGGCCGTAGAGGGCGGCTGCAGGGGCGCCTCGGCCATGACGCTTTGCGAGTGGGCCAGCACCGGCGCGGGATAGGACACAGGGGTGAACTGGGGCGTGCGCGCGGCGTCCAGGGTGGAGCCGATGGACCCGCAAGCCGCGACGGGGAGGAAGACGAGCAGGGCGAGCGGGCGCATGGGCGTTCTCAACGGCTGGCGAGGGCGGCGGGGCCGCGGAGTTTCAGGGCTTCGGCTTGGGGGCCGACCACCGCCAGGCCAGGACCGGCCGCGACCGCCTCCACCACCGTTTTGGAGCCGGGATTCAAGATGCGGACGGTTTCGCCCAGAGCGGCGGGCGTGAGCGCCTTGCCCTGAAGCGTGAGGTTGATCCGTCCCGCGCGGTATTGCACCGAGACGGTGTCGTTCTTGGCGATGACGCGCGGCGTGGCGAGGTCGCGGGCGGAAACCGCCGTGCCCGCGCGCACCGGCTTGCGCACCGCCTGGCCGATCGCATCCTCCGCATCAGCGGGTGCGTCCTGGGGCGCGCGGGGGACCACGGCCCAGACCAGGTCGTCCGCCGTGACCACCGCGCCGGCGTTCAGGCTGCGGGCGTAGGTCAGCACCTCCGTCGCGCCCGACTGGGCGACGCCGGGCTGGGCGCTCCCGCTCGCGACAGGGGCAGGGGCGGCGACCGCGGCTGAGCCGCGAACCACGATGCGGCGCACGCCGGCCGGATTGGCCCAGCTCAGCCCTGCGGCGCGTGCGGCCGCCTGAACGCGCGAGGCGTCCAGGACGACGCTGCCGGCCCCCTTGGGACCCGAGCCGACCACGGCGGCGGAGCTTGTCCCCTCGAACAGTTCGGCAAGGGTGACAGTCCCGTCCGTGTCGACGGGGGCGTGTTTGAGGGTGACCGGCGCGCCGGCCAAGACCGCGGAGGCGCTCAGCACTGCCACGAGCCCGCTCGTCCCCGCAGCAGCGGGAGCCCAGGCTTTCCGGCTGGCCCGGATCAGCGGCTGCGACGTGCTCCGGCGGGAGCGAGCCGAGGAGAGGAGAGCGTGCGTCATCTAACTTACTGCTTCAGCTGGTTGGCCGCCGAGAGCATCTCGTCCGCGGTGTTGATGACCTTGGAGTTCATCTCATAGGCGCGCTGGGCCACGATCAGGGCCGTGATTTCGCTCACCGCATCCACGTTGGAGGCTTCGGTATAGCCCTGCATCAGGGTGCCGAAGCCCGTGTCGCCCGGAGATCCGATCACCGCGGCGCCGGAGGCGCCTGTTTCCAGCAACAGGTTGTCTCCGATCGCCTCCAGGCCGGCTTCGTTGACGAAGGTGGCCATCTGGAGCTGGCCGGCCTCCTGCGGCTGCGGGTCGTCGCCGAGGAGAACCTGCACCTGGCCGGATTTCGAGATGGAGACGTCGCGTGCGCCTTCGGCGACCGTGATCTCCGGTTGCACCACATAGCCGTCGTCCGTGACGAGCCGGCCCTGATTGTCCAGGCCGAAGTTGCCGGCCCGAGTGTAGGCCGTCTCACCCGAGGGAAGGAGCACCTGGAAAAAGCCCTGGCCGTCGATCGCCAGGTCGTAGCGGTTCTCCGTCTTGGTGGCCGCACCCTGCTCGGTGATGCGGTAGGTGGCGCCCGCCTTGACGCCGGCGCCGATCTGGATGCCGGTGGGCGCCACCGTGCCCGCATCGCTCGTGCGGGCGCCGGCGCGCTCCACATTCTGGTACATGAGGTCCTGGAACTCGGCACGCTGACGCTTGAAGCCGACCGTGTTCATGTTGGCGATGTTGTTGGAGATGACCTCCACATTCATCTGCTGGGCGCTCATGCCCGTGGCTGCGGTTCTCAGCGCGCGCATTGATCTGGTTCCTTACTGGCTGCGGCCGAGCCGCTCGACCGAACGGCGCGACAGGTCCTGGCTGCTGTCGACCATGCGGGTCATGCGCTCGTAAGCGCGGGAGAGTTCGATCAGCTTGACGACCTCAAGCACGGGTTGGGCGTTGGAGCCCTCCACCATGCCTTGGCGGAGCTGGACGTCGGGCGCGGGCAGGGGCTCCACGCCGTCGGCGGCGTAGCGGCCGTCGCCTTCCTTGGAGAGGGCCGACAGATTGTCGAAACGCACCACGGCGATCTTGCCGACCACGGCGGCGCCTTGGCTCACCGTTCCATTGGCGGAGATGTTGGGTGGACCGCCGCCGGGGCGCAAGACGATCGGAGCCCCGCCCTCGTCGAGGACCGGGTCACCGGCCTTGGTGACCAACTGGCCCTGGGCGTCCATGCCGAGCCGGCCGTCGCGGGTGTAGCGAGGTCCGGCCTCGGTCGTGACGGACAGAAAGCCGTCGCCCTCCAGCCCCACGTCGAGGGTGTTGCCCGTGGGCTTGAGCGCGCCCTGGGCGAAGTCGCGGGCCACGCCCGTGTCCAGAGTGAACCGCACCGGGTGATCCAGCGGCACGTCCTTGGCCGGCCGGCGCTGCTCCACGCCGCTCATCAGGCTCTCGACCTTGAAGCCTGCCGTGTCCGCATTGGCGATATTGTTGGCCACGATGTCGAGCTCGCGGCGCAAGGTCATCTGCTTCGACAGAGCGACGAAGGTGGTGTTGTCCAAGACGCAGCCGCTCCTGAACCCGGAATGGGCGCGCCGTTCTCGGCTTCAGGACCCGCAGTCCGCGGGCCGGCTAAGCGCCCAAGGAACACCTCTGGAGTTAAGGAGGGCTGAATCGGTGAGGGGTGCGCTGTCGCGGCGTCAGAGTCAGAGGGGAGGGAGGACCTGGCCCTGGAGTGCGGGCCGCGGTCGCCAAGCCGCCCCGAACTCCGCTTCACCCTTCACGACCCACACCTACAACGGCTTGTTAACCCGCCCGGCACATCTTGCCGGGTGCGGGCCCTCCGGCCGCGCGTGGGTGAGCCATGGCCAAGAAGAAAGCCAAGACCGAAGCGGCCGCCGAGGCGCCGGACGGCGCCGAAGGCGAAGCCGGCGCCAAGAAGAAGCCAGGCAAGAAGCTGATCATCATGGCCGCCGCGGCGCTCTTGGTTTTGGGCGGAGGCGGCGCGGGCGCCTTTTTCCTGCTGGGCGGCGACAAGGCGGAGGCCGAGGAAGGTCACGGTGAGAAGGGGGGCGAGCACAAGCCCAAGAAGAAGGCCAAGAAGGGCGGCGATCACGGCGGCGGCGACAAGCCGGCCGAAGGCGCACCGGTGATTGCGGAAGGCCCGGACGGGGTGGTCTTCTACACTCTCCCTGACCTGATCGTGAACATTCAGTCGACGGACGGGCGGCCCAGCTATCTCAAGCTGAAGCTGACGCTGGAGCTGCCCGATCACGAGACGGCCGAGGCGCTGGGGTCTGCCACGCCCCGGCTGAATGACATGTTCTCCACCTTTCTTCGGGAGCTCCGGCCCGAGGATCTCTCGGGATCGCAAGGGACCTATGAGCTGCGTATGGAGATCCTGAAGCGGATCAACCTCGTCGCCGCCCCGGCGGAGGTGAAGGCCGTGTTGATCGAAGAAATGCTGATCACCGGCTGATGACCGAAGCCGACGCAGCCATGGAGGAGGACTGGGCCGCGGCGTTGGACGCCGGAGCCGATCCTGCCGACGCCAAGGGCCCGGACGGCCTGGGCGAGCGCGTCCTGAACCAGGACGAGATCGACAGCCTGCTCGGCTTCGACATGAACGACGACGGTTCGGACAAGACCGGCGTCAAAGCCATCATCAACTCAGCGCTCGTCTCCTACGAGCGGCTGCCGATGCTGGAGATCGTGTTCGACCGCCTGGTGCGGCTGATGACGACCTCCTTGCGGAACTTCACCAGCGACAACGTCGAGGTCAGTCTCGACAGCATCAGCTCCATCCGTTTCGGCGACTATCTGAACTCCATCCCGCTGCCGGCCATGTTGGGCGTGTTCCGGGCCGAGGAGCTGGACAACTTCGGTCTGCTGACCGTCGACAGCAACCTGATCTACTCCGTTGTGGACGTGCTGCTGGGCGGGCGGCGCGGCACCACGGCCCTGCGGGTGGAGGGGCGGCCTTACACAACCATCGAGCGGGTTCTGGTCGAACGGATGATCGAGGTGGTGCTGGGCGACATGACCGCCGCTTTTGAACCGATGACGCCCGTGACGTTCAAGCTGGACCGGTTGGAGACCAACCCGCGCTTCGCCGCCATCGCCAGGCCCGCCAACGCCGCCATCCTGATCAAGCTGCGCATCGACATGGAAGACCGGGGAGGACGGCTGGAGCTGCTGCTGCCCTACGCCACCCTGGAGCCGATCCGGAAGATGCTCCTCCAGCAGTTCATGGGCGAGAAGTTCGGGCGCGACAACATCTGGGAAAGCCACCTCGCGACCGAACTGTGGACCACGCAGATGGAGGTCCGCGTTGTGCTGGACGAGCAATCGGTGTCGCTCAAGCGAGTGTTGGACCTTCGGGTGGGCGAAACCCTGATGCTCAATGCCGGGCCCGACAGCATGGTGGAGCTGCGCTGCGGCGCCATTCCCCTGACGCAGGGCCGGATGGGACGGCGAAACCATCACATCGCCGTCCGGGTGGAGGCTCCGCTCACACCGGCCGCCAAGCGCGCCGTGACCAAGGGCGTCAAGCGATGAGCCCGGTTGCGTTCAGCCTCGAGCTGCTGCTGGCCGTGCTGTTGGTGGCCACTCTGGGGTTTGGATTCCGCCTCGAAGGCAAGCTTCGTGCGTTGCGCGAGAGCCAGGCCAGTTTCGTCAAGGCCATGGGTGAGTTGGACGGCGCGGCTGCGCGCGCCCAAACCGGGTTGGAGATGCTGCGCCAGGCCACGGAGGAGGCCCAGGGCGTTCTGGGGCCGCGCATCGAAGCCGCACGGGCGGCCGCCTCGGTGTTGGAGCAGCTCACCTCCGACGCGGAGTTGGCGGCCAGACGGGCGGAGGCGGCCGCCGAGTCCGTCCAAGCCTCTGCGCGGACGCTGGCCAGGGTGGTGCCGACAGCCCGTTCGGCTGGCCCGGCGCCAAGGCCGGCGGCTCCGGTCCCGGCTCCGGAACCGGAAGCTTCGCCGCGAGCTCCGCCGGACTTCGCCGCCATGCTGGCGGCTGCAACACCTCGGCAACCTTTGCCGGGTACGTCTGAGCCCCAGCCCCAAGCTCGTAGGGGGGCGGTCGCCTCGCGTTTGCGGGAGGCCGCCGCGCTGCTCCGCGGAGGATAGATGTCCAAGCTTCGTCTGCTGCCCATGGTCGCCGTCGGCATGGGCGGCCTGCTCGCCGTCAAGGCCCTGGCCGGAGCCGACGCCCTGCCCAATCTGCTGGCCCCCGCCGCGCACGCGGAAAGCGCGCCCGCCAAGAAGCCGCCCGTCGGCCAGACCGCGCCTGCGGCCGCGCGCCCAACCCCCGCCCAAGCCTGTCTGCCCACAGCGGCCGTGCTGGCGCGTGAGGCGGGCGTGAGCCCGTCGGAGCTGCGCATTTTGCAGACGCTGGGCGAGCGCCGCGGGCAGCTGGACCAGCGCGAGCAGGCGGTCGACACCCAGACCAAGCTGATGACCGCGGCGGAGCTGAAGCTGGACGCCAAGATCAAGGCCCTGATGGCGCTGAAGGGCGAGCTCCAGGCTCTCACGACCCAGGCCAACACTCAGAAGGCGGCCGAGGCGGACCGCCTGGTCACCGTTTATGAAAAGATGAAGCCCAAGGCCGCCGCGCCTATCTTTGCGACGCTGGAGGACAGCGTTCGGCTGCCTGTGGCGGCGAAGCTGAAGCCTCAGACCTTGGCGGCCATCCTGGCGGAGATGTCGCCGGCGGAAGCCAAGAAGCTGACCGAGCGGCTCGCCGCCCGCCTCGCACAGACGGATGCTACCGCGGCGCGCGCTCAGGCCATGCTGTCCGGCCAGCCAGCGCGCCCGCCTGCGGCTTGAGGAGGGTTCAGGCCGCGCTGAAAGGCGCGCGTTCCGCCATGGGTTCGTCCAGGAAACGCTCGGCCGCTTCGAAACTGGCGAAAGCTCGGTGCTCGCGCCCGGTGAACTGAAAGCTCATCGCGGCCGCCCAGTGCTTGAAGAACGGGTCGGGGCTGACGAAGGCCGTGCGACACGGATGAAGCGGGTGGTGGTTCCCCCGCAAATATGCGTCCACAATGACTTCGACGTGCCTGGACTCGACGGCGCCGGAATAGGCCGTCAGGTCGAACAACATGTCCAGGTAGGTGATCTCGGGCTGGGCGAGGTAGCCTTGGCTCAGTGTGTCCGCGACCAACTGCCCGCTGGCCGGGCCCACGATGCTGACCAGAACGCGCGGAATAGTCTCGTCCAGGCGAATGGTGATGGACGGGGTTCGCCCGGCAGCTTGAACAGGAACGGACATTATGGACTCGGTACAGTCATCTGCGATGATTGCGCTGGAAACCTAAGGTTTGGTTGTGGCCGGCAGCCCTGCACCGATCATCAACCGCTCCCCCTCCGCTCATCACATCGACGCCCCGCTCCTTTATGGAAGCCGTTCACCGGGAAGTCCTGGAGCTCTGACCTGGATGACAAGCGCTCCCACCAGGCCTCGCTCTGCAACGGATCGAGACCTCGGGACGACCTCGGTTACTTTCGCGCGCGCAACACGTCGGCGCTGAAGCGCGCGATCTCGAAGCGCTCGCCGGTTCCGTCGAAGCCTCGGCGGACGATGACCATGCGACGGGAAGGGATGACCATGAGGTACTGCCCCCTGTTTCCCTGGGCGGCGTAGGCGTCCTCGGGCAGGCCCTGGGCCGCCCCGAACAGCCACCACTGGGCGCCGTAACCCGGCCCGGCTCCAGCGGCTCCCGGCGGGGGCTGGGCCGGACCGGCGGTGGTGACGTAATCGACCCAACCGGCCGGCAGCACGCGTTCGCCGTTCCAGACGCCGTCGTTCAGATGCAGCAGTCCGAAGCGGGCCAGGTCGCGCGCCGTGGTCCAGACCTGGCTGGACAGGACGAAATTGCCTTGCCAGTCGGTCTCCGGCGTGGTTCGGGCCATGCCGATCCTCCAGAACAGGTCCGTGAAGGGGTAGGCCAGATAGCGCCGGTCGTCGCCGATCGCGGCCCGAACCGCCCGGACCGCAAGCACCGTGTCGTTATTGGCGTAAAGCCAACGGCTCCCCGGAGGGGCCTCGAGCGGCTGGGCCACGGTTTCCTCCGTAACCGCCGTGCCTCCGAAATACAGACGATCGGTGCGGTTGCCGGCCTTGCCGCTGTAGAGCCCGCTGGACATGCGCAGCAGGTTGTCCAGGGTGACGGCGCCTCTCGGGTCCCCCCGACCGCGCCACTCCGGCACGGTGGCGGGCGCCTTTGGATCCACCAGACCGTCCATGACGGCCGCGCCCACGACCGCCGCGGCCAGGCTCTTGCCGACCGACCAGGTTCGCTGGGGCGTGTGCTTGTTGTAACCCGCCCGGTACTGCTCGGCGACGATGCGGCCGTCCGCCACCACGATCACCGCCGTGGTCTTGGAGCCCTTGCCGTAGCTGGCTCCGTCGAAGGCCGCCCGAACCAGGGCGGCCAAGGCGGGCGGCGTGGGGCCGGGCGCCTCAGCCCCGCGATCTCCCGTCGGCCAGGGCTGGGCGTCCCAGTTTGTCCGGGGGGGACGGGCCTCTAGACGCGGCAAGGCCGCCACCGTCGAGACCCGGGCGCCGATGGGAAGGTTGGTGCAGCCCAGCCCCGGACGCCAGGCGGCGATCCGCGGCGGCATGTCCGGCGCGAAAGCGACCGAAACGGTCCGGGCCTCCCGGTCGATCACGGCGGGCAGCTTGCCGATGGGCTCGCGATACTCGGCATAGATGCCGGTCAGATCGTCGGCCGTGACCTGGGCCTCGGTCTGGCCGGCGTTGAAGACCCCGCTGCAGAGAAAGGCGGCTTTGTAGCCGGCCACCAGGGCGGCCTGATGCCGCTCCGTGTCCTGCGCGCCGGTGGGCTGCGGCGCGATCAGCACCAAGGCCACGGCTGCGGCGAGCATCGGCCTACGCATGGGTGTCTCCTTGGCTGAGGGCGGACCAACCTAGCTGTTCCTGGCCGACTGAACAGGTGCGATCCAGGCCGGGCGTGCTCATCTGACCGTGAGCGCGCCGGTCGGTCGGGCCGTGCGCGCTCAATTCGCCGCTGAACGCGCCGGTCCGCCCCGCGTTGTAGGCCTTCAACAAGCCCGTCCGGGCACTGCCGCCGGCGGGCCGCCAACCCAGGAGACTAAGAATGATCCGCAAGGCGAATGCTGTCTGGCGCGGCACGGGCAAGGAGGGCTCGGGCGATCTGAGTTCGCCCTCGGGCGTGCTGTCTGCGACCCCCTACTCGTTCCGGACCCGCTTCGAAGATCAGCCAGGCACCAATCCGGAGGAGCTGATCGCCGCCGCGCACGCGGGCTGCTTCGCCATGCAGCTGGCCTTTCTGATCCAGGCCGCGGGCTTCACGCCTACGGAGTTGAACGCCACGGCGGCCGTCAGCCTGGAGCCGGAGGGCCAGGGTTTCCGCATCAGCCGTTCGGCGCTGACCTTGCGGGCGCAGGTTCCCGGAATCGACCCGGCCGAATTCGACCAACTGGCGCAGCAGGCGGAGAAGATCTGCCCTGTGTCCAAGGTGTTGAACGCCGAGATCACGCTGGACGCAACCCTGGTCTGACCGGGCGGGCCGAGCCCGCCGCGTCAGATCGGCATGCGCATGATCTCTTGATAGGCGGCGATCACCTGATCGCGGACAGCCATCACGGTTTCAAGGCTGGCCTCCGCGGCGGAAACGGCGGTGACCACGTCAATCAGCTCGGCCTTGCCCTGGACCTGGGCGGCCATCTGGGTCTCCGCCGCGCGGGAGCTTTGGGTGGTCTGTTCAATCACGCCCTTGAGCATGTCGGAGAAGGCGGAGCCGCCCAAGGCCTCGGGGCCGCTCGCCACGCCGGCGCCGCCGCCGCCGATCTTGGCGAGGTTCTGGGCGGAACCGTAGGCCTTTGCTGCGGAAAGGGCGGTGATCATCGCTCAGGTCCTTACTTGCGAAGCAGGTCGAGCGTGCGGCTATCCATGGCGCGCGCGGTCTCGATGACATTGAGATTGGCCTCGTAGGCGCGCTGGGCTTCGCGCATGTCCAAGGCCTCCACCAGGCTGTCGACATTGGGCATCTTGACATAGCCCTGTGCGTCCGCGGCGGGGTGGCCGGGGTCGTGAACCATGCGGAAGTCGCGCATGTCGGCGCGCACGGCCGCCACCCTCACCCCGTCAGCGCCCGGCGCGACCTTGCCGTCCGGCTCCAGCACGGGGACTTGGCGGCGATAGGGATCGCCGCCGGCGACGCGCGAGGTCGAGTTGGCGTTGGCCAGGTTCTCGGCGATCACGCGCATGCGGGCCTGGTTGGCCTTCAGGGCCGACGAGGCCACGGCCATGGTGCTGTTGTGCGGGGGAGGAGCCTTGCCGATACGCATGGTGATCAGCCTCCTGGCCGGCGCGCGGCCATGCGGATGAGGTTCATGGACTTCTGATAGAAGCTGACGGCCGCATCATAGTCGGCGCGCGACTCGGCCATCTTGATCATCTGCTCCTCCAGCACGACGGAGTTGCCGTCGAGCGTGGTCTCGCTGTCCGGGGTGAGCTTGGACGACCACACGGAGTGCGGGCCGTTGGCCTTTGGAGCGGCGCCCTGGAGGTGGGCGGCGTTCGTGCGCGCGGTGGTCACGCCGTCGCTCCCGCCCTTGGCCCTGAGCGCATCGGCGAAGGTGAAGCCCTTGAGGTCCCGCGCCGCGTAGCCGGGCGTGTCGGCGTTGGCGACGTTCTGGCCGATCAGGCGCTGCCGCTGGTTCAAGTGGCCGAGCCGGCCCTTGAGCAGGGTGAACAGGGGAAGATCATCGGCGATCATGGGCCGTAGGGTGAGCCCACGACCTTAACGAGTCCTTGCCCGCCCGGCAGAAAATGCCGGGAGCGCGCGTCGTGGTTAACGCCCCGTTTACCATGTCGGCCCAGAGGCTGGGGGCCAGGCCGCCGAACGCGGCTGTTGGAGCGCGCCCGAATGGACTTCGCCGACGTCGCCCGCGGGATCGCCGCGCTGGCGCTCACACTGGGGCTGATCGGGCTGGCTGGCGTCTTGGCCCGCCGCTACGGCCCGAGCAGCCTCTTCCGCACCGCCGCCAAGCCCAAGGCGGACCGCCGCCTGTCCGTCGTTGAGACGCTCATGCTCGATCCCGCGCGGCGCCTGGTGCTGGTCCGGTTCGACGACCAGGAACGGTTGCTGCTGTTGGGCGAGGGGAGGGTGCTGGCCGAGGGCGCCGCGCCCGAGGAGACGGGCCGATGAAGCTCGCTCCGCTCGCCACGGCCGGGCTGTTGGCGGCCATGGTGCTCCTGCCGGACGCCGCCTCGGCGCAGGCGCTGAACATCGACCTGGGCACCGGGGCGGGACTGACGGAGCGGGTCGTCCAGTTGGTGGGTCTCCTCACCGTGCTCTCCCTGGCTCCGTCGATCGTGATCATGACAACCTCCTTCGTACGGATCGTGGTGGTGCTCTCGCTGCTGCGCACGGCGCTGGGGCTGCAGCAGAGCCCGCCCAATGCGGTGATCGTGAGCCTGGCCTTGTTCCTATCGGCCATCGTCATGGCCCCGACCTATCAAGCCGCCTACCAAAACGGCATCCGTCCCCTGCTGGACCAGCAGATGGAGCTGCCGCAGGCCTTCGGGGAGGCGTCCGCCCCGGTGAAGAGCTTCATGCTGAGCCAGGTGGATCAGGACGACCTGGCCCTGTTCGCCCGCCTGTCCAGGACGCCGCGCGTGGCCAGTCGTCAGGACCTGCCGCTGCAGGTGGTGACGCCCGCCTTTATGATCTCCGAGCTCAAGCGCGCCTTTGAGATCGGTTTCCTCCTGTTCGTGCCCTTCCTGGTGATCGATCTGGTCGTGGCCAGCGTGCTGATGAGCATGGGAATGATGATGCTGCCGCCGGTGGTGGTCAGCCTGCCGTTCAAGCTCATCTTTTTCGTGCTGGTGGACGGTTGGCGGCTCGTGGCCGGCAGCTTGGTCGAAAGTTTTCAGCGGGGTCCGCCGGCTGCCTAGCCTTGGGCCGCCGCCGCGGGCGCCGCCGCCTGCTTGGGCGAGGGGGCGGCGGCGGTGACCGGGCGGGCGCGGAAGCGGCGTTTCGCTTCGCCCACCCAGCCGGCGAAGGCGTCGGCTTCGGACACAACCCGGGTGAGGTCGGCGGCGTTGGCCCCATCCTCGCCGAGACCCGCCAGGGCGATGCGGAGCGCGTCGGGATTGCGGGCCGAAGCCACCGCGCCGCCAAAGCGCGCGCGCAGCCGCTTCAGCCCCGCATCGTCCCCGGCCAGGCTGTAGGCCACCGCCGCCTTGAGAAGGCGAGACTCCTGGCCGGCCGAAAGACCCGTGGACGGACCACCGGCCAGGGACCGCTCCAGTGCGGCGGCGGCGAGCGGCCAGGCGCCTTGGCTCCAGTGGATCTCGGCCCGAACCGCCTGAGCGTCGTTCGAACGGTCGTCGCCCAGGATCTCCATGGCGTGGTCCAGCCGGCCTAGCGCCAGGAGGGCGCGCGCCTGGACCATCCGGCGCTCCAGATTCAGCGCCGTGGGCAGCACGGTGGTGCGCGACTGAGCAATGGCGCCTAGGGCGGCTTCGGGGTTGCGGTCCATCAGGTGGATAAGCGCCAGGTCAGTGGCGACCTGGGCCCGGGCCACCCCGTCCAGCCGCTCCATCGCCTGGTGCTGCAAAAGCTCGGCCGCCTGGGGCAGGAGGTCCACCGCGACCAGCCGCTGCGCCATGCGGCGGGTCATGGCGTCGCCATCGGCCCCCACCGGCGTAAGATCGCGGAAGTCGGAGAACAGAGCCAGCGCCTGGATGGGCTCCATTCCGTCAGCTTCGCCGTCCAGGAACAATCGGCGGAACACGGCGGCCATCTCGTTCTGGATGGCCACGCCGGTGGGCGAGCCCGGCAGGCGGGGGGTCGCGGCGTGCAGAACGGTGAGCGCCTCGCGATTGCGACCTGCCCGGAGATAAAGGTCGCCCAGAGTCCGGAGCACCTCCAGCTCGACTTCGTCGCCACGCCACTTCCAACGGAGCGCATTGTAGGCCTGCGCCGCTCCGGCCGCGTCCAGTGCGCCGGTCGCGTTCCTGAGCTTCGTCAGGCGGAGCTCCGCCTCAGCCGCCACCGCGCCTTGGCCTGCGTTGGCCACCGCTTGGTAGATCTTGAGAGCGTTGGCGTTGTCCCCGCCGAGCTCCAGCAGCTTGCCGCGCGTGAGCGCCAAGGCCAGCCCTTCGGGACCGGTGATGTCGACGGCCTTGGTCAGGGCCGTCGCCGCGCCCGCTGCGTCGCCCATGGCCAGGGCCGACTCCGCCTGCGCCCGGATGAATCGCGCACGCAGCTTGGTCGGAAACAGGTTCAGGGCGGGCGCCCCCTCGTTCAGCTGGCCCACCGCCCGAGCGTGATCGCCCTCCGTGGCGGCCAGCAGGCCGCGCCAGAGCGCGCTGGAGGCGTCCTGGGCCAAAACAGGAGACATGAAGTCCGCCCCAGCCTCCTTGGTCCGGCCGATGGACGCGCGCCCAGCCCCGCGCAGTCCTCGGAAATCGGGGTCGTTCATGACGGCCGGCTGCTGGCGCCGCAGCGCCTCCAGCACGCCCAGCCCTTCGTGCGTGAGTTCGCTGCCGATCAGGAAGCGGGCCAGCCCCAGCCGCGCGGCGACCGCTTTGTTGTCGCTCGCCTCCGCCGCCGCGGCGCGCAGCAGGGCGTCATAACGGGGCAGATAGCCGCCTTCGCCCAGCTTGCCCCAGGCGTAATCGATCACGGCCGGCATGGAAGCGCGCTGGGGCAGCTCGATCGGCGCTGCGGTCCGAACCTCTCCGCCGGAGAGCGCGAGGCCGCGCGGACGGCCGATCCGGACCAAATCGGGTGCCGCCTCCAGGGCGAGGTCGTCGGTGCGCGGCTCCACAGCCATGCCGTGGGCCGAGGGAAGCAGCGCCAGCTCCACGAACTCACGGCGGACCGGGACGCCCTTGGCCGGCGCCAGGGCGGTCACGGCGCCGATGCGGTCACCCACCACTGGATCAGAGATCCAGCGTACGGCTGTGGCGCCGGCCATCATGGCGCTCAGCGCGAGCGGACCCGCGTCGCGCTCGCCCAGGATCGGCACCCCCGGCGGGCGCGGAGCTTCGGGCTGGAGGGTGACGGTCCAGACGCCGCCGTCGGCGCCCACCACGGCGCCGAGGTCCGGTGCGACGGAGAGCCGGACCGCCGTGTAACCCGGCCCACGCACGGGCGTCGGGCGAAAGCGCCCCAGCTTGGAGACGTCCAGGGCTGCTTCGGCGTCGAACACGATCCAGACCGCGTCGCCTCGGCGGAAAACCGCGGCGCCCACGGGGCCGGCGAACGGAAAGGCGAGTGCGGTCGCCGACCCCTTGCTGCTTACGCCGACCGGAACCACGCCTCCCGCAGGCACGGCCCCGGCCTGGGCGGAAGAACCCTGGGACGTCGGCTTGGCGTCGAACAGATTGACATAGGCCACGCCGTCGGCGGCGCCCGAGCGGACCTCCACACCTTCGGCCAGGGTGACGGCCAGCTCTATCCCTCGCGCACTGCGGCGGAGCTCCGCCGTTTCGACGCGGGGCGGCGGATTGATACGCAGGCGCGTGAGGTCCGGCTCCGCCAAGCGCGGGAAGCTCAGGATCAACTGCCGCCCGTCCAGCCGGGCCCCCATGGGCGTCGGCCGGAGCCAATGGAACTCCAAACGGGTGAAGTCGCGAGTGGTCGCCACACGCACGTCCAGCGCCGGGCGGGCGGCAGGCTCGGCCGCGACCTTCGGTGGGAAGATGCGAACGGAGCCCTTGGCCGGCCCCGAAGGCTTGGGAGCGGGCGCGTGCACCGCTCCTTCCGCGCCCACGGGTGTGGGCGCCGCGGCGAGCGCGGCGGCCGTCAACATCAGGCTGTGGGCGAAACGGGACAAGCGGGCGCGGGCTCGCGGAGGCGGCGGATCAGCCCGGACCCTGCGGTCAACGCGGTTAAGGCGGCGTGTAGCGGCAGCCTTTCCGGGAGGGGCCAGCGTTCTGAACCCCTAGGCTGCTCAGTCCTCTGCGGGTTTGCGGGTCTCGATCAGCAGATAGGCGATCACGTCGCGGCGATCGGTCGGGTCTTTCACCCCCGGAAAGGCCATCTTGGTCCCGGGCAGGAAGCCGCGGGGGTCGGTTAGCCAGCGATCGAGCTGGGCGGCGTCCCAACTCCAGCCGGCGCTCCGCGCCGCTTCGGAATAGGTATAGCCGGGCAGGGTCCCGATCCGGCGCTCGAAGACGCCGTGCAGATTGGGTCCGACCAGGTTGGGAGCGCCCGCCTCGATCGTGTGGCAGGAGCGGCACTGGTTGAACACGCGTCGCCCGTTCAGCGGGTCCGCGGTGTTGTAGGGCGGGGGAAGCGCCGCCAAGGCCTGGACGTCAGCCAGCTCGGGGTCCGTCGCCCCGCCGGTCTCGCCGCCGCATGCCGCCAACGCCAGCACCGCCAGCGCGCCAAATCCGTTGCGCATCATCATGGGCGGCAGCTAGCACGCCGCGGCCGGGGCCTCCACGGGAACCTCCCAGGCCGCCCGGCGCTTCCCCGACCCGCGGCGTCCGCCGCTGCACCCCCTCACTCGGCTATCGGGCGGCTCATGCCTTTACGCGTTCCGGTCGGCGCCACGGCCGTCCAGCTGCTTGCGCACATCGGGGGAGCGGACCTGATCCACGTCACCACCAGCGAGCGCCGCGCGGAGGGGCTGGCCCGCGCCCTGGCCGGTCTCGCGCCGGAGCTGGAGGTGATCATCTTTCCCGCCTGGGATTGTCTGCCCTACGACCGCGCCTCCCCTTCGAGGGAGGCGCAGGGCCGCCGAATGGCCGCCCTGCGCCGGCTTCTGGAGAAGGGCGCCCGGCCTCGGGTGGTGATCACCACGCCTGACGCCGCCCTTCAGCGGACGCCGCCCCGCGAGGTGCTCGCCCCTCCGCTCCGCCTGCGGCGAGGCGAGCCCGTGAGAGGTGAGCCGCTGATGCGCGCGCTCCACTGCCTCGGCTATGTCGAAGACGACCGGGTGGACGAAGTGGGCGAGGTCGCCAATCGGAGTGAGGTGGCTGACATCTATCCGGCTGGCCTGGAGGCGCCCTACCGCTTGGAGGCGCCCGCGGGCCGCATCGACGCCATCCGCAGCTACGACCCCCTGACCCAGCGCACGGTGGAGGAGGTGGACGAACTGCTGATCGATCCCGCGTCGGAGCTGGTGGGCGACGAACTGGATCGGGGCCCTGGGGCGGAGCACTGGCTCAGCGAGGTGTATCCAAAACTGGAGACGCTGTTCAGCATCCTGCCTAAGGCCAGGGTGGTGGAGGACCCGCAGGCCCAGGAGCGCCGCCGCGCCTTTCTGCTGCAGGTGGCCGAGGCCTACGCCGACCGGAAACGGAGCGACGCAACGCATCCGGAGGCGTCCCTGCGCCCGGTGCTTCCGCCGACGAGCCTGTATCTCGACGATGCAGAGTGGACGGCGCTCACCGGTCAACGCCGGCTGGACCTGCCGCCGTCCAACAGCGTGGAGCCCACCCCCAGCTTCGCCACCGCACCCAGTCCGGAGCGGGCCATGGGCGAGTTCGTGGCGGCCCAGATGGAAGCCGGTCGCCGCGTCGTGGTGGCCGCTTCGGCGAAA
>JAHWJX010000026.1 GCA_019348195.1 Pseudomonadota bacterium | reverse complement strand
CGGTGGTCACCAGGTAGCTGCCGTCGGCCTGCTGCTGCCCCGGCGTGAACCCGACGGCGACCCGGGACGGGACGCCGGCCAGCCGCAGCATGGACAGCACGTTGGGGATGGTCCAGATGCGGGTGGAGACTGCAGGCTCGGCAGCTCCGAGCCGCTCAGCCATGCCTGCCTCCCCCGGTCCGGCACGCGCACGCGCGCCAGCGCGACCCTATCCGGGTGCGACGAGCGGGCGGGGTTCGGCCGACGTGCGCCGTGCCGCGCCGCGGGCCCGGAGCAGGGCGGTGACCCGCAGGTCGAGCTCTCGGTAGGCCAGGCCGACCGCCAGCGAGGCCAGCGTCGCGGCGAGCGGCCAGTCCATCTCCAGGTGCGGGTACACCAGCCAGTGCGTGACGTAGATGTGCAGCGACGCCGCCGCGAGCAGGCTCGCCACCCGCGCGACGACGGCCGGGACCCGCACGGACGCGGCCGCGGGCGCCGGCCTGGCGCTCGGCCTGGGATCCGGCGTGGGCTTCGGCCTGTTCTTCGTCGCGCTGGACGCCACCCCGGCCGACTCCGGGCTGTGGCCGCTGCTGGCCGCCCTGGTGCTGGTGGCCATCCTGGCCTACGCCTTCAACCGCGGCGCGGACGACGGCGACCTCTCCGAGCGCATGGCCTCCGATCCCCTCTCACGCCAGGACACCAACGGCGCCGAGCGCGGCGAGCCTGCGCCGCCCGCGGCGCCCGTCTCGACCATGGTTCCTGACAATGAGAACGGCAACGCTTCGGTGATCACCGAGGCTGACGCCGCCCGCGGCACGCCCGTCCCCGGCGGCGACCCGCTGGCGGACGGCGTGCCGGGCCGCGGTCCCGGCGCAGCCCCTGCGCCGACCCAGCCTGGGGCGAACCCCGCCCCCGGCACGGCTCCGGCCCCGGGCCAATAAGGCGGGCGGCTGTCTGAGGCGATCGCGGTGGCGGACGTGGAGATCACCGCCGTCGACCGCACGCCCGAACGCGAGGGTGTGGAGCGGGTGGTCCTGCGCTCGTCCGTGGGTCCTGTTTTCGGCCGGCTTCAGCCGGCCCCCGGCGACGCCGCCGTGCTCTGGGTGTTCGGCTCGGGCGGGGGCCTGGGCGGTCCCGCCGGGGGTCTCTACACCCGCCTGGGGAAACAGCTGTGCGGCGAGGGGGTGGCCTCGCTCGAGCTCGACTACCGCCGCCCCGGCGTGCTCCGCGACTGCGTGCTCGACCTCCTGGTGGGCGCGGCCTGGCTGGAAACGGAGGGCAAGGCTCGCCTGATCTTGGTCGGCCACTCCTTCGGCGGGGCGGTGGTGATCACGGCCGCAGCGGCCTCGCCAGCCGTGATCGCCGTGGCCGCCTTGTCCAGCCAGACGGCGGGAACCCAGCCGGTCGCCGATCTGGCTCCCCGGCCGGTGATCTTCATCCACGGCGAGGCGGACGAGATCCTTCCGGCCCGCTGCTCGCGAGACCTGCACGCGCGGGCCGGCGAGCCCAAGGACCTCATCCTCTATCCCAACTGCCGCCATGGTCTGGACGCCTGCCGCCAGGATCTCGACCGCGACCTCCTGGCTTGGCTTCGTCGCGTGCTGGCGGAAAAGATCAGCCGCTAGCGGCCGACCCGCCCAGTCGTCTGGGTGCGATCCCCACCTGCGCAGGGAGTCCTTCGGGTGGCTTCAGAAGGCGAACACGCGGTAGCTTTCCTCCGCCTCGGTGGCCTGCTCGACCGTATCGAACACCGGGTTGAAACGCAGCCAGCGCCGCGCCCGCTCCGGCAAGCCCTCCAGGACGCTACGCGGCACTCGAATCTCCACCTCCGGCCGATTCAGCCAGCGGCGCGAATAGCCGATCACCACCATGGGCCGCGGCGTGTCCGTATAGTTCGGCGTCCCGCGGTGGATGTGCCGCACGTCGCGGATCAGCACGTCGCCCCGCTTCATCTCCAGCGGCTGCAGCGGCGCTTCCCCGCTCTCGAGCCGTCGCAGCCCCTCAGCCTTGGACAGGATGTGGCTGCCCGGCGACCACTCCATAGCCCCGTTCTCCACGGTCACGTCCACCAGCGGAAAGTTCACGGCCAGCTGATAGGGCGGCGTCTCCGCCCCGGTTTCGGGGAACAGCAGCTGGGTGTCGCGGTGCAGCTCCTGGAACTCCGACCCCTTCAACGGCGTGTCGCTGGCCAGCTGGCAGAGCACCCCGTCGGCCCCCACCAGCTCCTCGACGACCGCCATGATGGCGTCGTTGTCGATGATCTCCGGGTCGGCCCAAAGATCGTGGAAGGGCAGGGTGACGTAGAAACGGTTGGTCCCCCGGTTCGGGTCGTCCTTCTCCCGCGCGATGGTGCGCAGCAGCAGCGGCTGAAAGGCCGTGTTCCACGCCTCGATCTTCTCGACCGGGATCAGGCCCCGCAGGACGGTGGAGCTGGTCGCCCGCACCTCGTCCGCATGAGCCTTGGCCTGTTCCGGCGTGATCCGCATGACATTTCCCTTGGCTGATCGGCGCCAGGGTGCACTTTTCGGCGATTCCCGGCGAGAGGGAATCTAGCGCCGATCGTGGTCAGTGTGTGACCGCGGACCGCTGCTTCGGCAGGCGAAACGGATAAGGGCTGTTCGCTCCGGCCCAGCCGGCGCTGATGAGCTGCCCTCCGACCTCCCCGGGCTCTTCGTATCGATCAGTTCGTGGCCATGCTCGCCGAGCGCCGAACGGTTCACGGCTGAACCGCAGCCGCGAAAACGCCCCGCGAGCGGACCCGCGGGGCGTTCCGGTGGACCAAGATGGCCGATCAGCTTTCGACGCCGAGCGCCGTGATCTTCCCGGCCGCGTCCGTGGCGATGACGAAGGTCGCCTCGCCATTGGCGAAGGTGACCCGGAAGCGCTGCGAGCCTCCCAATTCGGCGAGGGGCGCGATGCTTTGGATGGCGCCGTACTGCTTCAGCGCGGGGGTCAGGCTAGGCGCCTGGGTTCGCACCCGGCCGGCGGTTTCCGTATTCATCTGGGCATAGTCCGGCGTTCCAGCCGCCAGTTCGCCCAGGACGCGGCGGAGCGCCGCTTCCGCACGCGCCCGCTCAGGGGTGGCCGCACCCGCGCCAGCTTCGCCTTCAGCTTCAGCATCTGCTTCCGCGTTCGCTGGAGCGGCCGGCTGGGCCGGCGTCGCAGGCTCGGCGGGTGTGGCCGGGCTGGCCGCCGTTCCGGGCGTGGCGCGAGCCGCGGGGGCCGCCGGAGTGGCGCGGGCGGCCGGGGTGGCGGGTGTGGCGGGGGTGGCCGACTGGACGGCGGGATCGACCGTGGCATCGGCCTGGACCGAGGCTTCGGCGTTGACGGCGCCCGGTCCGATGAGACGGTAGGGCGCCGGCGCGGGCTGGGCTGCAGGCGCGGCGCGTGCGCCCCGACGGCGCGTCTGGGCGTCGGCCTCGGCTGCGGTCAGGGTGAGGGCCGCGGCGGCGGCCAGGGTCAGAACGGTCTTCATGCGGGCTCCGTTTGAGAGTTCCCTGCCAGAGCGTGTCGGCTGGCCGACAGGTTCCCGGCTCCCGCTCAGCTTCCTGGAAAAGATCGGGCCTATCCGCGCCTGGAAAGAGCGCGCACGTCCCGAGACTGAGACGCTCCGCCGCAGCGGCGACCGCCTCGCGCCTTCCTCCACTGACGTATCCGGGGAGAGACGCCCGCCCATCCTGCCGTTGAAGCTTGCGAACCGGCGTCTCCCCCCCCGCGTTGCCCCTCTCATGCCCCAAGCCGACACCGCTTTCGAACAGGCCGAGCTTCGACCTCGCGCGCCGCATCCGCTCGCTCCGCGATCATCCTCTGGCCGACGCCTTGCACCCGATCAGCAAGCTGGCGGACCAGCCTCCTATGCTGACCATGGCCGGGCTGGGGCTGGCGATCGGCGTCTTCGCCGGCAAGCCGCGGATCACCGAGGCCGCAGGCCGCACCCTCCTGTCCGTGCTGCTGGCCACGGGCGCCAAGCACGTCATCAAACACAATGTCACCCGCACCCGGCCGCACCGCCTGCTGGACGAGCACACCTACCACCGGGGCGCGGGGGGCAGCGAGCAAAAGGCCGACCAGTCCTTCCCCTCCGGCCACACCGCCGACGCCGTGGCCGCCGCCCGAGCCGTGAGCCGGGCGATTCCGCAAGCCGCGCTCCCTGCGGCGGTCTTCGCCTGTCTGGCCGGGGCCGCCCAGCCTCTGCGCGCCGCGCACTATCCCTCGGATGTGGCGGCGGGCGCCCTCATCGGCTTCCTGGCCGAATGGCTTGTGGACCAGCTCGCATCCGCCATGGGCGAGGCTTGGGGTTAAACCCTAGTCGTCCAAGGCGGTGAGCCCCCGGGAGCGCGGGCCCAACCGCTCCCGCACATCGGCCAGATAGAGCAGCACGTACAGGATCAGAAACAGCTCCACGGCCTCCCGGATCGCGATGTAGTAGGTCCTCCACCCCGGCCGGTGGTCCCAGCCCGCCTGCACGATGGAGGCCTCCGCCACCCATAAGGCGAGCGCGATCACCGCCGCCGGCCACAGTCGCGCATTCGGCCATAACCAACCAAGCCAGCCGCCCATCCGCCCCGGCCTGCGCCGCACGGCGACCCACAGCGGCCAGGCGATCCCGCCCAGAAAGACGCCCAGCCCCAGCACCACCGCCGGCAGGTCCACGTCCACCCCCTGCAGATTGTGCAGGTTGGTCTCGCCCTGATAGTTCCGAGCCGCAAAGGCGGCCGGCGTCCGCCAGTGCAGATACTGCTGGCCCCAACTGATCTCCTCGCCCGCCAGGAAGACCAGCCCTAGGGCGAACAACAGGAACCACCCGCCCATCAGGGGCGGCGTCAGCTGGCCCCGCCGGCGCCAGACCCCTAGGGCCAGCACCGCCCCCAAGGCCGCGGCCAGCACCGTCGCATTCTCCACCAGCCCGGCCTCGCTGGTCAGCGCCAGGTACAGGGCCCGCGGGGCGCCGGCGAGGCCCAGCCCCAGGGCGACCGCGATGGCCAGAACGGTCACGGGAAGGCGCCAGGAGGAGTTCAGCCAGCTACTCATGCCCCGCCGTCCCGCGCTTGGCTGTGGCCTGTCAAGACGCCCGCCGTTTGCCACCTGCACCAGCCCCGGATAAGCCGCCTGCAACAAGAAACCGCCGGGGCGGAAACGCGTGTTCTCCAAGATCCTGATCGCCAACCGCGGCGAGATCGCCGTTCGCGTCATCAAGACCGCCCGCCGCCTCGGGATCCGGACCGTGGTCGTCTATTCCGAGGCCGACGCCGGTTCGCTGGCCGTCGAGATGGCCGACGAATCCGTCTTCATCGGCCCGGCGCCCGCCAGCGAAAGCTATCTCCGCGCGGACAAGATCATCGCGGCCTGCAAACAGACCGGCGCCGAGGCCGTCCACCCGGGCTTCGGCTTTCTTTCCGAACGGGCCGAATTCGCGCGTCAACTCGAGGCCGAGGGCATCGTCTTCATCGGTCCGAACCCGGCGGCGATCGACGCCATGGGCGACAAGATCGCCTCCAAGCGGGCGGCCGCCGCCGCCGGGGTGAGCACGGTGCCGGGGCATGTCGGCGAGATCGACGGCGTGCCCCACGCGGTCCAAATCGCCGAGGAGATCGGCTACCCGGTGATGCTCAAGGCTTCGGCCGGCGGGGGCGGGAAGGGGATCCGCATCGCCTGGACCCGCGCCGATGTCGAGGAAGGCTTTCCCGCTGTCCGCGCCGAGGCGCGCGGCGCCTTCGGCGACGACCGCATCTTCATCGAGAAATTCATCACCGACCCGCGCCACATCGAGATCCAGGTGCTGGGCGACAAGCACGGCCACGTCGTCCACCTGTTCGAACGCGAATGCTCGATCCAGCGCCGTAACCAGAAGGTCATCGAGGAGGCGCCCTCGCCCCTGCTGGACGCGGCGACCCGCGCCGCCATGGGCGCCCAGGCCGTGGCCCTGGCCCAGGCCGTGAACTATGACAGCGCGGGCACCGTCGAATTCGTCGCGGGGCAGGACAAGTCCTTCTACTTCCTCGAGATGAACACCCGGCTGCAGGTCGAGCACCCGGTCACCGAATTGATCACGGGCCTGGATCTGGTGGAGCAGATGATCCGGGTGGCCGCGGGCGAGCCGCTGTCCTTCGCGCAGGACGACCTCAGGATCGACGGCTGGGCGGTGGAAAGCCGCATCTATGCCGAGGATCCCTATCGCAAGTTCCTGCCCTCCATCGGACGCCTCGTCCGCTACCAGCCGCCGCCCGAGGGCGACCGTGGTCCCTACCTGGTCCGCAACGACAGCGGCGTGGTCGAGGGCGACGAGATCTCCATGTTCTACGACCCCATGATCGCCAAGCTGTGCTCATGGGGCGCGACCCGCGAGGCGGCGGTCGACGGCCAGGCGCAGGCGCTCGAGGACTTCCACATCGAAGGCTTGGGCCACAACCTGCCCTTCCTTTCGGCGGTGATGGACCAGCCCCGGTTCCGGGAAGGACGTCTGTCCACAGCCTACATCGCCGAGGAGTTCGCGGGGGGCTTCCAGGGCCTCGAACCCGACGCCTTCCAACGCGACGCCATCACCGCGGCGGCGGCCGCGATGCACCGCAGCGCCACCGCCCGCGCGCTGAAGAACGCCAACGGGGGCAGGGCCGCCCTTCCGCGCGACGAGTGGGTGATCCTGCTGGGCGTCGAGCGCCGCCCCGTGCGCCTGTCCGAAGCCGATGGCGCGCTCAGCGTCGAGCTGTTGAACGAGGAGCGCACCTTGCGCCTGGACGGCCTGGACTGGCGTCCGGGCCGGCCGCAGTTTCGCGCCGCCCTCGACGGCCGTCCCTTCGCCGTGTCGGTGGTCCGTACGGCGGACGGCTACGCCATCCGCCACCGCGCCGCCCAGGTCCGCACGCGGGTGCTGACGCCCTTGTCGTCCGAGCTCGCCTCGCGCCTGCCGGAGCGCGCGCCGCGCGACACCTCGCGTCAGGTGGTCTCGCCCATGCCCGGCTTGGTGATCTCCATCGATGTGGCGCCCGGCCAGGAGGTTCGCTCCGGCGAGACCCTGGCCGTGATCGAGGCCATGAAGATGCAGAACATCCTGCGCGCCGAGCGTGACGGCGTGGTCAAAACGGTGGGCCCCAAGGCTGGGGACAGCGTCGCCGCGGACGAAGTCCTTATCGAGTTCGCCTGACGCAGGGGCGCCCCGCAGCAAAAAGGGGAGGCCCAACGGGCCTCCCCTCCCTGTCCAGCCACACGGCCCCAAGTGGGGCCTGCTTCCCGTTCAGGTGCTCCGGTTACCGTCCGTCTTGCGGTCCACGGCCTGTTTGGCGTCGCCCGCCGCATCCTTGACCGCGTCCACCGCGCCGCCGATCGCATTCTTGATCTTGCCGCCGGCCTGATCTCCACGGCCCTCGTTCTTCAGCTTCTCGTCGCCCGTCAGGTGGCCCAGGCCTTCCTTGAGATTGCCCTTGGCCTGATCGCCCGAGCCTTCAACGCGGTTCTTGTCCATGATGGCCTTTCTTGTGTTGCTCTGCCGACGCAAACGCGTCGGGGCCCGAGCCGTTGCCTCCGAGCGGCGGGCTGGCCGGCTCGACCAGTCCGAACACGGCCTCGAAGCTCGTCCGCAGCGCCGCGTCCGCCTCGTCCATGGTCACCGGCAGGCCCAGGTCCACCAGGCTGGTCACCCCATGCTCGCTGATCCCGCAGGGCACGATGCCTCGGAAATGCGCCAGCTCCGGCTCCACATTGAAACTGATCCCGTGAAAGCTCACCCAGCGCCTGAGCTTGACCCCGATCGCCGCAATCTTCTCCTCGCGAGGGGGGCTCCCGTGGGCCACCCACACGCCCACGCGTTCGGGCCGCACCTCGCCCTGCACGTTGAACTCGGCCAGGGCGCCGATGATCCAGGTCTCCAGCGCGCGGACAAAGGCCCGCACGTCGCGGCCTCGCGCGTTCAGGTCGAGCATGAGATAGACCACCCTCTGCCCGGGTCCGTGATAGGTGAACCGCCCTCCGCGCCCGCTGCGGAAGACCGGCAGCCGCCCTGGCTGGAGCAGGTCGCCGGGCTTGGCCGTCACCCCCGCCGTGTACAGCGGAGGATGCTCGAGCAGCCAGACCAACTCGCCGGCGCGCCCTTCCGCGATGGCCTCGGCCCGCGTCTCCATGGCGGCCACCGCCTCCGGGTAGCCGACCAGTCCCGGCGACACGGCCCAGCCCGCCGCCAGGCCGTCGGGCCGGGGCAGGAGAGGGCGGCTTAACGGCTGGTTCAGCATGGGGCCCCAATGTGGAGCCTTCTCCGCGGGAGTGCGAGCGTGCGTAATCAGGTCGACGCGGTGAACGTCGAAATCTCCGTGGTGCTGGGCCGCAGCGTGGTGCCCATGAACCAGCTCCTGCGCATGGGCCGCGGCGCCGTGATCACCCTGGATGCCGGCGCCAATGACGAGGTCTGGATCCTGGCCAACAACCACCCCGTGGCCCGCGGCGAAATCCAGATCAGTGCGGACAAGATCACCGTGGCCGTCACCGGCCCCGCCGACGTCTACGACTTCATCGCCGGAAACTGAGCGCTGCTGCTCAAGCTGTTCAGCCTCAAGGAGCCGCTTGATCGACGTGGCTTCGCCTCCAGCCTAGTTGGCCTCCTCGTCTTCGCGGCTCTAGGCGCCTACGCACTCACTATGGTGGTGAACATGCCGGTCATGCTGGGCGGCGTTCCACCCAAGGCAGTGGCGCCTTTCCGAGCTTTCTGCACATTCCTGCTGTCTGGAGTTTGCGCCTCGTCGCTCCTGGCGCTCGTCAGTCGTCGTCTCCGTTTTATCGGGCTCTCGGCGTCGCTTGTGTTGCTCGTGTGTACGGTGGCGAGCATCAGTGTGTTCCCGACATCTCGGGAAGCGACCTAGGTGCTCGTGAGCGGGCTCGTCGGATTGCTGATGGTCCTGCCCGGGAGGGCGGAACTGGGGAAGCTCAGGAACATCGATGCGGCCACATGGTCAGGCCTGATCTTGGGGGATGGGCTCCATGCTGGGCGGCGGCTCGCCGAAACGCTGAACGGCGCCGAAGTTCAGACCCCAAGAGATCGTCAATCCGACTGACAGCAGGGCGCTGCTCCTGGAAGCCTCCTCGCTCTGCAATCCGCTTCCCTTCTGCATTCGCCCTTGCTAAAGGCGCCGCTCACACACGGGCGGTCGTGGCGGAATTGGTAGACGCGCAGCGTTGAGGTCGCTGTTCCTTAACCGGAGTGGAAGTTCGAGTCTTCTCGACCGCACCAGTGTGATTTGATCCCGACGCCGGAGGGGGCATGACGACAGAGCCCTCATCCGGAAACAGGGAATTCCACCACACCGAACGCACCTCCGCCGAAGAGCTGGAGGAGTTTGCGCTCGGCGAGGACTACCAGCTCAATCCCCGCTTCGTCGACATGGTGGTCGACGCCGCAGAGGCGGACGACGCGCCCCGCCTGACGCGCCTCATGGACGCGCTCCGCCCAGCGGACATCGCCGACCTGATCGGCTTCGTCCCGGCCGATCACCGCGACACGCTGGTTCGCGTGCTGTCGCCCGAGCAGTTCTCCGAGGTTCTCCCCGAGCTCGACGAGCAGATCCGCGAGGAACTGCTGGACGCGTTCAGTCCGGCGCGTCTGGCTCAGGCGGTCAGTGGGCTGGACAGCGACGACGCCGCCGCCATCGTGGAAGACCTGGACGAGGAGCGCCGCGACGCCGTGCTGGCCGCCATGCCCGCGCCGGAGCGCGCGGCGGTCGAGACCAGCCTGGCCTATCCGGAGGACACCGCCGGCCGGCTCATGCAGCGCGAGGTGGTCGCCGCCCCCGAGTTCTGGACCGTCGGCCAAGCCATCGACCACCTGCGCGCTGCGCCGGAAGAGCTGCCGGAGCTCTTTTTCGACATCTACGTCGTTGACCCCGCCTACCGCCCCGTGGGCGCCGTCGCGGTGAGCGGATTGTTGCGCTACCCCCGCGGCACCACCCTGTCGGAGCTGGCCCAGCCCGTCACCGACTTCTCCGTCGACCAGGATCAGGAGGAGGTGGCCTACGCCTTTGAAAAGTATCGCCTGATCTCCGCGCCGGTAGTCGACGAAGCTGGCCGGCTGGTCGGCCAGATCACCGTGGACGACATCGTGGGCGTGCTCCAGGAGGAGAACCAGGAAGACATCCTGGCGCTCGCCGGGGTGGGGGACGAGGGCCGCGACGCCACGACATGGGGGTCCACCCGCGCTCGCCTGCCGTGGCTGTCGGTGAACCTGCTCACCGGCCTGCTCAGCGCCACGGTGATCTCCGGGTTCTCGGGATCGATCGAAAAGCTGGTCGCACTGGCCGTGCTCATGCCGATCGTGGCCTCCATCGGCGGCAACGCCGGCACCCAGGCGCTGACGGTCACCGTGCGCGCCCTGGCGCTGCGCGAGCTCAACGCCTCCAACGCCTTCCGCCTCGTCCGCCGCGAGCTTCGTGTGGCCTTGATCAATGGGGCGGTCCTGGCCAGCCTCTCGGCCGTGGCGGCGGGGTTGTGGTTCAGCGACTGGAATCTGGGGGCGGTGGTGGCCATGGCCATCGTGCTCAACCTCCTGGCGGCCGGGGCCGCCGGCGCCCTCGTACCGCTGACGCTTGGCCGGCTGAAACAGGACCCGGCCGTCTCTTCCGGGGTCTTCGTCACCGCTGTCACCGACGTGGTGGGCTTTTTCGTCTTCCTGGGCCTGGCCACCCTGATCCTGCTCTAACGCGCACGCTTCTTGCTGCCCGCTGCACTGCGGCCCGCCGCATGTCTTAAGATGGGTCAACCATGCCGAACGCGCGCCCCACCTCGGGAACTCCCGCCGGTCCCAAGCCCCGCCAACGCATCTCCCGCCCTGGGCTGGAGCTGATCAAGAGCTTCGAAGGCTTGCGCCGCCGCTCCGCGCGCCTGCCCGGCGGCCGCTTCGTGGTGGGCTATGGCCACATCCGCTCAGCTCGCGAAGGCGTGGAGGTCTCGGAGGCCGACGCCGAAGCCCTGCTCCGCTACGACCTGCTCCCCGTCGAAGCCGCGATGAACGAGTGGACTTTCGCCCCGCTCAGCCAGAACCAGTTCGACGCGCTCTGCTCCTTCGCCTTCTCCATCGGGCTGAGGACCTTCCGCCACTCCGACGTGCTGCGTTACATCAATGAGGGCGCCATGCTCCAGGCGGCCGGAGCGCTGGAGATGTGGCGCCGGGTCGAACTGGAAGGGGAGGGTGTCATCGTGGACGCCCTGGTCCGCCGCCGCGCGGTGGAGAAGGCGCTGTTCCTGCAGCCTGCCGAGGGCTACGTGCCGGCCCCGAGCGCCGTGCTGAAGCCCCGCATCGACTACCTGGCCTACCAGGCCGTCCCGCGCCGCCGTCCGGAACAGGTGCAGACGCCGCTGGACGGCTCGGACGCCCTGGCCGTGCGCGCCGCGCCCGAGACCCGGGACGCCCCCGAAACGGACTGGTCTCCGCCCAAGGCGGCCGCCGCCAACGTCAATGCGCGCCTGAGCGAATTGGTCGCCGACGACGAGCCGGAGGGGCCTGAATTCCTGCCCTTCGACCTCCCCGCGCCTGACGACGGTACCGAGTCCGCCGAGCCGCTGGACGGCGACTTCCTCCAAGCCCCGCCATCTCCGCCAGAGGACGAGCCCTCTGCGCCGGACGACCTTGAGGACGACGGCCTGCTGTACGGGACGGACGCCGACGATGACGACGCGGTCGCGGACGCGCCGGACCCGGTCTTTCCCGAACTCGACCTGCATGCCCAACCCGCCCCGGACCCCGAGCCCGAGCCGGAGCCCGAGCCGCAGCCCGAGCCCGCAACGCCCGTCGTGGAACTGGCGGAGCTGCCGCCCTTTCCGCAGGACGCGAACCTGCCGTCCCTGTCGGAAGCGACCGCGCCCGAACCCGCGGGCGAGGCGCCCGGCGCCGACCTGCCGGAAGGGTTCGGCCAGAACTCCGGCGCCGAGGCCAGCGGAGGTGATCCCGCAGCTCTGTCCCGTCCCGTCGAGGGTCCGGACAACGGCCCCTATATCTACCTCTTCCTCGCGGGTCTGGCGTTGGTGGTGGCCGCGGCCGTGACCTTCTTCCGCACGCCCGATCCCGGCGCCGCCCCGACCGGCTCCGGCCTGGGCTGGGTGCTCGGACTGCTGGGCATCGCGGGCGTGGCCGGCGCGCTTTGGGCCATCATGGGTCGCGAGGACGCCTTGGATCAGGAAACCGGGGAAGAAGAGGAAGCTTGACCACCGTTCTTCGTTGACGCGACGCGCCTCGGGCGGTCTTTTGCCGCTCTGAATCGCCTGTGGCGGGAAGAGGGTGCGCGTATGTCTGCGTCGGTGATCGTCGTCGGCAATGAGAAGGGTGGGGCAGGCAAGTCCACCATGGCCATCCACCTGGTCACGGGCCTGCTGCACGCTGGCGCGACCGTGGCCGTCATCGACCTGGACCTGCGCCAGAAGTCGGTCGGCCGCTTCTTCGAGAACCGCCGCGCTTGGATCGCCGCCAACCCCGGCGTCACCCTTCCCGAGCCGGTCGTCGTTCCCTTGTCCGACAACGACAAGGCGCTGGCCAAGGCGGACCCCGCCGAGGGTCTGGCCCTGTTCGCCGCCGCCTTCGGCAAGGCCAAGGATCAGGTCGATTTCATTCTGATCGACACCCCGGGCGGCGACACCCCGCTCTCCAAGGCGGCCCACGGCAAGGCCGACCTGATCGTCACCCCCATGAACGACAGCTTCGTGGACTTCGACCTTCTAGGCCAAGTCGATCCTGTCTCCATGGAGCTGCTCCGTCCTTCCATCTACGCCGAGACCGTTTGGGAGAGCCGCAAGGCCAAGATGAGCGCCGAACGTCGCTCCATCGACTGGATCGTGCTCAAAAATCGCCTCGGCACCACAGAGGCGCGCAACCGCCGCCGTCTGGACGAGCGCCTGATCACCCTCTCCAAGCGCGTGGGCTTCCGCCTCGGCGCGGGTCTGCGCGATCGTGTCATTTATCGAGAGCTCTTTCCCTTCGGCCTGACCGTGGCCGACCTGTCCACCTATGTGCGTCCGGTGGAGGTGAGCCTCACCCACGTCGCCGCCCGCCAGGAGCTCCGTCAGTTGATGCAGGAGTTGGGGCTGGAGGAGGTCGCGGACCCCCCCGCCGCCGAGGCGGGCGCGTCCGAGCCGGCCCTGCCCGAGCAGAAGGTGGCCTGACGCCATGCTCTGGCTTGCGCTGGGGGCGCTGCTCCTGGCCGGCTTCGTATTTCTGGGCCGCGCCGGCGGCAAGCCAGGCGGGGCGGGGGACTGGCGCGTGCTGGGCGGGATACTGGCCGTCGCTGCTCTGACGGCCGCCGCCATCCTGGCCGTGCGCGGCGCCTACCTTCCTGCGGCCGGCCTGGCGTTCGCGGCCCTCGTGGCGGCCACCCTGACGCGCCGGCCTCCCGCGGTGCGCCGCCCGGAGCGGTCCAGGATCGCCATGTCGGAAGCCGAAGCGCGCGCGCTCCTGGGCGTGGGACCGGAGGCCGACGCCGAAGCGGTGCAGTCCGCCTATGTCCGCCTGATGCGCCGCGTCCATCCAGACGCCGGCGGCGCCCCCGGGCTGGCCGCCCAGCTGAACGCCGCTCGGGACAAACTGCTGGGGTGACGGGCGGTGAACTCGCGACCGGTGAGCGTGAGGAAGCGAAGGGGCTGATCAGCTAGCGGGGCGAAGACCGGCTTCGCCTCACCACTCAGCCCGCGCGAAGCGGCATGCAGGGCTCGCCCTTGCCGCTCAGCGCCTTGCAGGCCGCCTTGGCGCCTTCGGCGTCGAAGCCCGCGAACCGAGCCCGGTAATGCCCCCCGCCCTCGGCCACGACCGCGTTCGCCTTGCGGAACATGGACCACTTTCTGGCCACCTGGCCGATGCGGTCCTTGGCGTCGGTTTCTGTGCGGAAGGCGCCCACCTGGACCATCCAGTCGCCCTTGCCCGTCTCCGGCTTGGAGGCGTCCTCGACCTTGGTCCGGGTCCGTTCCGCCTTGGATAGTTCGGCGGTGGCCAGCTTAATGGAGATGGCGTCCGACTTGGGCGCGGACTTGGCGCTTGCGCGCACGGTGGACCTCACCGGTTCCAGCCGCTTCACCGCAACGGGGCGAGCCACGGCAGCCACCTCCACCTCCGGCTCGGGGGCGACCACCATGCCCAGGCTAGCGTAGGTGCGCCCGCCGCCGACGGGCGTGGACCGGCTGGCGGTCCGGGGCTGCACGGCCGTGTAGTCGCCCTGCGCCGTCGAGCCCACCGTGGCGTAACGCGCGCCGGAGCTTGAAGGCAGATAGCTGGTCAGCTGAACCGTGTCGCCGGACGCGCGCCGACGCACCACTTCGAAGCCGGCTGTGAGCAGCTCCTGCACGTGGTTGTTGCGCGAGTGGGTGGAGGCGCCGCCCAGAACCACGGCGATCAGCCGCCGTCCGTCGCGCACGGCCGAGGCCGCCAGGTTGAACCCCGAAGCGTTGGTGAAGCCCGTCTTGATCCCGTCTACGCCCGGCATGGTGTGCAGCAAGCCGTTGGTGTTGCGCAGCGCACGACCTTGGTAATTGTATTCCCGAGTGCTGAAGTAGCTGTAGTACTGGGGATAATCCCGCAGCACCGCCCGGCTCAGCAGGGCGATGTCGCGCGCCGAGCTGATCTGGCGGCTGTCCGGCAGGCCGTTGGAGTTCACGAAGCGGGTCTGGCTCATCCCCAGCTCTTGAGCCCGCAACGTCATCAGGGCGGCGAACCGGCTTTCCGTCCCGCCGACGTGCTCGGCCACCGCGACCGACAGGTCGTTGTAGGAGCGCACGGCCATCAAGCGCATGGCCTCGTCCAGCCGGATGGACTCGCCGGCCCGCAGGGTCGACTTGGTGGGCGCCTGCGCCGCCGCGCGGGGCGAGATCACCACCCGGTCGGTCAGCTTGACCTTGCCCTGCTCCAGGGCCTCGAACGCCATATACAGCGTCATGACCTTGGTGATCGAGGCGGGATAGCGCGGGCTGTCTGCGCGCGAGGCGTACAGCACCTCGCCCGAGTTCGCGTCCACCACGATGGCCGCGTATTTAGGCTGGGTTGCAGGCGATTGAGCCATGGCGCGCGCGGGCGCGCCGGCGGCCAGAGCTGCGGTGGTGAGCGACAGGACGCCGGCGAAGAAAGCTCCGGCGATCCGGCGGGCGGGCTGGGTCATGCTCGGCATCCCGTCAACTGAAATGGAACCCGGCGAGACTCAGGTGCGTTCGCCAGGAAACCTCGACTATCTGCAAGCATGATTGCCGAGACGTAAATAGGGCACGGCCTTCTCGCCCGTGGCGACGCGTCGCACGCCTTTCACGGCCCGTTCATTGTGCAGTGCACAAAAATCCTTGACCCCAGTCCCTTTTTGAGGCATTTCAACGCTCCTGAGCCGGGCCCAAAAGGGCGACCCGGCTGTTGCCCTTTGGAGATTCGATCATGACCGACCAAGACCGCACCACCCAGGCCGCCAACGCCGCTCAGGACGCCTTGAACACCGCCGCCGGCGGCTTCCAATCCGCCGCGCGCGAAACCGCCGAGCGCATGCAGCAAGGCGCGGGCGCCTTCACCGGCGCCGCCGAGCGGATGAGCAACGCGGGCAACCAAGCCTTCCGCGAAACCGTCGAGCGTTCGCTCTCCACCCTGGGCCAGCTGAACGACGTGTCCAAGAAGAACCTGGAAGCCGTGGTGCAGTCGGTGACCGCCGCCACCAAGGGCGCCGAGTCGATCGGCTCGCAGGCCATGACCTACGGCCGCTCCTCGCTGGAGCAGGGCGCCGAAGCCGCCCGCGCCCTGACCGCCGCCCGCAGCGTCCAGGAAGCCGTCGAGCTGCAGACCAACTACGCCCGTACGGCGCTGGAAGGCTACCTCAACGAGCTGAACCGCATGAGCGAGACGGTCGCCAACTCGGTCAAGGAGAGCCTGGCTCCCATCAACGAGCGCGCCACCGCCGCCATGGAGACGCTGCAGTCGAACCGCTAAGCGGCGTCTGCACCACCTGAGGGAAGGCCCGGGACGGCGACGCCCCGGGCCTTTTTTATGCCGGCAGGGCCTCGGGCCGGGAGGATGCAAACCACCGGACGCGGTTGCTCGCCCCCCGATGCGGCAACCCCCGCCCGCCTCGCCCGTTTCACCCCCATGGCCAAGCCCGACCCCACCGTCGACCCGACCGACCGTTTCTGGAACCGCGAGATTCTGGTCCTGGCGATCGTGGTCGGCTTGTTCATCCTGGGGGGCGCCATCTACACCCTGATCAACGGTCCCCAGCCGACACAAGGCGCCGGGGGCGCCGTGGCCGGCGTCGAGGAGCGGGTCACGCCGTCCGGCGCCGTGCGCCCCGCCAACGCCGAGCGCTGAGCGGCCCTTCCATCGGGCCGCGAGTCCCATATCTAATCCTTCGAGCGGCGACCTCCGGTTCGCCTTTGGAGCTTTGGATGGCCGAGCGGCGCGAGGACGGGACGGAGCGGGGAGGGGGCGTCGGTCTGGCCGTTCCCAAGACCAAGCCCAAGACGGAGAAGCCCTCCCTCTACCGCGTGCTGATCCTGAACGACGACTACACGCCCATGGAGTTCGTCGTCTTCGTCATCGAAAACTTCTTCAACAAGTCGCGTGAAGACGCGACGCGCATCATGCTTCACGTGCACCAGAACGGCGTGGGGGTGTGCGGCGTGTACACTTACGAAGTGGCCGAAACCAAGGTCGCCCAGGTCATCGACGCCGCCCGACGCCACCAGCACCCGCTCCAGTGCACCATGGAAAAGGACTAGTTCCGCAGTGCCCAGCTTCTCCAAAACGCTCGAAGAAACCCTGCATCGGGCGATCGCCTACGCCAACACCCGATCGCATGAGTACGCCACCCTCGAACACCTCCTGCTGTCCCTGATCGACGACCGCGAAGCGGCCGAGATCATGAAGGCCTGCAACGTGGGTCTGCCCGCGCTGAAAAAGGCGGTGACCAACTATCTCGACACCGAGCTCAACTCGCTGATCGTCGACGACGAGGACGACGCCAAGCCGACCGCCGGGTTCCAGCGCGTCATCCAGCGGGCCGTCATCCACGTCCAGTCCTCCGGGCGCGAGGAGGTGACGGGCGCCAACGTCCTGGTGGCCATCTTCTCCGAACGTGAGTCCCACGCCGCCTACTTCCTGCAGGAGCAGGAGATGACGCGCTACGACGCCGTGAACTTCATCGCCCACGGCATCGCCAAGAAGGCCGGCGCCAGCGAACCGCGTCCCGTGAAGGGCGCCAACACCGGGGAGGAGGAGGAAAAAGGCGGCGCCAAGCAGGGGCAGGAGGCCCTGGAGGCCTATTGCGTCGACCTCAATGAGAAGTCGCGCCAGGGCAAGGTCGATCCCCTGATCGGGCGCGCCAGCGAGGTGGAGCGCGCCATCCAGGTGCTGTGCCGCCGCACCAAGAACAACCCGCTCCTGGTGGGCGACCCGGGCGTGGGCAAGACCGCCATCGCCGAGGGCCTGGCCCGCAAGATCGTCCAGAACGAGGTTCCGGAGGTCCTGGAAGGCGCCACCATCTTCTCGCTCGACATGGGCGCGCTGCTGGCCGGCACCCGCTACCGCGGCGACTTCGAGGAGCGGCTGAAGCAGGTGGTGAAGGAGCTGGAGAACCACCCCAACGCCATTCTCTTCATTGACGAGATCCACACCGTGATCGGTGCGGGCGCCACCTCCGGCGGGGCCATGGACGCCTCGAACCTGCTGAAGCCGGCGCTGGCTTCAGGCGCTCTGCGATGCATGGGCTCGACCACCTACAAGGAGTTCCGCCAGCACTTCGAGAAGGACCGCGCCCTGGTTCGCCGGTTCCAGAAGATCGACGTGAACGAGCCCACGGTGGAGGACACGGTCAAGATCCTCCGCGGCCTGAAGAGCTATTACGAGACCTTCCACAAGCTCCGCTACACGGACCAGGCCATCAAGACCGCCGTGGACCTGAGCGCGAAGTACATCACCGACCGCAAGCTGCCCGACAAGGCGATCGATGTCATCGACGAGGCCGGCGCCAGCCAGATGCTGGTGACCGAATCCAAGCGGAAGAAGACCATCGGCTCCAAGGAGATCGAGGCCGTGGTGGCCAAGATGGCCCGCATCCCGCCGAAGTCGGTCAGCAAGTCGGACACGGAGTCGCTCCGCCAGCTGGAAACCGACCTGAAGCGCGCGGTGTTCGGCCAGGACGACGCCATCGTCCAGCTCTCGGCGGCCATGAAGATGGCTCGGGCAGGGCTCCGCGACCCGCAAAAGCCGATCGGCTCCTACCTCTTCTCCGGCCCCACCGGCGTGGGCAAGACGGAGGTCGCCAAGCAACTCGCCGCCACGCTGGGCGTCGAACTCCTGCGCTTCGACATGTCGGAGTACATGGAGCGGCACACGGTCTCGCGGCTCATCGGCGCCCCTCCGGGCTATGTCGGCCACGACCAGGGCGGCCTGCTGACCGACGCCGTCGACCAGCACAAGCACGCCGTGGTCCTGCTGGATGAGATCGAGAAGGCCCACGCGGACATCTACAACATCCTGCTCCAGGTCATGGACCATGGATCCTTGACGGACGCCCTGGGCAAGAAGGTGGATTTCCGCAACGTGGTGCTGATCATGACCACCAACGCCGGCGCCTCCGACGCTCAGCGCGAGTCGATCGGCTTCGGCCGCGGCAAGCGGGAAGGCGAGGACGAGCAGGCCATCAAGCGCCTGTTCACCCCGGAGTTCCGCAACCGGCTGGACGCGGTGGTCGCCTTCTCCGCCCTGAACCAGGACGTCATTCGTCAGGTGGTCCACAAGTTCGTCATCCAGCTCGAGGCCCAGTTGGCCGACCGCAATGTGACGATCGAACTGGCCGACGACGCCGCCGACTGGCTGGCCAAGAACGGCTTCGACGAACTCTACGGCGCGCGCCCTCTGGCTCGCGTCATTCAGGAGAACATCAAGAAGCCGCTCGCCGACGAGATACTGTTCGGCAAGCTGATCAAGGGCGGCCACGTCCGGGTGAAGCTCGAGGACGGCAAGATCGCCTTCGACATACAAAAGGCCTCCGGGGCCGAAGTCCGCGCTCGCAACGACGCGGAGGAGACCGACCCCGACGCGGAAGCCCCCGAACTGGTGGGCTGAGCCGTGCAGCTCCCGCGATCAGCCCTGGTCGCGGGAGCCCTGCTCTTGACCGCCTGCACGGGCGACGGCTTCGACCCCAAGCCTGCGCCCCAGCCCGCCAAGCCCGTCGAACTCTCCCGCTATCTCGGCCGCTGGTACGAGATCGCGCGCTATCCGAACCGCTTCGAAAAGGGCTGCGAGGCCGTGACGGCCGAATACGCCCGCCGTCCGGACGGTCTGATCTCGGTCACCAACACCTGCCGCAAGGGCTCCCCCAGCGGACCCGCCACCCAGGCGGAGGGCCGGGCCAAGGTCGTGGGCGAAGGGGGCGCCAAGCTGAAGGTCTCCTTCTTCGGCCCCTTCTTTTCTGACTATTGGGTGCTGGACCACGCCGACGACTACGCCTGGGCCTTGGTCGGCGACAGCGACGGCGAACTGTTCTGGATCCTGTCGCGCGAGCCCAACCCGGCCAACCGCGCTGAGCTCGTTCGTCGGGCCGAAGCGCTCGGCTACCATCCCGATCGCCTCATCTTTCCGCGTCACCTCGAGCCCGCGGCAGGCCCGATCAGCCCATCCGCGCCCTGATCGCGTCGGCCAGTTGCGCCAACTCATCCGGCCCGGCCATCCCACCCTGACCATGCCCGCCCAGCGGCCGGCCCTCCCACCGCGGGATGACATGGAAGTGCAGATGGAACACGCTTTGCCCGCCCGCCGCCCCGTTGAACTGACTGATCGTGAGGCCGTCCGGCTGCAGCGCGTCGCGCACGGCGCGGGCCACGCGCTGCACCCGTTGGATCAGGGCTCCCAGGGCTTCGGGCTCGATGTCCAGCAGGTTGCGGGCCGGCTGCCTGGGCAGAACCAAGGTGTGGCCACGCGACTGTGGAAACACGTCAAGGATCGCCAGGGCGTGCTCGTCCTCGAAGACCCTGGCCGCCGGCAGTTCGCCCCGCAGGATACGGGCGAAGATGTTGCCCTCGTCGTATCGGCCGTCCAGCCCCATCGTCCGCCCTCTCCGACCGTAAGCGCGCCGCAAACCCTAATGCGGAAGGCGCCTCGACGAAACGCGAAAGCCTCGTGAACGCAGCATTGGAGCCAGGCCGAGGTCCTCAGGGCGCGCCTAGGCTTCTATTGCGTCAGGCTCTGGACCGGGGGCGTGGCTCAGCCCTCCTGTCGGAACGGGGAGTACTCCGCTTCCAGCACCGCCATCTCGCGCGCCACCGCCGCGCGCTCTTCCTCCAGGTAGCGTGCGATCGGCTCCCTCAGCCCCGGATCGGCGATGTAGTGGGCCGAATAAACGGGGGAGGGGAGATAGCCGCGCGAGATCTTGTGTTCCCCCTGCGCCCCCGCCTCCACGCGCGACAGCCCTCGTGCGATCGCCTCTTCGATGGCGCGGTAATAGCAAAGCTCGAAGTGCAGGAAGGGCACGTCGTCCAGCGCCCCCCAGTTGCGGCCATAGAGCGCCTCCCCTCCGATCAGGTTCAGGGCGCCGGCGATCCAGCGGCCGTTTCGCCGCGCCATGATCAGCAGCACGCGCTCGGCCATGCGCTCGGACAGGAGCGAAAAGAAGCGGCGGTTCAGATAGGGCCGGCCCCACTTGCGCGAGCCCGTGTCCATGTAGAAGGCGAAAAAGGCGTCCCAGTGCTCCTCGCGAAGGTCGCTGCCGCTCAGCGCCACGATCTCCAATCCGGCCTGAGCGTCGCGGCGTTCCCTCCGAATGGTCTTGCGCCGGCCGGAGGACAAGGCGGCCAGGAAATCATCGAACGCGGCGTAGCCGGCGTTGGTCCACCAGTACTGCTGGTCCTGGCGCTGCAGGTAGCCGAGCTCACCCAACGCCTGCCATTCCGTATAAAGAACGAATGTAACGTGAACGGAGGATGCGTCCAGCCGGTCGCACACGGTTGCGGCCGCAAGCCCGAGCAGCTTGCGCCCCGCGCCCGCGTCCACGTCCTCGCGGACCAGCAGGCGAGGGCCGGTGGCCGGCGTGAAGGGCACCGCGCTTTGCAGCTTCGGATAGTAGCGGCCGCCCGCCCGCTGATAGGCGTTGGCCCAGCCATGGTCGAACACGTACTCGCCCTGGCTGTGGCTCTTGGCGTAGAGCGGCATGACCCCCGCCGTGCGCCCCTCCCCGTCGCGAGCGGAAAGGTGCCGAGGCGTCCAGCCGGTGCGCGGGCCCACGGAGCCGCTGTCCTCCAGCGCGCTCAGGAACGCATAGGACGTAAACGGATTGGCGCCGTAGGCCGGGTTGGAGGCGCATTCGTCCCAGGCTTCAGCTCCGATGTCGCTGATGGCGCCGTGGACTTCGACGGCCCCGGCCAGCTCGGCTTTCACCTCTCAGCGGACCTCGACCACCGCATCCACCTCGACGGCGAAGTTGAGCGGCAGCTTATAGACGCCCACCGCTGAACGGGCGTGGCGGCCGGCGTCGCCGAACACCTCGACCATCAGGTCCGAGCATCCATTGATCACCTTGGGGACGTCGTAGAACTCGGGGCCGGCCTGGACGAAACCACCCAGCTTCACGACGCGGACCACCCGGTCCAGGTCTCCATCCAACGCCGACTTCATCTGGGAGAGCAGGTTCAAGCCGCAGACCCGGGCGGCCTGCACCGCCGTGTCGAAATCGACGTCCTCGCCCACTGTTCCCTTGATCCCGCCCCGGCCGTCCGTCGAGACCTGGCCGGAGATATACAGCTGGCTCCCGCTACGCACGGACGGAACATAGGTCGCGAACGGCGCGACGAGTTCGGGCAGGATCAAGCCGAGTTCGGCCAGGCGGGTTTCGATCTGGGGCATGGGTCTTTCCTAATGGCGGCGAGTCAGTGCTTCAACGCCCGGCCGCTCACGACCGCTCCCTCGCCGAAGCGGGCGCGCAGGCCGTCGATGGTGCTTTCCGTCCGCCGCAGCCTGGCCTCGCCGTCGCCGAAGAGGTCGGTGGGCGCGGCCGCCTCCAGCAGGTCGGAAAGACCAATGCCGATCAGCCGGTAGCGTCGTCGCGGCTCGCCGGCCAGCAGTTCGCGCCCCACTCTGAACAGGCCGCGGGCCGTTTGCGTAGGGACGTGCAGCGTGCGGCGCCGGGTCAGCAGCTTGAAGCTGTCCGTCTTGAGCTTCAGCGTGATCGCACGCCCGGCGAGCCCGTCGCGCCGCGCGCGTCCGGCCACCTTCTCGCACAGGGGCCAGAGCAGGGTCTCCAGCTCGCCGCCGTCCGCAAGGTCCTCGTTGAAGGTGGTCTCGGCCGAGATGCTCTTGCGCCCCTCGCCGGCGTGCACGGCGCGGGCGTCGCGCCCTTCCGCCAGGGCGGCCAGGTGCGCGCCGTAGGCCCCGTAGCGCTTCTCCAGCGCGCCGGGCGCGGCCCGAGCGAGGTCGCCCACGGTGAGAAAGCCGTCGCGCTCCAGGGTGCGCGCGAACACCGGCCCCACGCCCGGCAGCACGCCCACCGGCCGCTCACTCAGGAAGCCGGCCGCCTCCGATCCGAGGACGGCGAAGCCGCGCGGCTTGTCCAGGTCGGACGCGATCTTGGCCAGGAACTTGTTGGGCGCCAACCCAACGGAGACGGTCAGCCCGGTCTCGGCCTCGATCGCCGCCTGAGCCCGGGCCAGGGTTAGCGCCGGCGGTCCGCCGTTCAGCCGCTCCGTGCCGGACAGGTCCAGCCAGGCCTCGTCCAGCGACAGTCCCTGCACAAGCGGCGTCAGCGCCCGCAACCTGGCGAACACCCGCCCGCTCTCGGCTGTGTATTTGCGGAAATCCGGGCGCACGACCACTGCCTGCGGGCAGAGCTTGACCGCCTTGAACATGGGCATCGCCGAGCGGACGCCGTACTGCCGGGCGATGTAGCAGGCGGTGGTGGCCACGCCGCGCACGCCGCCGCCCACGATCACCGGCTGCTCCCGCAGCTCCGGCCGGTCACGCTTCTCGACACTTGCGTAAAAGGCGTCGCAGTCGACGTGGGCGATGGACAGCTCCGTCAGCTCCGCATGGGCCAGCACCCGGCGCGAGCCGCAGCCGCACCGCTCCGGCCGGGTCTGGGACTCGGCCAGCTTGAAGCAGTCGCGGCAGAGCGTCTGGAGCACCTAGGGCTCCAGCGGCCAAAGCCAGGCGGCGCCCCGCACGCCCGAGCTGTCGCCGTGCAGCGCGCGCACCACCCGGCCGTCCCAGTTGTCGCAGAAGACATGGCGGGCGATCGCCGCCGGCACGCGTGCGTAGAGTTCGTCCACATTGGACATGCCGCCGCCCAGCACGATGACCTGCGGATCGAGGAGGTTGCAAATCACGGCCAGCCCGCGTCCCAGGCGATCCACATAGCGATCCAGGGTCTCGACGGCGCGGGGCTCGCCCGCGCGCACCGCTTCGACGATCTCCCGTCCGCTGGCCTCTGGACCCGTCCGGGCGTAGTCCCTCTCGAAGCCCGTGCCGGAAATGTAGGTCTCCAGGCAGCCGCTCCGTCCGCACCAGCACCTGGTGGGCGGAAGCTCGTCCGGTCCGGGCCAGGGCAGGGGCGTGTGCCCCCATTCCCCCGCAATGCCGTTCGCGCCTTGCAGCAGCCGGCCGTTCACGACCACGCCGCCCCCGCATCCGGTGCCTAGGATCGCGCCGAACACTGAGGCGGCGCCCGCCGCCGCACCGTCGCTGGCCTCCGACAAGGCAAAACAGTCCGCGTCGTTGGCGACCCGCACCGGTCGTGCCAGCCGTCGCTCCAGGTCGTCGCGAAAGGGCCGTCCGTTCAGCCACACGCTGTTTGCGCCGCGGATCAGGCCTGTGCGGGGCGAAACAGCCCCGGGCATGCCCACGCCCAGCCGAGCCACCGGCCCGGTCTGCGCCTCCACCTCGACCACCAAGCCCGCCACCGTCTCCAGGGCCGCGTCATAGCCGCCGGGATTGGGCCGGCGCACCCGGGCCACGAATTCCCCGTCCGGGGCGATCGCCGCGGCCTCAATCTTGGTGCCTCCGAAGTCGACGCCGATGCGGATCACGGGTTCGCTCCACAGGCGAGCAGCGCGGATAACTGGGGTTTAAGGATGTAGGGCCTATCTACCATGAACAGAAAACGAGGTCGGGCTTGATCCCGGCCCTTTGGTGATGATCGGTTAAGCATGCCTAAGACGGTGCTTATCGTCGAAGACAACGAGCTGAACATGAAGCTGTTTCGTGATCTGCTCGAAGCCCAAGACTATCAGGTGCTGGAGACCCGTGAAGGTCTGCAGGCGCTGACGCTCGCGCGCCAGCATCACCCCGATCTGATTCTCATGGACATCCAACTGCCGGAGGTCTCCGGGCTGGAGGTCACCAAATGGCTGAAGGAGGACGACGACCTTCGCCACATCCCCATCATCGCCGTGACCGCCTTCGCCATGAAGGGTGACGAGGAGCGCATCCGTGAGGGCGGGTGCGAAGCCTACCTGTCCAAGCCGATCTCGGTGATGAGCTTTCTCGAGACGATCCGCGGCTACCTGGGCTGAGCCGGAATGACCGCCCGCATCCTGGTTGTCGACGACATCGAAGCCAACGTCCGGCTGCTCGAAGCCAAGCTGACGGCCGAGTATTATGACGTGCTCACCGCCTACAACGGACCGGAGGCCCTGGCTCGCGCCGCTGCCGAGGAGCCCGACATCATCCTGCTCGACGTGATGATGCCGGGCATGGACGGTTTCCAGGTTTGCCGACGTCTCAAGAACGATCCGGCGACGCGCCACATCCCCGTGGTTCTGGTCACAGCGCTGGACGGTCGTGACGACCGCATCCAAGGCCTGGAGGCGGGCGCGGACGAGTTCCTGACCAAACCCATCGACGAAGTCATGCTGCTGGCCCGCGTACGCAGCCTGACACGCCTCAAGGCCGTCATGGACGAGCTTCGCCAAAGGGAGGCGTCGGGCCGCCGCATGGGGGTGATCGAGAACTCCGCCTCGCGACTCGGCGGCGGGGGAGGGCGCGTCACCGTGATCGACGATCATGAGCGGCAGGGGCCGCGGTTGCTGGAGCAGCTGTCCGTCGAGCATCGCGCTCAGTTGGCCACCTCCGCCGAGGCCGCCGCCGACTTGCCCCGGGGCCATGTGGACCTGTTCATCATCAACGCCATGGCCAAGAGCTTCGACGGACTGCGGCTGGCCGCGCGCATCCGCGCGGACGAGGCCACGCGTCACGTTCCCATTCTGGCCGTGGTCGATGTCGAGGATCGCGCCCGCGTGGTCAAGGCGCTCGAGATCGGCGTCAACGACCTCTTGTCCCGCCCCGTGGACTCCCAGGAGCTCGCCGCGCGCGCGCGAACCCAGATCCGGCGCAAGCGGTACACGGACTATCTGCGCAACAACCTGGACCAGAGCCTGGAGCTTGCGATCATCGACCAGCTCACCGGCCTCTACAACCGGCGCTACATGAGCTCGCAGGTGGATGTGCTGATCGCGCGCGCCCGGCGCAGCCGCAACCCGCTGGCCGCGCTGGTGGTCGACATCGACCATTTCAAGAAGATCAACGACAACTTTGGCCACGACGTGGGCGACGAGGTGTTGCGCGAGTTCGCCGTGCGCCTGGCCAGCAATGTGCGCGCGGTGGACCTGGCCTGCCGGACCGGTGGCGAGGAGTTCGTAGTCCTGATGCCCGAGACCCAGATCGTGGATGCTCACCGCATCGCCGAGCGGCTTCGCCTGCACGTGGCGGGTTCGCCGTTTCGCGTCTCCGGCGGCCGGCAGCTGCTCACCGTCACCATCTCCATCGGGGTGTCGGCCACCACGGCGGAGGACGTCGCCGCCGGCAGCCTGCTCAAACGGGCCGACGAGAACGTCTATGCGGCCAAGGCGCGCGGCCGCAACCGGGTGATCGCCCAAGCTGCCTGATGTCGGCTTTGGGCCGCCCTACTTGATCTTGCCTTCGCGGAAATCGACGTGCTTGCGCACGACGGGGTCGTACTTCTTGAGCACCATCTTCTCGGTCTTGGTGCGGGCGTTCTTCTTGGTGACGTAGAAGAAGCCGGTGTCCGCCGTCGAATTCAGGCGGATCTTGATGGAGGCCGGTTTGGCCATGGCGCACGCTCCTGCGGGCGCAGCCCCGAAACTTGTGGCGCGCCGGAAATCGAAGGCGCGGAAAATAGCGGCGAACGCGCTCAAGTCAACTTTCGCTTCCGACGGCGGCCGGGCTAGCCTCCCGGGATGAGACTCGCCCTCCTGCTGCTCATGGCCGCTCTGGCCGGCTGCGCTTCGCACAAGCGCCAGACCGCGGCCGAGATCTTCCTGCTGCGGCTGAGCACGCTTTGCGGGCAGACCTTCGAAGGTCGGCTGGTGTCGACGGACGCGGCGGACGCGGAGATGCAGGGCAAGCCGCTGATCATGCAGGTGCAGGGCTGCGGGCCGGGCGGGGTCCGCATCCCCTTCGCCGTGGGCGAGGATCGGTCGCGCACCTGGGTGATCAGCCGAACCGGGTCGAACCTGCGGCTCAAGCACGAGCACCGGCACCCGGACGGGCTGGAGGACCCGCGATCGCAATACGGGGGCGAAGCCGTGCAGCCCGCCGACCCGGACCGGATCGAGTTCCCGGCCGACGCCGCCTCCAAGGCCATGTTCGTGGAGCAGGGCATTCCTCAGTCCGCCGCGAATGTGTGGGTGCTGGAGCTGCAACCGGGCCAGCTGTTCGCCTACGAACTCCGACGCCCGGGCCGGCACTTTCGGGTGGAGTTCAACCTGGCCGGGTGAGGCCGCGCCGAGGGGCGATTAGAGCGGGTCCACCCGCTTTTGGCCCCGCAGCATGCGAACGGAGAGAATCGGCCGGGTGGGATCGTCCTCGCGGTTCCCGATCTCGGACACCACGAAACGGGTGATGCTGGGGAGGTCCAGCGCGAGCGCCGCGGACAGGGAGAACCAGGCGATCTCCTCCAGTTCGCCGGAGCCGGGGGTGCGCTCCAGGCTTTGCAGGGCCGAGGCGTCCGCCGTGAAGAAACGGGCGTCGAAGCGTCGGACCCGGCCGGGCGGAGTGATGGCGTGGGCGACCAGGGTCAGGGCGGTCAGCTCGGGCAGGAGGCGGTCGCCTTGCAACCGGCCTAGCACGACGCCGGCCTCCTCCCAGGTCTCCCGGACGGCGGCCACGCCCAGCGCCCGAGCCAAGCTTCGCGCGCGAGCGGGCGCGGCGGTGCGGGCCACGGCTTCGGCGACGTCCGGGCGAAGCTCGCTGGCCGCCGGCGCGCGGAAGTCGGCCCGATCCACCCGGCCGCCGGGGAAGACCCACTTGTCGGGCATGAAGGCGTGGCCCGCCTGACGCCGGCCCATGAGAAGGCGGGGACGGGGGCCGTCCCGCCGCACCAGGATCAGGGTGGCCGCGTCCTTGGGGCGACCGCGGGCGGGGTTCCGGTCGCGTTGGGCTGCGTCTTCCAACGGATCCGGAGCTTGGCTCATCGCCGCCGCCCTCGGCCCCGGGATTCGTTGCGGGACGGCGGGCCGCCGCGGCCGCGTACGCCCAGGCGGGGCGGGGGCGTGGAGCCGTCGCGGGGCTCGGGGTCGCTCAGCATCTCGAACACGAGGCCGCCCGTGATGGGGGTGGCTTCGACCAGGCGCACGGTGACCGGTCGGCCCAGGCGGAAGCGGGCGCCGCTGCGTTCGCCGACCAGGGCGTGGGCGCGGTCGTCGTGCCTCCAGTACTCGCCGCCCAGGCTGGATACGGGGACCAGGCCGTCGGCTCCCGTGTCCGTTAGGCGGACGAACAGACCGAAACGGGTCACGCCCGTGATGCGGCCCTCGAACTCCGCGCCCTGGCGGTCCGAAAGGAAGGCCGCGACGTAACGGTCGGTGGCGTCGCGTTCCGCCGCCATGGAGCGGCGCTCCGTGGCGGTGATGTGGTCGGCCGTGTCGGGCAGACGCGCCACATCGGCGTCGGAGAGCCCGTCGTCACCCACCTTGAGCGCCCGGATCAGCGCGCGGTGCACCACCAGGTCGGCGTAGCGCCGGATAGGCGAGGTGAAGTGAGCGTAGCGGTCAAGGTTCAGGCCGAAGTGTCCGATGTTCTCCGGCGCGTAATGGGCCTGCATCTGGGTGCGCAGGACCACCTCGTTGACGATCTCGGCGTTGGGCGTGTCCCGGGCCTCGTCCAGGAGGGCGTTGAAGCGGGCGGTGTTGGCGGGCTGGCCCTTGGTCCAGCTGAGGCCCACGGTGGAGAGGAAGTCGGCCAGGGCCGTCATCTTCTCGTCGCTCGGCGTATCGTGCACGCGGTAGATCAGGGGGGTACGCTTGGCCTCCAGGGTCTCGGCGGCGCAGACGTTGGCCTGGACCATCATCTCCTCGATCAGCCGGTGCGCCTCCAGCGAGGTGCGGGGCGTGATGGACACCACCTCGCCCTCCGCGTTCAGCTGGATTTTGCGCTCAAGGCTGGCGATGTTCAGCGGCGAGCGCGCTTGGCGACCCTTGAGCATGGTGTGGTAGCCGGCCCACAGCGGCCGCAGGACCGTGTCCAGGATGGCGCCGGCCTTTTCATCCGCTTGGCCGTCGATGGCGGCCTGCGCCTGTTCGTAGGACACCCCGGCCCTGGAGCGCATCAGCCCGCGGTGGAAGTCATGCGAGCGCTTGCGGCCCTCCGCGCCGAAAATCATGCGCACGGCCAGGCAGGCGCGATCCTCGCCCTCAACCAGGGAGCAGAGGCCGCCGGAAAGGCGAAAGGGGAGCATGGGCTCCACCCGGTCAGGGAAGTAGGTGGAGTTGCCCTTCTCGCGGGCCTCCCGGTCCAAGGCCGAGCCAGGGCGGACGTAGGCGGCCACGTCCGCGATCGCGACCCAGACCACCCAGCCCCCGGGATTGGCCGGGTCCTCATCGGGATGGGCGTGGACGGCGTCGTCGTGGTCGCGCGCGTCGGCAGGATCGATGGTGATCAGGGGCAGGTGACGCAGGTCGGTGCGCCGGCCCAGCGTGGGCGGGGCGGCCTCGCCGGCCTCCGCTTCGGCCTCGGGGCTGAAACCCTGGACGATGCCGTGGGTGTGGACGGCGATCAGGGACGCGGCGCGGGGCTGGTCCTCGCGGCCCACCACCTCCAGCAGCGTTCCCGGCTTGGGCCCGAAGCGTTCGCGACCGCCGCCGCTGTCGATCGCCGCCAGGACCAGATCGCCGTCGGTCAGGTGCTCGGACTCGTGCGGCGGGAGCAGGA
>JAHWJX010000025.1 GCA_019348195.1 Pseudomonadota bacterium | reverse complement strand
AGGCCGCCGCGTCGATCTCCACCGCGCCGTAGCGGTAGCCGGCCTCCCCCATCCGCGCGAGCAGGGCGGCGAAGTCGGTCCCGCCCCGCGCGCTCAGCAGGCCGGTGACGTTCTCGATCACCAGGGTGCGAGGCGCACGCCCTTCGGCGCACAGCCTCTCCATCAGGGACCAGAACCCGAGCAGCGCGGAGGAGCGGCCGCCCGCGAGTCCGGCGCGCGCGCCCGCCAGGCTGAAGTCCTGGCACGGCGAGGAGGCCCAGACGAGATCGGCGCCCAGGGGCAGCTGTTCCGGCTTCAGGGTCCAGACGTCGGCGGCGATCAGGTCCGCGTCCCCGAAGTTGTCCCGATAGGCGACCGCCTTCAGCGGATCGAAGTCGTTGGCGAAGGTGGCCCGGAAGGCGGGCTGCAGCCCCAAACGGGCCATGCCGCCGCCGGCGAAGAACTCCCAAGCGGTGAAGGGGGGGTGATTCACGACGGAGAGGGTAGCGCGGTTCGTGGGGGTGTGGGGCTTGGGCCCCTTTATCGTTTGCGTCACTTCCCACCCTCAAGAGCGTCACCCTCGGACTTGGTCCGAGGGTCCACGTCGCCGCGCACTCGACGGTTCGGGGGAGTCGCGGCTTTGCGCCGCTTCTGAGAGGGAGCGGGTGACGGGAAGGTGGATCCTCGGACCAAGTCCGAGGATGACGCCCTGCTTTATTGACTTGGCCGGGGCACACGGCCAGCTTGGTCGCATGCGGTTGCTGATCGCCGTTCACATCATGGCCAATGTTCCCCGCGGGACCTTGTACGTGGGTGTCACCAGCGACCTGTTCCGGCGATATGTGGAGCACAGGGACGGGCTCATCCCCGGGTTCACGACCCTCTATGGCCTGAAGCGGCTGGTGTGGTGGGAACGGCACGGGAGCATGGTGGAGGCGATCGCGCGAGAGAAGGCGATCAAGCACTATGTCCGGGCCTGGAAGGTCAATGCGGTTGAGCGCGAAAAATCGTAGATGTTCCGCTGAAAGCGCGGCCCGCCTGGGCCTCCCACAGCGCTGGGCGCCTCCGGGATGACAAGGCGGGGCTGACGGGCCACTTGGAACCCATGCTCCCTATCGTTCACCATCCGGCTTACCGGGCGGAGACGCCTGTCGGGCATCGCTTTCCCATGGGCAAGTTCGCGCGGCTGGCGGAGGTGCTGGTCGAGGATGGGCTGGCGCCGGACGGGTTCGTGCGGCCGGAGCCGGCGAGCTTCGCGGTGGTGAGCCGGGCTCATCATCCGGATTATGTGCGGGCGGTGTTCGATTGCGACCTGCCGCGGGAAGCGGAGCGGCGGATCGGGCTGCCGATCACGCCCAGCGTGGTGCTGCGGTCACGGGCAGCCACGGCGGGGACCTTGCTGACCGCGCGGCTGGCGCTGGAGCACGGTCTAGCCTGCAACTCGGCGGGCGGGAGCCACCACGCGGCAGGGGCGCACGGGTCGGGGTTCTGCGTGTTCAACGATGTGGCGGTGGCCGCGGCGAACCTCTTGGCCGAGGGGGCTGTGTCGCGCGTGCTGGTGGTGGACCTGGACGTTCACCAGGGGGACGGTACGGCGGAGATCTTCGCGGGCGACGAGCGGGTGTTCACCTTATCGGTGCATGCCGCGAAAAACTTCCCTGCACGCAAGGTGGCGGGCGACCTAGATCTGGAGCTGGCGGACGGGGTGGAGGACGAGGCCTATCTGGCGGCGGTGGCCGGAGTGCTCCCGGAGGCGCTGGAGCGGGTGCAGCCGGAGCTGGTCTTCTACAATGCAGGGGTGGACCCGCACCGGGACGACAAGCTGGGGCGGCTGGCCTTGTCGAACGAGGGACTGGCGGCGCGAGACCGGTACGTCTTGGAGCAGTGCCGAGGACGGGGGCTGCCGGTCGCGGGAGTGATCGGGGGCGGGTATAGCGACGACCTGGACGCCCTGGCGCGACGGCACGCGACGCTGCATCGGGCGGCTTGGACCATAGTCGGGGCCTGAGCTCCAGGCGCTGCCCGATCCCGCTTTCCCCGGCGAAGGGCGCGATCCATGACAGGGACCAGACGTTCAGGCCCGACTGAGGACATCGGAGCCTCAGCCCCCGGCCCGGGAGAGGGGGAGCAAGGGCGCTAGGTCCTCGCCGCCAGCAGGAAATGGCCGCGGAGGGCGGCGATGGGCTTGGCCCGCGCCTCCTGCCAGGCCTCCACCTGCACATTGGCGATCCGCCGCCCGACCTTCTTCACTTCGGCGCGGGCGAAGGTGTCGCGCGGGCGTCCGGAGCGGAGGTATTCGACGGTGACGTCGATGGGCTTTGGCGCGCCGTCTCCGGACTGAAGCGAGAGCTGGATAACGGCGGTGAGTTCCATGAAACCGCCGATCACGCCGCCGTGCAGCGCCGGAAGCATGGGGTTGCCGATGAGGTGCTCGGAGTAGGGCAGGACAGCGGTCATCTCGTCGCCGTGAAGCTCGGCGCGGACTCCGAGGTGGGCGACGTAGGGGATGCGGGCCAGGACCGCGGCGAGAACCTCGGGCGTCATTGCGGGTCCTCAGGGAGCGAGCTGTTCGTGGCCGCCCCCTCCAGCTCGCCGTCAGCCTTCACCGTAGTCTTGGCCGGGGGCGAGGTCCGGCCGCGGAGTTCGGCGCCCGCCTTCTTGCCCCTGAGGACGAAGACGCCCTGGGCTGCGGCCACGGGGTCGCCGGGGTCGGTCTCGAAGGCCAGTCCGCGGACAAAGGCGATAGCGCGGCCGAGCTTGTAGCATTCGGCGCGGGCCTGGAGGGGTTCTCGCGGGCGTGCCGGGCGCATGTAGTCGATGCGCAGATCCAGGGTGGCGATGGGAGCGAACTGGTCCAGGGCGGACCAGACGGCGTAGCCGCAGGTCTGATCCAAGAGGGCGGTGACAACCCCGCCCGCGATCACGCCGGTGGACGGGTCACCGATAAAGGCCTCCTGGTAGGGAAGGCGCAGCAGGGCCACGCCGCGCTCGACCTCCCCCAGCTCGGCGCCCAGGGCGCGGGCGTAGGGCGAGGCGGCCATCATGGCGGGAGCCAGGGCGCGGAGCTGCTCGATCCAGGATTGCGGCAAGGGCTCGGTGTGGCTCATGCGGCCCGGTGTAGCGGGCGCGTCAGCTTCCGGCGAGGATGGCGTTCAGCATGCGGCCGGGGGCCATCTCGAACAGGCCGGCCATGAGGAAGACCCCGGCGAACGTCGCCGTGACGATGCGCTGGCGCCCCAGACGATGACCCTGACGGGCCGCGATCACGGCCGCGCCTGCGCCCGCGAGCGCCAGAAAGGCGAAGCCGTGGTGGGGTGTGACGCCGTAAAGGTTCGGAGCGCCGTTGGGCGCCTCGAGGAAGAGGGCGCTCGCGGCCGCCAGCACCAGGAAACCCAGAAAGCCCCAGCCCAGGGTGCGCTCAACCCGCTCGTCCTGCGACCAGACCAGCCGGAGCGCGCCTAGAAGGAGGGCCAGCGCGCCCGCCACCACGTGCACCTGCACCAAACCCGGCGCGCCCAGAAGGGGCGCCAAAAAGGCTGCGCTCATTCCCGTCCTCACGCCGTCCCCGTCCCCATTGGCCGCCGCGCTCCCCAAGCGCTAGTTAGACTAGGCGGAGGCGGCCCGTCCCCGCGACATGGACGCACTGCGACAGGAGAGGCCGTGAAGCCGCAGGAGCTGCTCTGCCCCAAGCCGGCGGGTTTGTACTGCGCGCCGGGCGACTTCTACATCGATCCCACCGCACCGGTGGACCGTGCGGTGATCACGCACGGCCATGCCGACCACGCGCGCGCCGGGCACGGCACGGTGCTGGCCACGCCGGAGACCCTGGACATCATGGCCGAACGCTATGGCGCGGAGCATGCGGCCAGCACCCAGGCCGCGGCTTATGGCGAGGTGGTCAACCGGGACGGGGTGGAGGTGACGCTGGTTCCCGCGGGGCATGTGCTGGGCTCTGCCCAGGCCGTGGTCGAGTTCGGCGGGCTGCGCATGGTGGTGAGCGGAGATTACAAGCGCCGGCGCGACCCGACCTGCCGGGCCTTTGAGCCGGTGCGCTCGCCGGACGTGTTCGTGACGGAGGCGACCTTCGGCCTGCCGGTGTTCCGCCATCCGGACAGTGCGGAGGAGGTCAGCAAGCTGCTGCGTTCGGTTCGGCAGTTCCCGGACCGGACGCACATGATCGGGGCCTACGCCCTGGGCAAGGCGCAGCGGGTGATCCGCCTGTTGCGCGACGGCGGGTGGGAGCGGCCGATCTTTGTCCACGGGGCGCTGAACCGGCTGAACGCACTGTATGAGCGGCACGGGATCGCTCTGGGGCCGCTGCTGCCGGCCACCGAGGGCGCCAAGGCGGCCGAGAAGAAGAACTTCGCCGGCGAGATCGTGATCGGGCCTCCTTCGGCCCTGCAGGACCGGTGGGGACGGCGATTCCCGGACCCGGTGCTGTGCTTCGCGAGCGGCTGGATGAGCGTGCGGGCGCGGGCCAAGCAGCGGGGCGTGGAGCTGCCGCTGGTGATCAGCGACCACGCGGACTGGGACGAGCTGACGGCCACTGTGGAGGAGGTGGACCCGGGCGAGCTATGGATCACCCACGGGCGGGAGGAGGGGCTGGAACGGTGGTGCGAGCTGCACGGACGCCGGGCCAAGGCGCTGAGGCTGGTGGGCTATGAGGACGACGATGACTGAAGCCTCCGGGGTTCCGGGCGGAACCGGCTCAAGGAGGCGGGGGTTCTGGGGGCCTGAGATCAGGAGCGCGTTCGATGTCCAGCTATGAAACCTGGGTAGCCACCTTCGACGGTCAGGTCGGGCGGGTCTACGGCGTGGATGAACAAAAGCGGCTCCGCCACCTGGAGAGCGAGGGGCGCGACGCGCGGCCCAACACCGACAGCCAGCCGGACGGGTTGCGCGTGCCGCACACCGCGGAGGTCGCGGGCTACATCACCGAACCGCAGTTCGTGGAGAGTTTCGCCAAGCACCTGGACCAGCGCGCGCGGGCGGGCGCGTTCCAGCGGCTGATCATCTCGGCCGACCCGAACGCCCTGCACTACTTCCGCGACGCGGTACCCGCCACCTTGAAGACCAAGGTGGTGAAGGAGCTGAACAAGGACCACGTCCACACGCCGGTGAAGGCGTTCGAGTCCGCGATCAGCGAGCACCTCTGATCCTTCCTCCCTCGCGAGCTTGCTCTCGCGGGGGAGAAACAGCTGCCGAGGCAAGCCGGAGGCGCTTTGGCGTCACGACGCCCCTCCGTCCGACGCGTCACCTTCCGAACACGCCCGAGGACGGCGTCAGCTGGCCGCCCCGCGCACCACCGCGTCCACGGAGGTGTAGGTCACCGGGTGGTAGCCGGGTCGCGCGCGCTCATAGAGAGATCGGGCGAAGGGGCGGCCCCATTCCCCCTGAACCATCAGGTTGCGGAAGGTGGGCAGGACGAACTTGCGTCGGCCCTGACTCAGCAGGAAGCGTTCGATCTGCGGCTTGGCGGGATCGTAGCGGTTCTTGATCGCCAGCTGCAGCCAGTCGAAGACGACCTCGCTGTTGCCCTCGCTCGCCAGCCCCAGGCTCCTTTCCAGCTCTGCGAGTTGGGCGCGGGTGAGCTTTTCCGGCACGGAGGCCAGGAAATGCTGACGTTCCTGCGTCGTCCAACTCCGCCAGGGCAGGGCGGAAGCGGGACGTGATCCGGCCGCCCAGGCCTTGGCCTCGGTCTCCACCCTCGCGAAGGCGGTGGACTTGGGGACCACCACATTGCCGGGCACGCCCGGCTGATACACCCACTGGTTCAGCTGGAGGCGGCGCTCCAGGTCGGCGTCGCCACGGATCAGATTGGCGCGCATGTCGGCCAGCATGGCTTCGGTGGTCATGGGCTGAAAGGCGTGGCGGTCGAAGTAGCTGCGCAGCCAGGCGTCGAAGCGCTCGCGCCCGACCGTGTGTTCCACCGTGCGCAAAAAGGCCTGTCCCTTTTCATAGATCACGGTGCTGCCGCCCTCCTCGGGGTCGGTGGCCGAAGCCTCGACCTTCAGGGCGGAGCGGGGCGAGCCCTTCGGCAACTCGGCGATGCTGTTCTGCAGGGTGCGGTATTCGAGCGCCGCTTCCATGGCGGCGCGCTCGGGCCCGTAGAGCGCCTCCATGATGCGGTTTTCGAAATAGGTGGTGAAGCCCTCGTTGAGCCAGCTGTCGGCCCAGATCGCGTTCGTCACGAGGTTGCCGGACCAGCTGTGGGCCAATTCATGGGCGACCAGGGAGGTCAGGCTGCGGTCCCCGGCGATGATGGTGGGGGTGGCGAAGGTCAGCCGCGGGTTTTCCATTCCGCCGTAGGGAAAGGAGGGCGGAAGCACCAAGAGGTCGTAGCGGCCCCAGCGGTAGGGGCCGTAGAGCGCCTCGGCGGCCGCGATCATCTTCTCCGTATCGACCAGCTCGGCGGCTGCGGCGTCCAGCATGGAGGGCTCGGTATAGACTCCGGAGCGGGGGCCCAGCGGCCCGAACTCGATGTCGCCCACGGCGAGCGCGATCAGATAGGGCGGGACAGGCTGGTCGAGACGGAATCGGTAGGCCCGGCCGCCCTGAACGCGCTGGCCATTGGGAGTGAGCTGTTCGGCGCTCATCACCGCGCGCAGGTCTTCGGGAACGGTGATGCGGGCGGAGTAGGTCTGACGGATGCCGGGGCTGTCCTGGGTGGGCACCCACGAGCGGGTCAGAATCGCCTGGCCCTGGCTGAAGAGATAGGGGCGCCGTTTTCCGGCGGTCTGGGCCGGGGTGAGCCACTGCAGCGCCGCAGCGTCGGGGCTGGTCTGGTAATCGACGACGATGCGGCGAGCGCCGGCCGGGATCTGCACGGTAAGCGGCCGGCCGCGCACGCCGGCCGCTTCGCCCAGAGCGTATTGCAGCGGGCGGCCCGAGGCGTCGGTCACGCCCCGGATGTCCAGGTCGCGAGTGTCCAGCACAATCTCGGTCGCGCCGGGAGCCGTGAGGATGTCGAGCGCGGCCTTTCCCGAGAGCCGGCGCGCGTCGAAGTCCGCGCGGAGGTCGAGATCCACGTGGTGCACCCGGGCGATCTCAGGCCGGGCGAAGCTGTGCACGTCGCGGGGCAAGGGGACCATGCTGGGCGCGGGCGCGGCTTGGGCGCCGATCTCGCCCGCGCCGTAAAAGCCGCCCTTGCCGGCGCAGCCGGCGACGGCCAGGGCGGCGGCGGTGGCGAGCAGCAGGGGGCGCAGGCTCATGGTCGGCTCCGGGACTCAGAGATCATGTATGGCGCAGCCGAGCCGTTCCGAAAGAAGGTCGGCGATCATAGCGCGGTGGCAAACCGCCGCGTCCTTCTCGTAGCACAGGAGCGCGCTGGGGCGAGCGGCGGCGGCCTCGGCGGCATGGAGCAGCGCCAGTTGGGCTGCGGGCTCCTCCAGATGGGCGGCGAAGATGGCCCGCATCTCGGCGGTGCGGCCCGCGCGAGCCGCGGCGCGGCCTTCCGACGGGGTGCCGAGCGCGCGCAGGTGAAGGTAGTCGATCCCGCCCTCGGCCAAGCTGGCGGACAAGGTGGTCTTGCTGAAACCAGGGCGGCGCGAGGCCGCGATCGCGCGCACGTCGATCAAGAGCCGGACGCCGGCGCTTTGCAGCCGGCCGACGACCTCGGGCAGGGTGGCGGCTTCGTAGCCGACGGTGAACAGGTTCATGCCGCCTAGCTAGGCGGCCTCCGCTTTCGGCGCAAGCGTCCGCTCAGAGCGATGGTTGACGATGGTCAGGCCGGCGACCTGCATCAGCAGAATGGATTGAAACTGCATCTGGAACCAACGCTTGTGGGTCTTGTGCTGCATGAGCTGCATGCCGACAAAGGCGCCCAGGCTGCCTCCCAGAAGGCAGAGCAGGAGCAGGGAGCGTTCCGACAGCCGATACAGGCCGCGGCGGGCCTGTCGCTTGTCGATCAGGAAGACGACGCAGGCGATCAGGTTCACCAAGACGAGGTAGGCGAGGAGAGCCATCATGGGCTCAGCCTGCCACAGGGCCGGTGAAAGCACGGTGTGGAAAGGTGGTGAAGAGCCGGTTTCACCGGTTCCGACGAGCGCGCATCACCCCGGCGTCGCCGGCGCGGGGGTCTCTTGCGGAGGTGAAGCGGCCTGAGCGCCTTTAACGGTCGGCTCCGGTTCTCTCCGCCTCGGCTCCGGGCCAGGATCCGCGGGCAGGCGCGGCTCCGCCTTGCGCACGGCCTCATCCGCCCGCTCCGTCGCCGTGGCGATATCGGCCCCGAGCGTGGCCGCAGTCCGGTCAAGCTCGCGCCTGGACTCCTCCGCCTGTTGGCGAGCCTGCTCCGTATCTCCCGGCTGGGCCTGCATCGGCCTGAGGGGGACCTCGGGGCCGCGTGCAGCCGCCCTGGCGGGGCCGGGACTGGGGGCCGCGACCGCGTCCTCCGCCGAGGGTGGAGCGGGCCCCGCCGGCTCGCAGCCGCCGAGCATGACGGCCGCCGTGAAGATCAGCATCGCGAGGCGCATCGGCTTCTCCGCATTCCTTGCTCGGCGGAACGCGGCAAGGGCCAGGGAGCTTCCTCCGGGACGCGCGTGATTGTAGCACACCGCCATGCGCGCCTTCGCCGCCATGCTGGACAGGCTGTCCCTGACCGGAGGGCGGAACGCCAAGCTGACCCTCATCGGCGACTATCTGCGGGCGACGCCCGATCCGGACCGGGGCTATGCGCTGGGCGCGCTCACGGGCGACCTGGTGTTCACCGACGCCAAGCCCGCCATGATCCGGGCGGCCATCGAGAGCCGGATGGACCCTGTGCTGTTCGGCTGGTCCTACGACTATGTGGGCGATCTGGCGGAGGCGGTGGCCTTGGCCTGGCCCAGCCCCCTCCACCCCGGCTCCGGTGCGGTTCCCCTACCCCTCTCCGCAGGGGAGGCGGTGCGCGAGCCGCCGACGGGCGAGCACGGCCGCAACGATGCGGCCCCCAGCCTGTCTGAGGTGGTGGAGACGCTGCGGAGCACCTCGCGCGCGGGCGTGCCCAGACTGCTCGAGGGGTGGTTGGATGCGCTGGACGCCACGGGGCGTTGGGCGCTGCTGAAGCTGCTGACACGGGAGCTGCGCGTGGGGATCAACGCCCGGCTGGCCAAGGCCGCGGCGGCGGCCGTGTCGGAGGGGCGCACCCACAAGGCGGGCGAGCCGGAGCCGGAGCCGATCACGGCGTCGGACGTGGAGGAGGTCTGGCACGCGGTGGCGCCGCCCTACCCCGAGCTGTTCGCCTGGTTGGAGGGGCGGGGCGAGCGGCCGCGAGCCGATTTCGCCGGGCGGTTCCGGCCGGTGATGCTGTCCGTGGCGCTGGACGAAGAGGCGGACTTCGCCAAGCTCGACCCGAGCCACTATGCGGCCGAATGGAAGTGGGACGGCATCCGCGTGCAGGCCGTGCATGAGGACGGGGTCCGGCGGCTCTATTCCCGGACCGGCGAGGACATCAGCCGGAGCTTCCCTGACGTCCTGGAGGCGCTGGACTTCGAGGGAGCCGTGGACGGGGAGCTGCTCGTCATCCGGAACGGGGAGGTGGCCCCCTTCGCCGACCTGCAGCAGCGGCTGAACCGCAAGAGCGTCGACGCCAAGGCGCTGGCGGCCTACCCGGCGGCGATCCGGGCCTATGACATCCTGGCGGACGGGGGGGCGGACACGCGCCCCCTGCCGTTCCGCGAGCGCCGCGCCCAGCTGGAGGCCTTTGTGGCGCGGAGCAACTCGAGTCACATCGACCTGTCGCCCTTGGTGCCCTTCGAACGCTGGGAGGACCTGGCCGCCCTGCGGGCCGACCCGGCGGCGCTGGGCGCCCAGGCCGGCGCGGTCGAGGGCGTGATGCTGAAGCGCTGGGATAGCGCCTATGTCTCGGGCCGGCCGAAGGGGCCGTGGTTCAAGTGGAAGCGGGATCCGCATCTCGTCGATGCGGTGCTGATGTACGCCCAGCGGGGGCACGGGAAGCGGTCGAGCTTCTATTCGGACTACACCTTCGGGGTCTGGGACGCGGAAGGCAGGCTGACGCCCGTGGGCAAGGCCTATGGCGGCTATACGGACGCTGAGCTGCTGCTGATCGACAAGTTCGTGCGCGACCACACGGTGGAGCGGTTCGGGCCGGTGCGGGCCGTGCGCGCGGGCCGCGACTTCGGCCTGGTGCTGGAGGTGGCGTTCGAGGGGCTGCAGCGCTCCACGCGGCACAAGTCCGGCGTGGCCATGCGCTTTCCGCGGATCAGCCGGCTGCGCTGGGACAAGCCGGCCGCTGAAGCCGACACTCTCGAGGTGCTGGAGGGGCTGCTGCAGCGCATGGAGACGCACGGGCGGGCTTAGGGCGCGTGGGTTCTTCGGGGCCTAGGAGTCGCCGATGCGACTACTATCCCGCCACCGCCGACCTCTCCGGGCCGCGGAGACGGCGGAGGGCCAGCGCGCCGATCAGGGCGGCCTGGACCAGGGCGGAGACGAGGCTGATCACCGGGGCTTCGGGACTTGGAAGCGCCAGGGCCAAGGCATCGCCCAGGTTGGAGGTGATCAGCGCCCCCAGCACGCTCCCCAGCCTTGGAGCGGAGCCTAGGCGTGGAGCTCAGGCGGAGCCAGTTAAGCTTTGGACAGGTCGGTTGCATCGCGGAAAGGTCCGGGCGATGCAGGCCCATGACGGTTCCACGGGTCGAGGGCAGCTTCGCCGAGCAGGCGGCGGTGGCGAGGAAGTTCGCCGATGTGCTGGGCGACCTCGCGATCAATCTGGTGATCGCCGCGCTGATCCTGGCGATCACCTTATGGGCGTCCGGCTGGGCCAGCGGACTGGTGAGCCGGGCGCTGCAGCGATTCAGCAAGACCCGCGAGGACCGCACGCTGCAAAGCTTCGGGTCGTCGGTGACCCGTTGGGCGGTGATCATCGTGGGCATGATCGCGGTGCTGACCCGGCTGGGGGTGGAGACCACCTCCATCATCGCCGTGGTGGGGGCGGCGTCGCTGGCCATCGGACTGGCCATGCAGGGCACGCTGGGCAATGTGGCGGCCGGGGTGATGCTGCTGGTGCTCAGGCCCTATCAGGTGGGCGACTTCGTCGAGATCGCCGGACGGCAGGGCGAGGTGAAGTCGCTGAAGCTGTTCACGACCGAGATCGACACCGCGGACAACGTCCGCATCACGGCGCCCAATGGCAAGGTGTTCGGTGAGCTGATCACCAACTTCACCGCACATGGAGAGCGGCGGGTGGACGTGCTGGTCTCGGTGGACGTGGAGGACGACCTTGGGGGCGCGATGGAGGTGCTGCGGGCCGTGGCGGAGGCCGACCCGCGGGTGCGAAAGACGCCGGAGCCGATCGTGGAGGTGACCGACATCGCGGACGGCCGCGCCAAGCTGGCGCTGCGCGCCTGGGCGGGGCGCAACGACTACGGGCCGGTGAAATCGGCCTTTCTGATCGAAACGCAAAAGGCCCTGGCGGCGGCCGGCATCCATCCGGCCTATCCCCGGCAGGTGACCTATGTTCGGGGCCAGGAGCGGAACTAGGGGCGACTTGGAGGGCGGACTTCGGGAGCGCCCCTAAGGGCCGACCGCCTCGGCCACGCTGGCGAAGCCGTCCGCGCGCAGGCGAGCGGCGAGGTCGCGCTTGATCCGGCCCACCAAGCCGGGACCGGCGTAGATCAGCGCCGTGTAGAGCTGGATGGCGGAGGCGCCCGCACGGAGCTTGGCGTAGGCGTCAGCGCCCGAGGCGACCCCGCCCACCCCGATCAGCGTCAAGCCGCTGTGCATCTCCGCCACCGTGCGCAGGACCTGGGTGGCGCGCTTGAACAGGGGCGCGCCCGACAGCCCGCCAGCCTCCGTCCTCTCGGCCCCGCGCAGACCGTCGGGACGGTCCAGGGTGGTGTTGGAGACGATCAGGCCGTCCAGGGCGTGGCCGACCGCGCTGTCCACCACGTCACGAAGCTCGGGCTCGGAGAGGTCGGGGGCGATCTTCAGGAAGAGCGGGGTGGAGCCGGTGCGGGCTTCGCGCAGCCGTCCGAGCAGGTCGTCGAGGGCGTCGCGGGACTGGAGCGCGCGCAGGCCGGGCGTATTGGGAGAGGAGATGTTGACGGTGAAATAGGCCGGGACGCCGGCGAGGCGGCGCAGGCCCGTCACATAGTCGCCGGCGCGGTCCTCGGAGTCCTTGTTGGCGCCGAGGTTGGCGCCGACCACCCCGGAGACGCGGGACAGGTTGCCCGCAAAAGCGTCGAGGCCGGCGTTGTTGAACCCAAGGCGATTGATCACCGCCCCGTCCTCCGCGAGACGGAACAGGCGTGGACGGGGGTTGCCGTGCTGGGGCTGGGGCGTGACCGTGCCGCATTCCGCCCAGCCGAAGCCGGCCCGGAGCAGGGGTGCGTGGACTTCGGCGTTCTTGTCGAAGCCGGCGGCCAAGCCGATCGGATTGGGAAGGCTGAGGCCCGCGACGGTGGTGGCCAGTATGGGATCCTCGGGCGTGCGTTGACGCGGACCGAGGCCGGCGCTCAGAGCGCGGATCGTCAGGTCGTGGGCGGTCTCAGCTTCCAAGCGTCGAAGCGCGGCGGCCCCCAGGGCGGACAGGCTCACGCGGCGTCGCCGGGCGGGAAAAAGCCTTCAAAGCCGGTGACCGCCTTGCCGTCATGGCGGAACACGGCCGCCGCTGCGGTCGGAAAGCTGCGGCCGATGCGACCCGCCTCCGGGGCGTCGGACTCGCGAGCGAGGTAGGCCGCCAGGGTGGCTATGCCGGGGTTGTGACCGACCACGGCGACGACGCGGGCCTTGGCCCCTCGCGCGACGGCTTCAGACAGAATGGCCTCGGGCGAGGCTTCGTAGAGGCTGTCCAGGGCTTCGGCTTTCGCGGGTGGGAAGGAGGAGCTGGCGGCTTCCCAGGTCTGAACGGTGCGAACGGCGGCGGAGGCCAGCACCAAATCGGGGCGGAAGCCGGCGTCGCTGAGGACGCGGCCGATCAGACGAGCTTCGGCCCAGCCGCGCTCGGTCAACGCCCGGTCGAAGTCCAGCCCGCTGTCGGCTTCCGGCTCGGCCTTGGCGTGGCGCAGGAGGATGAGGGTGTGCATGGGGCTCCTTTAACACCCGCGTTCTCCGGCGGAAGCCGGAGCCTGACCGGCCTCAGGCGACCTCTCCGGCTGGCGAGCGCCCGCCGCGGGTTGGACCCCGGCTATCGCGGGGGTGAGCGGCGGAGTGAGAAAGGCCTGGGTGGCCTCGATGGCCTCCACCAGCCCCACGCGCTCCAGCGGCACGCCCTCCGGCAGACCGCTGAACAAGCGCGTGGGAGCCGCGGGGTCCAGCAGCACGAACACGCCGCGGTCGTCGGCGCGGCGGATCAGGCGGCCGAACGCCTGGCTGATCCGCGCGCGCGCCAGGGCGTCGTCATAAGTGCGTTGGCCGAAGCGGGCGCGGCGGGCCTTGTGCAGGATGTCGGGGCGAGGCCAGGGGACGCGGTCGAAACACAGCAGGCGCAAGGCGCGGCCGGGGACGTCCATGCCGTCGCGGACCGCGTCGGTGCCCAGCAGGCAGCTGTCCTCTTCGGCCCGGAAGATGTCGGTCAGGGTTCCGGGATCGAGCGGATCGACGTGCTGGGCATGGAGCGCCAGGCCCGCTTCGGCCAGGGCGGGCGCCAGCCGTTCGTGCACGGCCCGGAGGCGCCGGACGGCGGTGAACAAGCCCAGGGCGCCCCCGCCGGCGGCGAGGAACAGTTCGCGCATGGCGGCGGCGACCTGACGAGGATCGTCGCGGCCGACGTCGGTGACCACAAAGGCCCGGCTCTGGGCGGCGTAGTCGAAGGGGGACTGGAGCCGGAGCAGCTTGGGCGGCTCAGGCAGGCGGGCGGAGCCGGTGCGCGCTTCGGCCAGGGCGAAGGGCTCATCACCGGCGGGGTCGGTCAAGGTGGCGCTGGTGACCAGCACGCCGTGGGCCGGCGCGAGCACGGCGGCGGCGAGCGGGGCGGTGGGGTCGACCCAGTGGCGCCTCAGGGCGGCGTCCATGACACGGCCGTAGGCGACGGTGGCGCTGAACCAATCCACGAAGTCGGGATCCCCCTCGCCTTCCGGGTCTTCCTGGAGGCCCTGGAGCATGGAGCGCCAGGCGGGAAGCGTCATGCGGGCGCGGCGGTCCAGGCCTCGGAGCGCGCCTTCGATGCGGGCGCGGTCGCCCGTGGGGAGTTCGGCGGCTTCGTCGTCGAGCAGGTCTTCCAGAGTGCGGGCGAGCGCCAGCAGCGGCGCTTCGACGGCGGCCAGCGCAACCGCCGCCTGGGCGGCGGCTTCGCGCACCGACGGTTCGAGCGGGCGGATCGGGCACTCCATCCCGAGATCGTTCTCGGAGGTGAGCGTGCGCGCGCGCAGCTGTTCAAGCGCGGCGGCCAGGAAGTGCTCAACAGGACCAACGGGGTTCACCTCCCCCGAGGCTGGGGCGATCCGCCCGGACCAGCCTTCGCCGGGAAGCTGGGCGGCGGCCCGGAGCGCATCGTGGAGGGCGCGGCGGGCGTCCTGGCGGTCGGCGGCGATGTCGCCCAGGCGGGCGTCGAGGCCCCTGCCTCGCCGGCCCCGGCCCTCCGGGCCACGGATCCAGCGGCGGAGTTCGGCGGCTTCCTGGCCGGAGAGGCAGGAGGAAAAAGCGTTGTCGGCGGCGTCAAACAGGTGGTGGCCTTCGTCGAAGACGACACGGCGAAGCTTGGTGGTCTCCACGTCGGTGGACAGACCGCGGGCGGCCCGGGCGCCGTCAAAGGCGGCCTGGCTGAGCACCAGGGCGTGGTTGGCGATCACCAGCTCGGCGCGCCGGCTGGTGCGGACGGTGCGTTCGACGAAGCAGGCCTTGTAGTGCGAGCAGGCGGCGTGAACGCACTCCCCGCGGCGGTCAACGAGATTGCCCGGGCCGGCCTGGGCCGCGGGCGAGACGGCGAACAGGGTAGGCAGCCACGCCGGGAAGTCGCCGCCGGTCATGTCGCCGTCCCGGGTGGCGCGGAGCCAGCGGGCCACCAGAACCGTGCCGATCAGGTCGCCGTTCCCGAGCTGGGCTGTGTGGGCCGCCTCCTGATAGTTCAGCAGGCAGAGGTAGTTCTCGCGACCTTTGCGAACCACCGCCTTTGTGCGCCGGAGCTCGGGGTCGGGATAGACGGCGTGGGACTCACGCTCGATCTGCTTCTGCAGCGCGCGGGTGTAGGTGGACACCCAGACGGAGCCGCCGTTGCGCTCGGCCCAGAGCGAGGCGGGGGCCAGGTAGCCCAGGGTCTTGCCCACGCCCGTACCGGCCTCGGCCAGGACCATGCGGGGTTCGCCCTCCCGGGCCCGGGGTGCAAAGGCATGGGCCGTCTCGGCGGCGAACTCCGCCTGGGAAGGCCGGGCCTCGTCCAGGCCGGCGCGGGCGAGGAGGTCGACGAGGCGCTGGCGGGCGTCGTCGGGGTGCACGGACTGAGCGCCGGGCCGGCCTTCGGGCGCTTCATCCTCCCACTCGGGCAGGCGCGACCAGGCGTCCAGGCCGGCGCCGCGCCAAGGACGACCGAGTTCGCGGGAGCGCAGGGCGGCGACGGCGAAAGCCCCCCAGGGCCAGCCGGCGCGGGCCAAGGTTTCGGCCTGGGCGAGCGCTTCCTCGCGGGAGGGCGTCGGCGCCTCGGCGAGTTCGGCCAGAAGTTGGGCGGCGGCCGCCCGCAGGGTTTCGGCCTGGGCGGTGGGAGTCCCGGGCTCCGGCAGACCGAGCGCGAGCGCCAGCCCCGTGGCCGAGGGCGCGGCGAAACGGGCCGGGCGGACAAAGGCGAAGAGCTCCAAGGCGTCCAGCAGCTTGGGCGAGCGCGGGGGCGGAGCCAGGTCCAGCCGCCGGGCGGACAGGGCCGCATGGCAGACGATCAACGGTTCGCGGCCCCACCATTCGCGCGCTTCGGCCCCGCGGAGCGGACGCGTGCGCTCCCCCTCCGCCCAGGCGGCGCGCCCACCGGGAAGGACGACCAAAGCGGGCGGAAGCTGTTCTCCGGGAGTCACGGGCGCAAGATGACGGTTGGATTGGAACAGGGCAAGAACGTGCTAGGGGCTTCCTTCCTCTTGCTCATTCCCGGGCAAGTGGGAACTCAGGTTCCCGGGCCGACCCACCCTTGCCAGCAGTGAAACAGAACCTGGGCGACCGCCGTCGGGGCGATGAGCCCTCCGGCGAGCTCCCGCCCGTGTTCCGGGACTGGTTCGCCTCGCGGGGCTGGACACCCCGGCGGCACCAATTGGAGATGGTGCAAAAGGCGCGGCTGGGGCGCCATGCGCTGCTGATCGCGCCTACGGGGGGCGGAAAAACCCTGGCGGGTTTCCTGCCGAGCCTAGTGGAGCTGTTCGAGCGGGGGCCGGTGGAGGGCGTGGGCGTCCACACGCTTTATATCTCGCCGCTCAAGGCGCTGGCGGTCGACGTGCAGCGCAACCTGGAAGCGCCGGCGCGGGAGATGGGGCTGGCGGTCTCCATCGAAAGCCGGACCGGCGACACCTCCGTGTCCAAGCGGCAGCGGCAGCGACAGGCGCCGCCGGACATCCTGCTGACCACGCCGGAGCAGCTGGCGTTGTTCTGCGCCTGGGAGGGCTCCCCGGATTACTTCAGGGACCTCCGCTGCCTGGTGATCGACGAGGCGCACGCGCTGCAGCCGTCCAAGCGAGGCGATCTGCTGGCGCTGGGGGTCGCCCGGCTGCAGGCCCTGGCCCCCGCCATGCGGCGCGTCGGCCTGTCCGCCACGGTGAACGACCCGGACATGCTGCGGCGCTGGCTGGGAGGGGGCGGCCGCGAGCACGACCTCCAGACGGGGAGTTCCGGAGAAGAAAGCGATGGGGTCCGCTCCGTCCCGCCCCCGCCACCGGCCGCGGCCGTCCCCTTCTCCCGCTCCACCGGCGAGGGCGAGGTGGACCTCGTCATGGGCGAGCCGGGGGCGCCCGCCTCGATCGAGGTGCTGCTGTCCGAGGAGCGGGTGCCCTGGTCGGGGATCACGGCGCAGCACGCCATGCCCGAGGTCTATGAGGAGATCCGGCGCGCCACCACCACCCTGGTTTTCGTCAACACGCGCTGGCAGGCGGAGTTCGCCTTCCAGGAGCTGTGGAGGCTGAACGAAGATAACCTGCCGATCGCGCTGCACCACGGGAGCCTGGCGCCCGAGCAGCGTCGGAAGGTCGAGGCGGCCATGGCGCGGGGAGACCTGCGCGCCGTGGTGGCCACCTCCACCCTCGATCTGGGCATCGACTGGGGAGCGGTGGACTTGGTGATCCAGCTGTCGGCGCCCAAGGGGGCTTCGCGGCTGGTGCAACGGATCGGGCGTGCCAACCACCGGCTGGACGAACCCTCGCGCGCGCTGCTGACCCCGGCGAACCGGTTTGAGATGCTGGAATGCCAGGCGGCGCGGGAGGCCGTCGGCGAGGGCGCGCTGGACGGCGAGCTGGCGCGGAACGGAGCCCTGGATGTCCTGGCGCAACACATCATGGGCGTGGCCTGCGGCGATCCGTTCGAAGCGGATGCGCTTTATGCGGAGGTGCGGACTGCGGCGCCCTTCGCCCAGCTCTCGCGTGAAGACTTCGACAGCGTGGTCGAGTTCGTCTCCACGGGCGGCTATGCGCTCAAGGTGTACGACCGCTTCCGGCGCATCGTGAAGGGCGGCGACGAAAGGTGGCGCGTGCGCAACGGGCTGGTCGCCCAGCGCCACCGCATGAATGTGGGCGCCATCCACGCGGCCTCGACCCTGAACATCCGGGTGAGCATCGGGCGGGGGCGCGGCGGCCGCAAGATCGGGGAAGCGGAGGAGTTCTTCTTCGAGCAGATCACCGTCGGCGACACCTTTCTCTTCTCCGGAGAGGTTTGGAGGTTCGAAGGCGTGGTGGGCGTGGACGCCCTGGTCTCGCCGGCCAAGGACAAGGAGCCGCGCATCCTGAGCTGGGGTGGATCCAAGTTTGCGCTGTCGACCTATCTGGCCGCCCGGGTGCGCCGGATGATCGCCGACGAGGACAGTTGGATTCGGCTGCCGGCCGATGTGCAGGAATGGCTGCACGCGCAAAAGGCGCGCTCGCTGATCCCGCGCGAGGATGAGCTGCTCATCGAGACCTATCCCCGAGGCAAGCGGTTCTACATGGTCTGCTACCCGTTCGAGGGCCGGCTGGCGCACACGACCCTGGCCATGCTGCTGGCGCGGCGGCTCGACCGGGAGGGTGTGGGACCCCTGGGCTACGTCTGCAACGACTATGCGCTCGCGATCTGGGCTGTGCGGCCATTCGACTCGCTCGACATGGATGACCTGTTCCAGCAGGACATGCTGGGCGACGACCTCGAAGCTTGGCTGGACGAGAGTTATCTGATGAAACGCGCCTTCCGGGGGTGTGCGACCATCTCCGGATTGATCGAGCGGCGCTTTCCCGGCGCGGAGAAGACCGGACGCCAGGTGACCTTCTCCACTGATCTCATCTACGACGTGCTGCGGCGGCACCAGCCGGACCACCTGCTGCTGAAGGCGGCGCGGGCGGACGCGGCCACGGGATCCTTGGACATCCGCCGTCTGGGAGTCCTGCTGGCGCGGGCCCAGGGTCGGCTTCGGCCGATGCACCTGCCCAAGGTGTCGCCCTTCGCGGTGCAGCCGATGCTCGAGATCGGGCGCGAACGGATCGCGGGCTCGGTGCAGGACCTGATTCTGGCCGAAGCGGAGGAAGACCTGATCGCGGACGCCATGTCGTGAGCTGGCGCTACGCCGCGCGGGCTCAGGCTCTCAAGGCGGACAAGCCGGAGCCGCCGGCCTTCGCTTGGAGCTGCGGCGACGACGGCGAGCTCTGCCTGGAGCTTGCGGGCGTTGCGGTCCGCATGCGGCCCTCGGGTGCGCTGTGGCTGGAGGCGCGGCGTTGGCTGGTAGCGGGCGACCTGCACCTGGAGAAGGGGTCGAGCTATGGCGTGCGCGGGCAGCTGCTCCCGCCCTACGACACCCGGGCCACCCTGGAGAAGCTGACGGCGGAGGTGGCCGCGACGGAGCCCGAAGCGGTGATCCTGCTCGGCGACACCTTCCATGACCGCCAGGCGGTGGAGCGGCTGGACGGCGAGGATCGACTGCGGCTGGAATGGCTGGCCCACGGCCGGACGCTGGTCTGGGTGACGGGCAATCACGACCCCCAAGCGCCGGCCGGCCTGCCCGGCGTTTCACGCGGGAGCGTCGAGGTCGACGGGCTGGTGCTGCGGCACGAGCCGGAAGCGGGGCCGCGGTCCGGGGAGATCTCCGGCCACCTGCACCCCTGCGCGCGGGTGCTGGGCCGGTCGGGCGCAGTCCGCACTCGGGCGTTCCTCACGGACGGCTCACGGATGATCCTGCCGGCGTTCGGCGCCTATGCGGGCGGGCTGAACTGCCGGGACGCGGCCTTCGACAGGCTCTGGAGCGGGCCGGTGCTGGCCGGCGCGCTTGGTCGGGACCGGGTGCACGCGGTCGGCTGGGGCAGTCTGGTTCCGGACTAAAGCACTTGGCGGGCCGCCGTCCGGGTCAGGCTGAACACCGAACGGAAGATGAGGGTGCTGAGCGCGCCCGCGGCCAAGCGCGCCAGGATCGGCGGATCCTCCTGGTCGTTGGGCTTCCAGCCGAGGCGGGGGACCCGGCTCGCGATCTCCTTCACCGCGGGACTTTTCTGCAAAACAAGGGCCACGGCCAGCGCGGCGCAGGCCCCGGCGGCGGCTTCGGCGATGAGGTCGTGAATGTCGGAGCGTTCCATACAGGCCCCAACTGCGCGGAAGCGCCCGCGGTTGCGGGCCGCTTCGAAGAGATGTGATCGCAGGGGGATGGCGATGTGCTAAGCTTTCCCTTCCGAGGAGATCAGCCGGAGATCAGCCTATGTCTGTTTTGCTCGTTCTCTCCCTAGCCGCCGTCGTTGCGGCCCCTGGGGGACGCCCCTGCCTTCGCGAGGGTGTCCAGCACGCGGGGCCGTCGGCGTCGCCGCCCCGGAGCGTCGCCCAGCTCGAAGGCCGCAAGCTGGGACAACTGCCGGACGCTCATTTCATGCAGGCCGTGCTCAAGCGCGACGAGCGGGGCTGCTCCATCCTCCCGATTGTGCAGCGCAACGTCAGCCGGGCGCGGCCAGCCCGCTCACGCTCGCAGGCTGGTCCCGAGCGCCAGCGCTAGAGCCAGGCCGGAGCCCAGGGTCAGAACACCCCGCAAGCGCCGGTACCAGCGGGGCGAGCCCGAGGCGCGGACGTCCCAGGCGCCCTGAACGGCGAAGGCCAGCAGGAAGCCGCCAAGCGCCTGCACCTCCGTGAGGCCGAAACCGCCGCCGCCGGCCAGCAGCAGCCAACCGGCGAGCGGCGGCAGGTTGGACAGGGCCAGCACGGTCGCCCGCGGTGGGCGGCGGGCGGCCAGCTCCAGGCCCCAACGGGCGCCACCCAGGAATGACAGGATGGCCGCCGAATAGGCCAGCAGGGACAGCAGAGCCGGGCCAGCGAGTTGCGGTGAGCCGAAAGCATAGGTCCCGGCCGCCAGCCAAAAGGGGATCAGGCCGGCCAGCCCCAAAAGCCAAGCCGCGCGGGAGTGGCGTTCAGCGTCTTCGGAAGACGGCGGACGCGGTCCAGCCTGCGGTGAGGGCGAGGAGGACGGAGACGACGCCATAGGTCCAGGGCCTTTCATGGGCGAGAATGTACAGGAAGCGCTCCAGCCCGACTTTCTCCACCGTAAGGGTCCGAGTGCGGAGGGCCACAGGGCGGCCATCTCGGAACAGGTGGATGTCCGCCTCGTAGCGCCCCGTGGGAGCGGCGGCCGGCAGTGCGATGTCCGCGCGGAAGAGTCCCTCGTCAACGAAGCGCACGGCGTCGCTGTCGGCGGCGTAGAGGCCTTCCCGCTGTTTCAGCCGAACAACGGCGCGGCGGAAGTCGAAGTAGTCTTCTTCCAGAGGGCTCACGAGCACGCCCTCGACGCCGTAGAGGGTTTCCGTGCGCTGCGCCTCCTGCTCCAGGGCGATGTTGTCCACCCCCAGCCTGAGGCGCCGCCTCCAGGCGAAGCCGGTCACCTCGGCCAAGGGCCGGTTGGAGGCGGCCATGTAATAACCGGGCGCGCCGCGGAAGACCTCGGGCGGAGTGTTCAGCCACAGGCCGGCGATGCGAACCTTCCGCACGATGCGCACCGGCTCCTCCGGACCGCGAACCACCACCACCACGTCGTGCCGCGCACGCTCTGGGTCGAACACGGCCCCGTAGAGCACGATGCGCGCGCCGCGGAAGTCGGAGCTGACCTGGATTCGTGTGTCCGTCAGGGCCGCGCTGACCCTGGCCGGCGGGGGCGCGAGCACGACCGGCGCAGGCGGTGGAGGCGGAAGCGCGACGCCCACCTAGGAGCCTCCCGGCGCGAGCTGGAACATGTCCTCCGGCCGGACGATCAGACTGAGCCCCATGCGCAGGCCCACCAGGAGCACGATCAGGCCCAGGACCGCCCGCAGCGTCTCGGGGCGGAAACGCATGGAAAGCCGCGCCCCGAACTGGGCGCCGACCACTCCGCCCACGAGCAGCAAGGTCGCCAGCACCACATCCACCGTCTGATTGCGTCCGGCCTGGAGAACGCTGGTGATGGCCGTGGTGATGACGATCTGGAACAGGCTGGTGCCCACCACCACGCTGGCGGGCATCCGGAGCAGGTAGATCATGGCCGGCACCAGGATGAACCCGCCGCCCACGCCCATGATGGCGGACAGCACGCCCACGCCGACGCCCAGCAGCACGGGGGGGATCACGCTGATGTAGAGCCGCGATCGCGGAAAGCGCATGCGCCAAGGCAGGCGATGCCAGCCGGGCCGGCGGGCGCGCAGGGGCCTGGTCAGGGCTTCGCCGCGCCGGCGCCGAAGCACCTGTCCCAGGCTTTCCGAAAGCATCAAGGCGCCGATGATGCTCAGAAACACGAGATAGGAGAGCGAGACCACCAGATCGGCCTGGCCCAGCAGCCGCAGCCAACGAAACACCTCGACCCCCATGAAGGAGCCGATCGCCCCTCCGGCGGCCATCACCCCCCCCATGCGGAAGTCGACCGCCCTGCGCCGGCGATAGGCGATCACGCTGGAGACCGAAGAGCCGGTGACGTGGTTCGCTTCGCTGGCCACGGCCACCGCCGACGGCACGCCCATGAGCACCAGCACCGGCGTCATCAGGAACCCGCCGCCGATGCCGAACAGGCCGGAGATGAATCCCACGGCCGCCCCCAACGCGACCAGCAGGGGCGCGTTGACCGAAATCTCGGCGATGGGGAGGTAGACGTCCACGCCCTGTCCTTAGCACCCGGACGGGGCGGGCGTGGAACCCCTAACCGGCCGCCGACTGCAGCCGCTGCAGCGTGTCGCCCGTGACGACTCCCGTGGGCTCCAGCCCGGCGCTGCTCTGCCAGGCCGCGATGGCGCGACTGAGCGCAGGCGAGGGCACGCCGTCGGACGGCCCGCGATAGTAGCCCAACCGTGACAGCGCTTGCTGCGCCGCCGCCAGTTGGGGCTGCACCGTTGTCGCGGGCGCGGCGGCCGGGATCGGCGTCGCCGCCGGACGGAAAGCCAGGGCGGTGCGTTCGGCCGTGGCCTGGGCCACCGGCGTCAGCGTGGGCCGCAACCGCTCCGCGCTGGAGCGGGCCTCAGCGTCGCCGCCCAGGCGGGCCGCGATCAGATACCATTTATAGGCTTCGGTCGGGTTGGGGGGCACGCCTCGGCCCTGCTCGAACAGGTATCCGAGGTTGTACTGACTGTCGGTCAGGCCGAGGTCGGCCGCGCGCCGAAACCACTGGGCGGCCGCTGCGTAATCGGTGGCGCCGCCCTCCCCTTCCACGAAGGACATGGCCAGGTTGTGCATGGCCGTCCGATTGCCCAGCGCCGCGGCGCTGGCCGTCCACCGGCGCGCCTGCACGGGGTCGCGCTGCAGCCCGCCCCGGCCTTCGCTGTACAGGGTGGCGAGGTAGAGCTGGGCGGGCGGATGACCGCCCTCCGCCGCGATGCGGAGGTCGCGCAGGCCCGCTTCGTTCTGGCCGGCCTGAAAGGCGCGCACCGCGCCCGCATAGAGCAGGGGCCCGTCCGGGTTGGGCGTGGGCGGGGCCACGGCGGCCGCCGTGGCGTTGGGGCTGGTCACCACCAGGGAGGCGGCCAGGGGCGTCGCGCTCTGGGACGGGGCGGCGGGTCCAGCCGCGACCTTGGCGGAGGTCTCCGCTTCCGTCCCGTCCCCCTTCTCGTTCAGCAGCCAGGTGCCTGCGAACATGGCGCTGGCGGCGAAGCTGACCCCCGCCACGAGCGCCGTGGTGCGCACGGTGGAGGCGTCCTTGTCCTCCTTCTTCTTGCCTAGGCGGCCCAGGAGACCGCCCATATTGGGCGCGCGCAGGCCCGAGCCGCGCAGTCCGATCATGGGCGGCGGGGGTCCCAGGTCCAGCGCGGAGACCTTGCCCTTGCGGGCCGGCTTGCCGTCTTCGCTGGCGGCCTTGGCCTTGGCCCGGGCCTCCTCGATCAGCCGGCGGGTGGGCGACAGGGTTGCGGCGGGCTCGACGGGGGCGCTTTCGCCCTGCGGTGCGGCGGGCTTGGAGGCGAACCCTTCCGGCCCGGCCGCCTCCATCGGCTCCACCTCGAAGCTCCACTCCTCCGCGGGCGCCGCAGGGGCCGGGGGCTCGACGGGCGGGGCGGCTGCCAAAGCCGGAGCCGGCGTGGCCGTCACGAACTCGTCGTCGACGTGGAAATCGGCGCCGTAACCCTCGTCCATGAGGCTCGCCGGGGTCGGGGCCGGCTCGGCCGCCGCGACTTCGACCGGAGCGGGTTCAGCCCGAGCGGGTTCAGCCGGGGCGGCTTCAACCGCCGGCGCCGCATAGACGACCGGCTGCTCGGGCTCGGCGGCTTCCGCCAGAACGGTGGTCACCACCGGCGGGATGGCCGCCGGGACGAAGGGATCGTCCAGCTCCAGCGGGGCGTGACGGAACCCGTCCGCCGTGGCGAAGGCCGAGAAGGGTTGGAGGTCGTCGTCTTCCTCGCCTCCAGCGGGGATGGTGTCCACCGCACCAGCCTGGGCCTGCAGGTCGGTCTCCGGCGGCGTCAGGTCGGCCGGATCGGACTTGAACTCGTCCAGCGCCTCCACTGAAACCTGGTCCACCCGCGAGACGAGTTGGGCCAGCGAGCTTTGCAGCCGGTCGGAGGCGTCGCGCTCCGTCTGGTCCAGCCTCTGCTCGAGATCGGCGATGATGCTGCGAGGCTCCGCCACGGCGGCTTGCAGCGACTGGGACCAGTCACGCTCGGTCTGCTCGATCGTCTCGGAAAGCCGGCTGGCCAGCTCTCGCTCCGTCTGGCCGAGCCGCGCGCCGACGGCCTGCTCCAGTTCGCGGCGGGTCTCGCCCACCGTCTGCTCCAGGCGATCGGCGAACCCGCGTTCGGTTTCGCCGACCTTGGCGTCCAGCGCCTCGACCAACCCCCGCTGCTCCCAGGCGGTGCGCTCCAAGCGAACGGCCAGTTCGCGCTCGGTCTCGCCCACACGGGCGTCCAGCGTTTGGGTCAGGTCGCGACGGGTCTCGCCGACGGAGAGCTCCAGCCGTTCAACGAAGCCGCGCTCCGTTTCACCCACGCGAGCATCGACGGTCTGGACGAGCTCGCGGCGGACCTCGGCGACGACCTGGTCCAGGCGGCCGGACAGGCTGTGGGCGACTTCGCCGACTTTGGACTCAAGCGCTTGGCTGAAGCCGCGCTCGGAGCTCCCGACCCGGTGGTCGATGGTGTCCATCAGGCCGCGCTGGGCTTCGGCCAGGCGCGCGTCCAGGCGCGCGCGGGTCTCCTCCAGCACGCGGGCGAGGCGCTCCTCGCTCTCGCGCATGCGCTCCGACAGGCTGGTGGCCGCGCGCTCATAGCGCTGATTCAGCCGCTCACTGACCTCGCCGACCTTGTCGCCGACCTCTTCGATGGCTTCCGCCGAGCGGCGCTCGGCGTTGTCGATGCGATCGGCCAGCCGCTCTGAGATGCGGGCCATTTCGCCGCCCAGAGTCTCCAGGGCGGCGGCCTGGGTCTCGTCCGTGCGCTGCAGGCGCTTTTCGACGATGCCGATCACGCGGTCCACGGCTTCGCCGGTCTGGGCCTCGACGGATTCGACGCGGGCGGTGAGCGCCTCGGTGGCGCGCGCCACAGCCTCGCCCGCCTGGGTCTCCGCCCCGGCCAGGCGATCGTGCAGCGCGTCCGTGACCTGCTCCAGCGTGCGCCGGCCCTGATCGGCCAGCTCGGCCTCCAGTTCGGCCACGCGGCTGGTGAGAACCTCGGACGCGCGGGCCACGGCCTCATCGGCCCTGGACTCTACTGCGGCCACGCGGGACCCAAGGAGGTCGGTCGCCTCCAGCACGGCTTGGCCGACCTGGGTTTCGGCGGCGGCCACGCGGGCGCCCAGCGCCTCCGCGACCTGCTCGACCTGAGCCTCCACACCGGCCACCCGCGATGTCAGGGCCTCGGCGGCGCGGGCCACAGCCTCGTCGGCCTTGGCTTCCACCGCGGCCACGCGGGATCCGAGAGTCTCGGTCGCCTCCGTCACGGTCTGGCCGACCTGGGTCTCCACAGCGGCGACCCGAGCGCCCAGCGCCTCGGCGGCCTGCCCGAACTGGACCTCGGCGCCGGCCAGTCGCGAGGTCAGCGCCTCGGCGGCGCGCGAGACGATCTCGCCCGTCTGGGTCTCCAGGGCGCCCACGCGGGTGTCGAGCTTCTGAACCGTTTCGGCCACGGCGCGGTCCGTCCCGGTCTCCACTTCCAGCAGACGGGCGCCGAGCTGCTCGCTGAGGCGGGCCACCGTTTCGCCCGTTTGGACCTCGACCCCCGCCACGCGGGCGTTGAGCGCCTCGGTGACGCGCATGACCTCGCGGCCCATGCGCTCGATAGCGTCGCTTTGGCGCCGTTCGGCCGCCTCGGCGTGACGCTGCAGGTCGCGAAGCGCGGCTTCCATCTCGTCAAGCCGACGATTGTCGGCGACATCCGTCAGACGGTCCGCCATCTCATGGCGCGCCGCCTCCATCTGGCTGGTCAGCTCGGCGGCGAGGCTTTCAAAGCGCGCGCCGACCTGCTCCTCCAGAGCGGCGGCGGCCCTGGGATCCAGCTGGCCTTCGGCCGCCTGCAGCCGCCGGTCCAGGGCGGCGAAGGAGCTTTCGAGCGAGCGCAAGGCTTCGCCCGTCTTGTCCTCGGCTCGCTCCAGCCGCTCGGCCACACGGGCCACCACCTGCTCCACCAGAACGCCTGGCTCCGGCTGGGGCCGCGGCGGCAGGAGCGGGGCTGCAGCGGCGCGCTGCTCGGCCCGCTCCACCCGGTTCTTGAGGTCGTCCACCGTACGGCGGGTCCGGGTCTCGATTTCGCCGAGCTCGCCCCGGAACTCGCCCAGGGTGTTCTGCGTCCCGGCCGCCTCACGCTCCAGCTGCTGGTGCAGCTCGGCGCGGACCTGCTCCAGGGCGGCGCGAGCCCCCGTTTCATTGACCTCGATCTGGACCTGCAGCGCCTCGGCCGAGGCGCGGGCGCGATTGTCGCCTTCGTTGATTTCCTCCCGCAGCACGGCGAAGGCGGCGCGGGCGCGGTGCTCCGCACTTTTGCCCTCCTCGCGGATCTCGTTAAGCGCGGCGCGGACGCGGGCCTCGCTCTCACTGAGACTTTCGCGGACATCGGCCCGGATCTCCCCGGCCACGCGCTCGACCCGGGAGTCCACATCCTTGAGACCATGACGCAGGTCCGCCACCGCGGCGGAGGTGCGCTGCTCCCCCTCGAAAAGCTGCAGGGCCACCTTGCCCAGCGCGCTTTCCAGCTGGCGCACGGCCTCCAGCTGACGTGAGCCGCCCTCGTTCTCCTCCAGGCGGCGCAGGCGGTCCTCGACCGCAGACTCGAGACGGGAGACCACCGCGCTCTGGTCGCGCTCGACCATCTCCAGCCGGCTGAGCACCCCGGCCACAGCCTGGTCCACGCTGGTCACCGCCATGGTGGTGCGGCCGTCGGCCTGCTCGACCCGCGAGCCCAACCGCTCAACCGCACGCGCCAACCGCGTCAGCTCGTCAACGCCCAGATCCTCGAAATCGAAGCGCGAGCGGGCCGGGGGCGCCGCCCGGGGCGCCTCGGGGTACAGCCCCGCGGTCGCCCGGCGGCTTCGCGGTTCGGCATAGCGCTCCGGCTCCGGCTGCCGGTACTCGTCGAAAAAGGCGTCGCGCTGGTCGGCGTAGGCCGGCTCTCGGGCATATTCCCGATCTCGGGGGGCCTCACGCTCGCGGGGCGCTTCACGCTCCGGGCGGCGATCCTCGCGGGCGGAGATGCGGCCCGGCTCAGACTCGAGACGGGCGGCGGGCGGCGGGGCTTCACCCTTGCCGCCCTCGATGATCATGGAGTTGATCCACTCGCCCAGGGTCTGGCCCGAGCGTCGTGCAAGATCCTTGGCGATCTCGCGCGCTTGGGGGTCGATCCCCTTCACGCTCCACGGCGCGTTCGCGCTCATCGAATCATGCTCCCCGGTCCTACTCAGACGCTACCCGTCGACTCGTGGGGTGAAAAGCAGGTCGCACCCCAAGATATTGCGGGTCGCCCATCTTCTGTGGACAAAGTCGGCCCTTCCTTCCGTAGTCGGCCGAAAGGGTTAACGAGAGGTTAAAGTTAACGCCGTGTTGCGAGGTCCATTGTGTCGCTGGCTGTGACGCTGTCGCTCTTGGCGACCACGCTTGGGCTGACCCTCTTTTGCGGGTGGAGGGGCGCCCGTCCGCCCGATCTCCACCGAGGACCACGCCTGGCGCCCTGGCGTTTCCTGATGCTGCTAAGCGCGGCCGGAGCCATGCTGCTCCTGGTTCACCTGGTCAATCTGCTGGGGGTTCGGACGGGCCGCTAGGACCGGCTTGCCGCCCTTGTCCGCCCGGGCGCAAGCTTCGAGGCACGACCCCGCCCGACCTCCAGACCTTCCACCGGAGACCCGGATCGGCGGAGGCGAACCGCCCTAGGTATGCCGGCGGGCGGAGCGAGGTCGTCTGGCGCGGACGCAGAGCCGCTTCGCGTGGATGAGGCCGCCTCTGGCTGGAGCGCATGGCCGGCCGCGGCTCGACCGCGCCTGTTCGGCCGCAGGCCTACAGCGGCGGGCTCAACAGGAGCCCGGATCCGTGCTCCCCGGGGCCGTGCGGCCTGGTCTGCTGCGGCGGGTGGATGCTGGGCCGGTTTCGCCGAGATAGGCCCGCAAAGAACAGGCACGGGACCATCCGCCCCCGATCACCCGCGGTCTGATCCGGTGGCGCCAAGGGTGTTCCCAGTTGGTCGCGGGCCGACCTGGCGGCCCTACAGACCCGCGCACAGGATCTGCCTGTGGCGGCGCGCGGGCTGGGCCTGCTGAACGAGACCCAGGGTTCAGCCCCAGCGCACGCCCGCCAGCCGTTCGGACTCGTCCCAGAGCCGCCGCGCCGCCGCTTCGTCCCGCGCATGCGCCGCGATCCTGGCCGGCTCGGGAGGGCCGGTCAGCTCCATGAACCCGGCCGGCCCCCAGTAGCTGCCGGCCTGCGCCGTGGGATCGGTCGCGGCGCGCAGCACCGGCAAGGCGCCGTCGCCGGCCGACTGGCTGATCAGCGGTTCCACCCACCGCACCGCACGCCGGGCCAGGGCCGGCACGGGCTTTCCGAGGTTGGGGCCGGTCGTCATCAGCTCGGTGCGCGCATAGCCCGGGTGGGCGGAGAGCGCGGTCACGCCCCAGCCCTCGCGTGCGCTCCGCCGCTCCAGCTCCAGCGCCCACATCAGCATCGCCAGCTTGGACTGGCCGTAGGCCTTCCACGGCTGATAGCCGCGCTCCGCCTGCAGGTCGCCGAAAGCGATCCGGCCGCTCAGATGGGCCAGGCTGGACAGGGTCACCAGCCGGCCGGCCGACGCGGCCCGCAGATAGGGCAGCATCAGCGCGCCCAGCACAAAATGCCCCAGGAAGTTGGTCGCGAACTGGAGCTCGAACCCGTCGGGCGTGGTTTGGCGCACTGGCACAGCCATCACGCCCGCGTTCGCGACCAGCAGGTGCAGGGACCGCCCGCCCCAGCGCTCGGCGAAGGCGCGCACGCTGTCCAGCGCCGCCACGTCCAGACGCTCCACCGATAAGCGTGCCCGCGGGATCTCCCGTCGGACGGCGTCGGCTGCAGCCAACCCCTTGTTCACGTCGCGCACCGCCAGGACCACCTCGGCGCCCGCCCGCGCCAGCCCGAGGGTGGTGTGAAAGCCCAGGCCGCTGTTGGCGCCCGTGACCACGGCCAGGCGGCCGGCTTGAGACGGGATGGCGGCTGGTGTCCAAGTGGCCGAACGAGACATCGCGCCTCCGGAAGGGTCAAGCTCTTTATGGCCGTGCTGACCGAAGGCCAAACCCCCCCGTCGCGACGCGGCCCGCGATCGGGCGCCGGAGGTTTGCGAAGAGCCGACCGGCGCCCGTGATCCTCCCGCGTTCAAGAGTAGGACGGTCTTCGACGGGCGGGGACGCGGGCGGGAGGAACCGCCCCAGGGGTGGGGGGTTCACCCCACCGAACCGCAAAACAGGAGCCCCCGATGGCCGAGATGGACCACGCCCAAGTCGAAGAGCGCATGTGGAAGGCCATCGGAGACGACCGTATCGGCATGCTGGGCCTGACCGGACCGGACGCCGGCCATTTCCAGCCGATGAACTCCTATCATGAGGAGGAGACCCACACCCTGTGGTTCTACTCCTACGCCCACAACAAGCTGGCCGGGCCG